>NZ_JAAIVI010000001.1 GCF_011008905.1 Wenzhouxiangella sp. XN201
TGAGGGTGGGACAGTGGCCGGGGGGTGGAACGCCATTCGAAGTCGTAGTGCCAGATGCGGGCCGCTGCAGGCGTTACCGCAAGCCAGCATGTTCCACAGCCGGGCCCAAGCAAAGCCCCAATCGCAGTCTGTGAAGCCACTCCCGGGAAAGGTTCTTGAGGCGTAACCGCCTGCTTTTAAGCGCGTTTTTTGGCTACTTTTTTCGCGCGGGAAAAAAGTTGCCCGCCATCAGCCTGCGAAGCA
>NZ_JAAIVI010000002.1 GCF_011008905.1 Wenzhouxiangella sp. XN201
GGACAGCGGTCGGGGTGGAACGCCACTCGAAGTCGCAGTGCCAGACGCGGGCCACTGCAGGCGTTATCGCAAGCCAGCATGTTCGGCAGCCGGGCAAGAGCAAAACCCCAGCCACAGTCCGTGAAGCCACTCCGCTCAGATATTTCTGAGACGTAACCGTCATCTTTTAAGCGCATTTTTTGGGTACTTTTTTGGCGCGACAAAAAAGTACCTCGCCGCAAGAGCGCGCGAAGCGCGCCG
>NZ_JAAIVI010000003.1 GCF_011008905.1 Wenzhouxiangella sp. XN201
GTGCCCGGCAACTACAGCTCGACCGAGACCGTGCCGGCGAACTGGAAGCTGACCGGAATTTCGTGCAATGACGGCAACTCGAGCGGCGATGTCGGCACCGCGACCGCGAATTTCGTGCTCGATCCGGGCGAGACCGTGGCCTGCGTGTTCACCAATACCCAGGGCGGCTCGATCACCGTCGAGAAGCAAACCTTGCCGAACGGCAGCCCGCAGGCATTCGCTTTCGCCGGTGATGTCGCCGGCTCGCTCGCTGACGGCAACAGCATCACGATCCTGGTCGATCCGGGCACTTACACCTCGACCGAGACCCTGCCTGCGGGCTGGGATCTGACTTCGATCGTCTGCGACGATTTGAACAGCACCGGCGATATCGGCACGGCGACGGCGACCTTCAACGTCGAAGCCGACGAAGCGGTCCGTTGCGTCTTTACCAACACCGAGCGCGGCACCATGGTGGTCGAGAAGCAGACCAACCCGCAAGGTAGCCCTGAAAGCTTTGCATTTACCGGCGATGCCCTCGGCAGTCTGAGCGATGGCGAGCAGATCGTGGTCGACAA
>NZ_JAAIVI010000004.1 GCF_011008905.1 Wenzhouxiangella sp. XN201
GTGCCCGGCAACTACAGCTCGACCGAGACCGTGCCGGCGAACTGGAAGCTGACCGGAATTTCGTGCAATGACGGCAACTCGAGCGGCGATGTCGGTACCGCGACCGCGAACTTCGTGCTCGATCCGGGCGAGACCGTGGCCTGCGTGTTCACCAATACCCAGGGCGGTTCGATCACCGTCGAGAAGCAAACCTTGCCGAACGGCAGCCCGCAGGCATTCGCTTTCGCTGGGGATGTCGCCGGCTCGCTCGCTGACGGCAACAGCATCACGATCCTGGTCGATCCGGGCACTTACACGTCGACCGAGACCGTGCCCGCCGGCTGGGATCTGACCTCGATCGTCTGCGACGACAGCGACAGCACCGGCAATATCGGCACGGCGACCGCAACCTTCAACGTCTCAGCCGATGAAGCGGTGCGCTGCGTGTTCACCAACACCGAGCGCGGCACCATCATCGTCGAAAATCAGACCATCCCCGGAGGCAGCCTGCAAAGCTTTAGTTTTACCGGCGATGCCGCCGGCAACCTGATCGATGACGGGCAAATCATCGTCGACAACCTGGCGCCGGGCAACTACAGTTCGACAGAGACGGTTCCGGAAGGCTGGAAGCTGACCGACATCGTGTGCAACGATGCCGACAGCACCGGCGATATCGGAACGGCAACCGCGAACTTCGTGTTCGACGCCGGCGAGACCGTAACCTGCGTGTTCACCAACACCCAGCGCGGTTCGATCACCGTCGAGAAACAGACCCTGCCCAAGGGCAGCCTGCAGGCGTTCGATTTCACCGGCGATGTCGCCGGCTCACTCACTGACGGCAACAGCATCACGGTGCTGGTCGATCCGGGCACCTACAC
>NZ_JAAIVI010000005.1 GCF_011008905.1 Wenzhouxiangella sp. XN201
GCTGACGCCACTTGTCGCCGTGGTGGCCTCGACAAGTCAACTTCTGTTTCGCCCGCCTGCTTCGCAGGCTGATGGCGAGTAACTTTTGTCAGTCGTGACAAAAGTCACCAAAAACGCTCTTAGAAGACGCGGTTGGTCCGCAGGACCAGATGGCTTCAGGGCTTAACGGAGATACCGTTCGTGCCTTCGCGAGGGCTCGGTCGTGAAACATGGCGTTTTCGACTGAGTCCTGGAGTTGCCCGCACCCAGACAGCACGACCTCGATCGGGGTCGGCTTCGGTTGAGGGTGGGACAGTGGCCGGGGGGTGGAACGCCATTCGAAGTCGTAGTGCCAGATGCGGGCCGCTG
>NZ_JAAIVI010000006.1 GCF_011008905.1 Wenzhouxiangella sp. XN201
GCCCGCCCGCTTCGCGGGCTGATGGCGGGTAACTTTTTTCCCGCGCGAAAAAAGTCACCAAAAAACGCGCTTAAAAGCAGGCGGTTACGTCTCAAGAACCTTTGAGCGGAGTGGCTTCACGGACTGTGACTGGGGCTTTGCTCTGGCCCGGCTGAGGAACATGCTGGCTTGCGAAGACGCCTGGCGCGGCCCGCATCTGGCACTGCGACTTTGAGTGGCGCCTTACCTCGGAGGTCTGTGCCACCCTTTATCGAAGCCGGCCTCGATCGAG
>NZ_JAAIVI010000007.1 GCF_011008905.1 Wenzhouxiangella sp. XN201
TGCTTCGCAAGCTCTTTGGGCGAGTAACTTTTGTCAGTCGCGACAAAAGTCACCAAAAACGCTCTTACAAGACGCGGTTGGTCCGCAGGACCAGATGACTCAGTGGCTTAACGGAGATACCGTTTCTGCCTTCGCGATTGCTCGGTCGTCAAACATGGCGTTTTCGATAAAGCCCTGGCGTAGCCCGCACCCAGACAGCACGACCTCGATCGAGGCCGGCTTCGATAAAGGGTGGCACAGACCTCCGAGGTAAGGCG
>NZ_JAAIVI010000008.1 GCF_011008905.1 Wenzhouxiangella sp. XN201
CCGGGAGGAAAAACCCAAGCAGTGTGGTGATTCCGAGCAAATTCATGGTGAGAGCTGGAGTAATCCAATCACCGGCGACTTCCCCGATGTAGCTGCTGATCTCTAGAAATAGATAGATGCTTGATCCGGCTAGTATTGGCTTCAACGATTTCATGTGTTTCGTGTCACTTAACGTTTAGCTAAGCGGCGCGCGTAAGCGCGTCCGGTGGAGGCCCGATAGGGCCGGAACGTACTTGAGCGACTTGTTAAGTGACAGCATCGCTATTGCTCCTTTTCATCCTTTGGGCGGCCGTGTATCCCCCGTAGGTAAAGACAAAGGTCAATGCAAACAAAGTTGGTATGGCCGCTGGGCTCAA
>NZ_JAAIVI010000009.1 GCF_011008905.1 Wenzhouxiangella sp. XN201
ATCCTTCCGGGCGCGCCAAACAGAGAAGAGGCCCTGTCCCCGGACGGGGCTTTTTCGTATCCGGAGTTCCGATTCGAACCTCCGACCAATAGACAATTCGGTTCGAAATGTGCGCGCAGCGCACATTCGCTGGAGCGAAGCGACAGCCCGAAGGGCAAGCCCGCGCAGCGGGCGCAGCCATCCTTCCGGGCGCGCCAAACAGAGAAGAGGCCCTGTCCCCGGACGGGGCTTTTTCGTATCCG
>NZ_JAAIVI010000010.1 GCF_011008905.1 Wenzhouxiangella sp. XN201
TGAGGGTGGGACAGTGGCCGGGGGGTGGAACGCCATTCGAAGTCGTAGTGCCAGATGCGGGCCGCTGCAGGCGTTACCGCAAGCCAGCATGTTCCGCAGCCGGACAAGAGTAAAACCCCAGCCACAGTCCGTGAAGCCACTCCGACCAGGTACTCCTGAGACGTGATCGTCATCTTTTAAGCGCATTTTTTGGGTACTTTTTTGGCGCGACAAAAAAGTACCTCGCCGCAAGAGCGCGCGAAGCGCGCCGGGCGAAACCGCC
>NZ_JAAIVI010000011.1 GCF_011008905.1 Wenzhouxiangella sp. XN201
TCGCCCGCCTGCTTCGCAGGCTGATGGCGAGTAACTTTTGTCAGTCGCGACAAAAGTCACCAAAAACGCTCTTAGAAGACGCGGTTGGTGCGCAGGACCAGATGGCTTCAGGGCTTAACGGAGATACCGCTTTTGCCTTCGCGATGGCTCGGTCGTGAAACATGGCGTTTTCGATAAAGCGTTGGCGTAGCCCGCACCCAGACAACACGACCTCGATCGGGGTCGGCTTCGGTTGAGGGTGGGACAGTGGCCGGGGGGTGGAACGCCATTCGAAGTCGTAGTGCCAGATGCGGGCCGCTG
>NZ_JAAIVI010000012.1 GCF_011008905.1 Wenzhouxiangella sp. XN201
CTATTGCTCCTTTTCATCCTTTGGGCGGCCGTGTATCCCCCGTAGGTAAAGACAAAGGTCAATGCAAACAAAGTTGGTATGGCCGCTGGGCTCAACCGGATGCCTGCAACCGCCCAATCCCAGCCCAGGAAAATTACAGAAAGCGAAAAGTAGAGGATGGCGACAATGAGCCCTAAACCGGAACCAATTGCCAAGGGCCTCTCATGCGCCAGAAAGCCCGCCATTAAGCCCGGGAGGAAAAACCCAAGCAGTGTGGTGATTCCGAGCAAATTCATGGTGAGAGCTGGAGTAATCCAATCACCGGCGACTTCCCCGATGTAGCTG
>NZ_JAAIVI010000013.1 GCF_011008905.1 Wenzhouxiangella sp. XN201
TGAGGCGTAACCGCCTGCTTTTAAGCGCGTTTTTTGGCTACTTTTTTCGCGCGGGAAAAAAGTTGCCCGCCATCAGCCTGCGAAGCAGGCGGGCGAAATAGAAGTTGACTTGTCGAAGCCCCCACAGCGACATGTGGCAAGAACTAACCCAGCGCCGATCAACCGGCCGACGCGAAGCAACCGCAAAACATCAATGCCCCCCTTGAATCCGCTCAAGCAGCGCCCGAGACTCAGCCACCGCGGGGCTGGATTCATCGCGCAGCGAGCTATAGGTGACCAACGCACGTCGGGCGTAATCGGCGGCCAGTTCGGTTTGCTGCCTGGCCTCGTGAAGCCGGGCCAGGGCTTGCAGGTTGTCGGCCACGTGGTGATGGTTTTCGCCCAATTCGTTGCGGTTCATGGCCAGTGCGCGTTCGAGAAAATCGCGTGCCTTCTCGAATTCGCCGCGCTGCAGGTGGGTGGCGCCGAGATTGGTGAGGACCAGGGCAATGTCGTGGTGTGACTCGCCGAGGCGATCACGATAGATCGCAAGCGCACGCTCCAGGTGGTCCAGAGCGCTTTCGTGGTCGCCCTCGGCCCGGGCCACGCTCGCCATAGCATTGAGTACCACCGCCACCGAGGGGTGGTCCTCGCCCAGGGAAGTGCGTCTTATTTCCAGGGCCCGCCGGTAGTACTCGCGGGCCAGGCCGTAAGCTTCCAGGTGCGAATGCGCCCAGCCGAGCTGGTAGAGCACACTGGCCACGGCCGGGTGGCGGTTGCCGAAAGCGTTTTCGCGGATGGCCAGGGCTTCGCGGAAGGCCGGAATGGCCTCCTCCGCTCGGCCGGTCTGCACCAGCAGCACCGCCAGGTTGGTCAGCGAAAAGCTGGTGGTCGGATGATCCTCGCCCAGTACCTTGCGTCGAAGCTCGATGGCGCGGTCGTAGTACTCGCGGGCCTCGCGGTTGCGATCGATGGTGGCGCGATGCAGCGCGAGGTTGTTGTACGCCTCGGCCAGTTCGGCGCTGTCGGGCTGGTGTTCGGCACGGATGGCCAGTGACGTCTCGAACAGTTCGCCGGCCGCCTCGAGGCGGCCCAGTGAGTACAGGGTCAACCCGAGGCCGTTCATATGACGCGCCTGAACCGGCAGTGGTGAATCCGCCACCAGTTCGAGGGCGCGGCGGTGGGCCGTCTCGGCCTCCTGATAGCGGCCCTGGGATCCGAGTGTGTCGGCACGTAGCGACCAGGCGTCGGCCAGATCTTCCGGGGGTATCTCGGGATCGGCTGCCAGCACCTCGACGGCCTCGGCCGCCAGTCTCCCAGCCCGCTCGTAGTCGGCCAGGCCGCGATGAACGCGTGCCAGCACGCCGTACATTTCAGCCTGCACCAGCGGCGTCTCCCTGAGCACCCGGATCTGTTCGGCGCCGCGGGCGACCAGGTCGCGCGCGGTCAGTTCCTGTTCGCGCGCCATCCAGGGATCGGCTTGTTCGAACAGACCGACCAGGAACTCGCTGACCTTCTCGGTCTTGTTGGCTTCCAGCTGGGTGCGGTCGCGCTCGAGCGCGGCCTGCCTGGCCTGCCAGGCGGTCCCGGCCAGGCCGAGCACGAGCAGCACGGCCGCCAGCGCGCTGGCACCGACCGACATCGGGTTGCGCTGGATGAAACGCGTCAGCACGTAGCGGCGAGTCTGGGACCGGGCCAGCACCGGCTGACGTGTCAGGTAGCGTTCGATATCCCGCATCAGGCCGGCCGCCGACGGATAGCGATCGTCCGGGCGGTGGGCGCTGGCGACCGCAATGACGGCAGCCAGGTCGCGGGGTTGCGGACAAGACTTGCCCAGGTTCCGGCTCAGTGCCTCGATGTCGACGGCCTCTTCCGGGTCGAGCGTGGCGCCGGTGAGCATCCAGTGGAGCAGAGCGCCCAGGGCCCAGATATCGGACTGGGTGGAGACTGGTTCGCCGCGGCGCAGTTCGGGTGCGGACCAGGCCGGGGTCAATGCGCGCACGGACGGCTCACCAGAGCTCGACTCGTCGGCCAGCAGCCGGGCCACACCGAAATCGAGTAGACGAACGCGTCCGTCTTCGCCGATGCGTACGTTTGCAGGCTTGATGTCGCCGTGCACGATCTGGCGCTGGTGGGCGTGATGGACCGCCTCGACCAGACGCAGGAAGCGGCCGAGGCAATGGCGGTGATCGCGGGCTTCCCGCTCGCGGCACTGGCCGAGATCCTGGCCGTCGACCCACTCCATGGCCAGCCAGGCCTGATCGTCCTCGGTCGAGCCGCCATCGAGGATGCGCGCGATGTTGGGATGATCGAGCCGGGCGAGAAGCTGGCGTTCCATCAGCAATCGCATGCGCAGCCGGCGATCGCGCCGCACCCGGATGAGCTTGACTGCCGCGGTCATCTCGAAGGCGCCGTCGGCGCGCTCGGCACGGTAGACCCGGCCCATGCCGCCGTGGCCGACCGATTCGATCAGGCGCCAGGCGCCCAGGCGCGTACCTGCCGGCAGTTCGGTATCTCCGCCATCCAGCTCGGCAACCGCAGAGTCGGCGACTTCGCGGATCATGGCCTCGAGATGATCGGCCTTGTCCGCGAGCGCGTCGAGCAGGGGGCCGAGCCGGCGTGTCAGGCGCGGATGCTGCGCAGCGAGAAATTTCAGGCGCTCTGCACGTTCGGCCTCGTCCAGATCGAGCAGGCGCTCGAACTCGGCGTCGAGCACGCGTCGCCGCCAGGGCGTGAGCCGGCCGCGTCGAACTGACCGGCTCATGCTGCAGCCACGTCAGTCAAGCATGCGTTCGTATTGCCGGGTCGCCTTTTCATCAGGGAGGAGCATACTGAAGATGAATGCTGCCAGGGCGGCGAAAATGGCGCCCGGCAGGATTTCGTAAACGTCGAACAGGCCGCCCTCGAGCGGCTGCCAGACGATGACCGTCACGCCGCCGACGATCATGCCCGCCGCAGCACCCCAACGGCTCATCTTTGCCCAGTACAGCGACATCACGATGACCGGCCCGAATGCTGCACCCAGCCCGGCCCAGGCGTAGGACACCAGGTCGAGCACCTTGCTGTCGGGATCGCGGGCGAACCAGAAGGCGATCAACGCGATGACGATGACCGAGAGGCGCCCGACCCACACCAGTTCGGTCTGGCTGGCGTCGGTGCGCAGCAGACCTTTCCAGAAGTCCTCGGAGACCACCGAGGAGGCCACCAGCAACTGCGAGTCGGCCGTCGACATGATTGCCGCCAGGATCGCCGCCAGGCAGATGCCGGCGACCAGCGGATGGAACAGCACCTCGACCAGGCGGATGAATACCTTTTCGGAGTCGGCGCCCTCCAGCGTGGTTTCCAGTCCGCCGATGCCGGCCAGGCCGACCAGCACCGCGGCCACCAGACCGATGGCCGCCCAGCTCACCGCGATGCGACGGGCCCTGGTCAGCTGGCTGACATGGTGAATGCCCATGAAGCGCGCCAGGATATGCGGTTGGCCGAAATAACCCAGGCCCCAGGCCATCGACGAGATGATCGCGATCAGGCCGATGAATTCACCCGAGGGGTTAGTAAAGGGGTTGAGCATTTCGGGGTTCTTCGCGCGCACCGCCTCGAACAGGCCAGTGTCGCCGGTGCTGAAAACCATCAGTGGCACGGCCACCAGTGCGGCCAGCATCAGCAGGGCCTGCAGGGCGTCGGTCCAGCTCACCGCCAGGTAGCCGCCCAGGAACGTGTAGATGATGATCGCCAGTACACCGGTCGTCACCGCCCACATGTAAGGCAGGCCGAATACTTCCTCGAACAGCCGGCCGCCGGCCACCAGGCCGGAACTGACGTAGAGGGAGAAGAAAATGAAAATGAAAATGCCGGGAATGATGCGCAAAAAGCGCGAATCGTCGGCGAAACGGCGCTGAAAGTAGTCGGGCAGCGTCAGGGAGTCTTCAAGGTTCTCGGTCGCGGTACGCAAGCGGCTGGCGACCAGCAGCCAGTTCATCCAGGTACCGATCAAAAGGCCCAGGGCGATCCAGCCTGCGTCCAGGCCGGTCAGGTAGGCAGCGCCGGGCAGGCCAAGCAGAAGCCAGCCGCTCATGTCCGAAGCGCCGGCCGATAGCGCGGTCACCCCGCTGCCCAGCGAGCGGCCACCGAGAATGTAGTCGGAAAGGTCCTGCGTCCGGCGCCAGGCGACGATGCCCAGTGCCAGCAAGACTACGAAATACAGGCCGAAAGTGATGTAGACGCTGCTCATGCTGCTGCCTCCCTCATGCTTGTTCGGACGCGGGCCCCGTGTCCCTCCGGTATTGGCCGGCCGATCCTCGCCGGCGATCTTAGCACGGCGGAAAAATCGGACGATCGCCTTGACAAACGTGACCCGATATGTTCATGCTGAAAAGATGCGTGACATTCATCACGTGACATAAATCTCAACAGGCACTTTCAAGTTTGTCCTTCAACCAGCCCGAATCCGAGACTGAAACCGGCTCTTTACCCCGTGAGGGGGAAGGTCGGCCGGCCGGTGGTCGGGCAGCTTCCCGGGGACCCAGGGGGAGCGGGATGAGAGGGGCCTTGATTCATCCCACTAAACCACTCAGAGGAGAACCCATGAAGCACGCAAAGTTGCGGCTGACCGCCATTGCAGGCGCTGTCGGCCTGATGTTCTGTAGCCACGCGATGGCCGACGATAATCGCTACATCATCCAGTTCGCCCCGGGCCAGGCCGGCCAGGGTGTGGCCGCAGTCAAGGCCATGGGCGGCGACATCAAGGTCGACCTGACCAACCGCAGTGTCAACGCTATTGCGGTCACGCTGCCGGAGCAGGCGCTCCAGGGGCTGCAGAACAATCCCAACGTGCTCAATATCGAGGAGGACGCCCGCGTCTACCCGATGGCCGAGAGCGTCCCCTACGGCATCACGATGGTCCAGGCCGACCAGGTCAGCGACGCGGATGCCGGCGGCAAGAACGTCTGCATCATCGATTCCGGTTACCACGCCGGTCACTTCGACCTGGAAGCCAACCCGGTCAACGGACTGAACCTCAGCGGCAGCGGCGACCCGTTCATCGACAGCTGCGGTCACGGCACGCACGTGGCCGGTACGGTTGCCGCCGTCAACAACGGTGACGGCGTGATCGGCGTAATGCCGGGCGCCAACATCAACCTGACCATCGCCAAGGTCTTCGGCGACGACGACTGGACTTCCGGTGCCTGTGGCTGGAGCTACAGCTCGGGCGTCATCGAAGCCGCTTACGCCTGTCAGGATGCCGGCGCCGATGTCATCAACATGAGCCTCGGCGGTGGCCAGGCTTCGAGCACGGCTGAACAGGGCTTCCAGGATCTGCTTGATCAGGGTGTGCTCTCGATCGCCGCGGCGGGTAATGACGGCACCACCGGTTACAGCTACCCGGCTTCCTACGACGCCGTGGTTTCGGTGGCCGCCATTGACGACACCAAGACCGTGGCCGACTTCTCGCAGAAGAACGACCAGGTCGAACTGGCCGCTCCGGGTGTGGGTGTGCTCAGCACGGTGCCTTCGATCAGCGCTACGGCGGAAATCGACGGAACCAGCTATTCCGTTTCAGCCATGGATCGGGCTGCCAGCACCACAGCTTCCGGCAGCGTTGTCGACGGCGGCATCTGCGACAGCGCAGGCAACTGGTCCGGCAACGTCGTGATGTGTGAGCGCGGTTCGATTTCCTTCAGCGACAAGGTCGCCAACGTCGAGTCCGGCGGCGGCGCGGCCGCGATCATCTACAACAACGTCTCCGGCGGCTTCCTGGGCACGCTGGACTGCAGCGGGCCGTCGTGGGGAACCTGCTCCAATATCCCGGCGGTGAGCATGAGCCAGTCGGATGGCCAGTACGTGGTCGGCAACAAGCTGGGTGCCAGCGCCACGGTCTCGACCGAGGCCACCGCGCCGGCCGATGGCTATGACAGCTACAACGGCACGTCGATGGCCACTCCGCACGTCGCGGGTGTCGCCGCCCTGGTCTGGAGCCAGGTGCCGACGGCTACAGCGACCGAAATCCGCAACGCCCTGGCGGCCACGGCCGAAGACCTCGGCTCTGGCGGTCGTGACAACAGCTACGGCTGGGGTCTGATCCAGGCGGCCGATGCAGTCGCCTACCTGGGCGGCGGCGGTGGCGGTGATGAAAACACCGCGCCGACGGCCTCGTTCACCTATTCCTGCACCGACCTGTCGTGCTCCTTCGACGGCACCGGTTCAAGCGACGCCGACGGCGACTCTCTGAGCTACAGCTGGACCTTCGGTGACGGCGGTTCCGCGAGCGGTTCTACGGCCAGCCACACCTATGCCGGCGACGGTAGCTACACCGTCACCTTGACGGTCAGCGACGGCGAAGCAAGCGATAGTGACAGCCAGACCGTCACCGTCAGCGGTCCGACCGAGGAAAACGAAGCCCCGACGGCCTCGTTCACTTCCTCGTGCACGGATCTCGGCTGCTCCTTCGACGGCTCGGGCTCGAGCGACAGCGACGGTTCGATCGCCTCGTATGCCTGGGACTTCGGTGACGGCAACACGGGCGGCGGTGAGACCGCCAGCCACACCTATGCGGCCGGTGGCACCTACACCGTGACGCTGACGGTGACCGACGATGACGGTGCCACCGATAGCGCCAGCCAGAGCGTGACGGTCGAGGAACCGGTCAGCGACGGCATCACCCTGTCGGCCTCCGGCTACAAGGTGAAGGGTCGTCACCACGCCGATCTGACCTGGGACGGTGCCTCGTCCACCAATGTTGACATCTACCTCGATGGCAGCAAGATCGACACCACGGCGAATGACGGTGCCTATACCTGGTCGAGCGACAACCGTGGCGGCGCCAGCTACACCTTCCAGGTGTGCGAAGCCGGTACGAGCACTTGTTCGGGCAGCGTGACGGTCAACATCTGATCCGTCTCGTCGGTTAGACACCGGCACCATTCGGGGCCCGGTCGCACAGCGGCCGGGCCCTTTTTCTTGGCCGGGGCACAATGACTTTCGGCTGATGCGTGTTTACATCGGATGCGTTATGTTGTCGCCTTCGCCAATCACCAAAACGTGAAATCCATGCCCAACGCACTTCGATTGCTTGCCCCCCTGGCGCTTGTCTTTTCGGTATCGGCCTGGGCCGATGACGGTGACCGCGCTACCCGCCTGCTCAGCCACCCCGCCGTGTCGGCCGACCATCTTGCCTTCGTCTACGCTGGCGACCTGTGGGTCTCCGACCGCGACGGTGCAGAGCCGCGGCGCCTGACCTCGGCGGCAGCCGAGGAGAACAATCCCTATTTCTCGCCGGATGGACGGCAGATCGCCTTCGCCGCCGAGTACCAGGGCAATACGGACGTCTACGTGATCGACGTGGCCGGTGGCCAGGCACAGCGACTGACCTGGCACCCGGGCGCGGATACTCCGGTCGGCTGGAGCGCCGACGGCGAGTCCGTGGCTTTCATGTCGCGACGCGAAACCGACCATGGCCGATCCGGCCAGCTCTGGCACGTGCCGGTCGACGGGGGCGCACCGGCCAAGCAAATGGAAGCGCGCTTCTTCCGCGGCCGTTGGGATCGTGAAGGCGAGCGCCTGGCCTATATCGATCACGGCCCGGGCTACAACGGCCTCTATGGTGGTTCGGCCGGCTGGCGCGGCTACCGCGGCGGCACAACGCCCTCGATCCGCATCATCGACCCGGAAGCGGACGAGTTCACCGCCATCCCCGGCGAGCGCGTCAATGACATCCAGCCGTTCTGGATGGGTGACAAAGTCGTTTTCATCTCCGACCGTCACGACAAGCGCCTGAACCTGCATGCCTTCGATACCGAGAGCGGAGAGATCGAGCGCCTGACCGACCAGGCCGACTGGGACGTGCACTGGGCCGACGGTTTCGGCGATCACATCGTGTTCGAGGCCGGCGGTGAGCTGCACGAACTGAACATCGCCAGTGGCGAGCGTCGCACCCTCGAGATCTCGCTCAACCCTGATCTGCCCCAGCAGCGCACCGAGTGGCAAAGCGTCCAGGGCAATATCGAGCGCGTGGGCATTTCCCCCAACGGCAAGCGCGTGCTCGTCACCGCCCGCGGCGAGATCTTCACGGTGCCGGTCGAGCACGGATCGACCCGCAACCTGACCGTCTCAGACGGTCAGCGTGAGTACCCGGCCCTGTGGTCGCCCGAGGGCTCGCAGGTCGCCTGGATCGTCGAGTCGCTCGAAGGCCAGGAGCTGGTCATTGCCGATCAGCGCGGGGAAGTTATCGAACGACATGAGCTGGGACCCGATTTCTACGCGCTCGAGGCCTGGGACACGGCCGAGAGCCGAATCGCTTATTCCGACAATGGTGTGAGCCTGTTCGTGATCGATCTCGAAGACGGTGATCGCGACGAGATTGCGCGCTCGGCACGCATGGGCAATTACGACGTGGCCTTCTCGCCCGATGGGCGCTGGCTGGCCTACACGCTCAACGGCGACAATTACCTGAGCGACCTGATGGTTCACGACTTCAGTTCGGGTGAGTCGACGCGGGTCAGCGACGGCATGGCCGACGTGGCGTCGCCGGTCTTCAGCCGTGACGGCAAGTACCTCTATATGGCCGCCTCGACTAATGCCGGACCCATCCAGTTCGGTCTAGACATGTCGACCCAGGAACGGCCTTATCGCGCCGGAATTTATGCACTGGTCCTGGCTGAAGGGACCGAATCGCCGCTGGCACCGCGCACCGGCGACGAGGAACCGGACGAGGACAACGGCGACGAAAACGGCGAGGACAACGGCAAGGATAAAGATAAGGAGGACGTCGAGGTCCGCATCGACTTCGACGGCCTGGCTGAACGCATGGTCGCCCTGCCGGTGGCCAAGGGCAATTACCGTGGCCTGCAGGTCGCCAAGGACGGCAGCCTGTTCTGGATGCGCTACCCGCAGCCGGGTTCGACCGTGGAAATGCCGGGCGAGAACCGCATCGACGAAAACCACCTGATGCGCTTCGACTTCGAAGAACGCGAGGCCGCAACGGTCTATAGCGGCCTCAACGGCTTCGATATCAGTTCCGCCGGAAGCCATCTGCTGATCAGCTCCAACGGGTCGGTCCAGGTCGCCGAGGCCGGCGAGAAGATCGAGCCCGAGTCAGTCGACCTCTCGGGCCTGCGCATGCAGATTGACCCCGAGGCTGAATGGGCGCAGATCTTCAATGAAGGCTGGCGCATGCAGAAGGAGTACTTCTACGCTGACAACCTGCACGGCCTCGACTGGGACGCGGTCTACGAACAGTACCGCCCGCTGGTCGATCATGTCGGCCGGCGCGAGGACCTCAACGCCTTGATGATCGAGATGATTGCCGAGCTGCAAGCCGGTCACAATCGCGTTGGCGGCGGCGACGTCCACAGCGAATCCGGTCCCGGCGCCGGCCTGCTCGGCGCTAACTTCACGATCGACAACAATCGCTGGCGCATCGAGCGCATCTACACCGGCGAGTCCTGGAACGCCTTCCTGCAGGGGCCGCTCAATCAGCCCGGCAACGAAGCGAGAGAAGGTGAATACATCCTGGCGGTCAACGGTCGCGAGATCACTGCCGATGACAACCTTTACGAGCATCTCTACAACACTGTCGGCGAGCAGGTGATCCTGACGGTCGGGCCGAATCCGGACGGCGAGGACTCACGCGAAATCATCGTCGAGCCGGTCGACAGCGAGGGTGAACTCAGGCTCTGGGCCTGGGTGGAGGCCAACCGCATGGCGGTCGACGAGGCCACCGATGGCCGCGTGGGCTACGTTTACCTGCCCAATACTGCCGGTGCCGGTTACACCTTCTTCAATCGCATGTTCTTTGCCCAGCTCGACCGTGAAGCGGTGATCATCGATGAGCGCTCCAACGGTGGCGGCCAGGCTGCCGACTACATTGTCGAGGTGCTGTCACGGCCGCACTTGTCCAACTGGGTCTATCGCCACGGCGAATTCTCACGCACACCTTTCGGCGCGCTGCACGGGCCCAAGCTGATGATGATCGATCAGGATGCCGGTTCCGGCGGCGACTACCTGCCCTATGCCTTCCGCGAACTCGACATTGGCCCGCTGCTGGGTACACGTACCTGGGGCGGTCTGATCGGCATCTTCGCCAATCCGGGATTTGTCGATGGCGGTGTGATGACCGTGCCGCACTTCCGCTTTGCCGATACCGACAACCAGTGGACGGTGGAAAACGAGGGCGTGGCGCCGGATATTGAGGTCAAGCTCGATCCGGTGGCAACCAACAACGGCACCGACAGCCAGCTGCAGGCAGCGATCGAGCAGATTCAGTCGATGCTCGAAGACTATGCCGACGACATCCCGGACGAGGCACCGCCGTTGCCGACCCAACTCGGCCGCTAGGCGCAAAACTACAAATATGATCGCGGCCCCGGACATCGGGGCCGTTTTCTATCCGGCAGGTGCTTGCTCGAGTTTTCCGTTGGTTACCGACGCTCGCGGGAAACGAACGTGATAAGTCCGGCACGCATTCTCAGCCGCAGGGCCCGCGCGTGAACACGTTATTGCGCACGACTCGGCCGGTGCCATGCTCGGTCGTGAAGCCGTCTGACTCCATGGCGACGAGCCGATCGAAGCGGTCGTGGAATTCCTCCAGGCTGCGTGTTTGGGGTTGCATGGCGTAGCCCTGCCCGGCCGGTACGCCGATACGATAGCTGCCGTCATCATCGAATTGCCACTGGGTTGTTTCCTGTCCGCCGTAGACGCTGCACCAGGTGCCGGCGAGATAGTCGGCCGTCAGGCGACTCTTTTCGATGCCCGGCTCGGACTCCGCCTCGCGATTCCGATCCTGGGCCGCCGAGCTCGCCGCGGTCGCTCGATCGTTCATGGCGCTGAAATCGGTATCCGGGCTGGCGCACTGCGCCCACTGCATGGCGCATTTTCCCGCGCATTGCTGCATGGCCATGAGTTCGGCCGGAAACTCCGGCTGGCCACCCGCATCGGCCGCTTCTCGGGCCTCCTCGGCATAGGTCAACATGCGCTGGTAGGCCTCGCAGGAACAGTCGCATTCGGTGCCCTGCCCGTGAGCGGGGCTGCCGAGAAGAAACAGTCCCAGCGTCAGCGGAAAAAGTAGCCCGACAGAATTCAATCGAGACATGACAGTCTCCTCGTATGGGTGTGCCCCTTCTCAATACGAGAAAGCGATCACAAAACGGCCAGCCCGGGAACAGGGTATTCCTGTGCAATTACCGCTTGCCGTTGTTCAAGCCCCGACTTCGATGAGGAACGTCAGCACGAGCAAGGCGATGACCGTGGCGCTGATACCCAGGCGCATCCCCTTGTACCAGGCGGCCTGGCTTTCGCGTGCCCAGAGTGATTCGGCCAGGGCGTGCAGGCCGAACAGCACAGCCAGCAGCAACGCGGCCGAGACCAACGGCAGCAACAGGGCCGGCAGCGCGGCCAACACCAGGATGATGCTGGCCACCAGCGGCGCTTCCGGCTCGGACGGCCGCTCGAGCGCGGCCGCCCAGAGCGTGCCGCCCATGAAGGCCAGGATCAGCACACCGTAGCCGACCAGCAGGTGGAGCAGCCATTCCGGCGCGCCGGTCCAGGCAACCAGCGCCATGGCGGCAAAGGGCACCACGCCGGACCAGCCGAGAATGAGGGCGGTCTGCTGGCGGGTGCGCGAACTGTGATGCGAGGATTCGGTGGGCATGGAAGCTCCGGAAAGGCGGGTCGTGGCTTCATCTTCGGTTCGGGCGCATTCGGCGTCAAGCCCGGCCCGGGCAGGAAATTTACACCTGAATTGCCCGCGCTTCTTGATCGCCGGGCGAATTTGGGGTATAAAGTCCGGCTCGATTTGCAACCAATCCAATTCAGGAACATTCGTCATGTCCCGAGTGTGTCAGGTGACCGGCAAGGGCCCGCTGGTCGGAAACAACGTCTCCCATGCCAACAACAGGACGAAGAAGCGGTCGCTGCCGAATCTGCACAGCCATCGTTTCTGGGTCGAAAGCGAGAATCGCTGGGTCAAGCTGCGCGTCTCGGCCAAGGGCCTGCGCATCATCGACAAGAACGGCATCGACAAGGTCCTTACCGACCTGCGTGCCCGCGGCGAACGCTTCTAAGGAGTCCGATCATGGCCAACAGCGCACGCGACAAGATCAGAATGGTTTCCAGTGCCGGTACCGGGCACTTCTACACCACCGACAAGAACAAGAAGAACACTCCGCACAAGCTGGAGTTCAAGAAGTACGATCCGGTGGTGCGCAAGCATGTGATGTACAAGGAAGCCAAGATCAAGTAGGCGTTTTCGCTTGCTCGAATTTGCTCTAAGACGCCGGGCCCTGCCCGGCGTTTTTTGTTGTTTCTGGTGTTGGTGTTTGATTGGTTTTTGCCACGGGGCGCCGTGGTGGCCGCGACAAGTCAAAGGCGGTTCCGCCCGCCCGCTTCGCGGGCTGATGGCGGGTAACTTTTTTCCCGCGCGAAAAAAGTCACCAAAAAACGCGCTTAAAAGCAGGCGGTTACGT
>NZ_JAAIVI010000014.1 GCF_011008905.1 Wenzhouxiangella sp. XN201
CGTGTCTCCACGACGAACTCGCCGTGCATCAGGCTGAAGTTGCCCAGATCACCGCTGAAGCCGAAAGAGTCGCCCGTATCAGAAGGGTTGGCCTGCTTGAGTACGGTGATCGTGCCGTCGGTCGCGGTGAGCGACTTGTTGATGAATACGCAAGTTACGGTCTCACCGGCATCGAGCACGAAGTTCGCCGTTGCCGTGGTGAGATCGCCGCTGCTGTCGGCATCGTTGCAGACGATGTCGGTCAGTTCCCAGGCGGCCGGAACAGACTCGGTCGCGCTGTAGTTGCCCGCGGCCAGGTTGTCGACCACGATCTGCTCGCCATCGCTCAGACTGCCGAGGGCATCGCCGGTAAATGCAAAGCTTTCAGGGCTACCTTGCGGGTTGGTCTGCTT
>NZ_JAAIVI010000015.1 GCF_011008905.1 Wenzhouxiangella sp. XN201
TTGAGCCCAGCGGCCATACCAACTTTGTTTGCATTGACCTTTGTCTTTACCTACGGGGGATACACGGCCGCCCAAAGGATGAAAAGGAGCAATAGTGATGCTGTCACTTAACAAGTCGCTCAAGTACGTTCCGGCCCCATCGGGCCTCCACCGGACGCGGCTAACGCCGCGCCGCTTAGCTAAACGTTAGCCACACAATGAAGCATTTGGTATTTCTATTTCTGCTCGCTCTGGCGCTCTATCCAGTGCAAGTCGCTCTTGAGCTTGCTTGGCACTTCGCCGTTCTAGAGGGGGTGACCTTTACCATTTCGCCTAGCTGGTTACCGCTCGGCACGTTACTGGTGCTACCGCCGCTTCTCTTCCTCTATTTCACTGCTGGCTGGGGCTACCGGCGCTTTAGTAGCCGCGCTACTACCACGCACTGCCTCGTTCTGGCGCTAGCCATTTTTGCCGTCGGCGTTGCGCTAGGTGAAAGAGAGGTTTATTTTCAGCCCTCTGTTGCAGATGTGTTGTGGTTTCTGTTGGAAGATATTGCACCCTCGGTCTTTCTATTAACGGGTACGTTCATAGCGAGCCGTGTGGCTAACAAGTCGCTCAACTCGGACGCCGGCAAAGCCGGCGCCGGTTAGCTCAGACGTTAGGATCTCAGTGAAGTAATGGAGCGTAGACCTATACAAATTGGAGAAAGCATTCTAGAGGCGTATTTTAGTAATGAGCCGATTGACGGATTCCCTCTTACAGTTGAAACTCATTCCAATCACGCTCGAAAAGTTGGTCAGAAGTTTTATCCCCGCCAGCTGCAGGGTCTTCGAGGTGAGCAATTCCCCGAGGGGGTAGATTTAGCTATATACGAGGCAAAAAGGGGGTTTCGATATGTCAATGCCATCTGGGTAAAGAAACTGGCCGGACAGTGCGAGATCTCTAATTCCATTTCGCTAGACTTCCATTCATGGGATCTGCCCGAGTCACTCGGAAGTTTCATTGATCGCTACGTTGACGCGCTTCAGAGTTCGGAATTAGCAATTAGGGTCTCTAGCAGTAAGACCGAGTACGGCTTTGACCTGATCTCGACTATCGATGTCCCGGGAACCAGCGACATCTATTCTAGGTTAGAGCAGCTTGAATCAACCCAAGAATCACTCTATAGGAAGGAACTCATTCCTCCTACAGGCGGCCCCATCCAAAAATACGGGGAAGAACGGAGGCACTGGTGGATCAGGTATGTAATAGTGCCTCTTGTGGGAAGTGGTGCTGTAGCCGCTGTTTTAGCTAACTACCTGCTCCGTTGAATCCTAACAAGTCGCTCAAGTACGTTCCGGTCCTATCGGACCTCCACCGGACGCGCCAGCGGCGCGCCGCTTAGCTCAGACGTTATGCATCGATGATGGATCTTCTATATGCGAAGTGAAGGCGTCCTCCTTTTATGTGCTGTTCTCGCATTGGGGCTTCTTCTCAGCATCCGCATTTGCCGCGAGAGCGAGCGGGTTGCTGTGAACTCACCACAAAAATTTATAAAGCTCGTTGGTCCGGGGCTCTTCCTCAGGTGGCCTTGGCAGGGGCCGTACAAGTACACACGGATTCGAATAGGCGATCGCGGCCGCCATATTGCAAATGGTTGGGGCAAACTGCATGGAGAAAACCTTCCAGTGCAGACCGCGGGTTCCCTGGAGGTCGATCAGAGCTTTCGCGTAAAGGACTTCATCAACCAGCAAATCGTAGTGGAGCCTGCCCCAATCAGTGAGGACAGCTAGTGGCTACGTTGAACGAGATGCATAACAAGTCGCTCAAGTACGTTCCGGCCCTGTCGGGCCTCCACCGGACGCGCTTACGCGCGCCGCTTAGCTCAGACGTTAGGGAATACTCTGTTTGTGGAAAAAAGTATAGCCAGAATGTTTGCCACAGTACTCCTTGCCACCTTAACTATCGGCCCGCTGTCCTTTCTTCTATTTGGCGGAATCAACGGCCTTGCGAGCGATGTAGGAATGTCCGGTGCCTGGTTTCTTACACTCTTTTTCCACCTGCTATATGGAGCGCTTTCGGTGGTAGGCCTAACTTTTGCCTTGCTAGCCATAAAAGCGGCGCGTAAACCATTTCCTTCAGTTCCCTGCATAGCGACGATCGGCTCAATTATTGCAATCACTCCCAATCTACTTAGCGCATTTCGGCCGTGGGGTCCGTTTGATTTTTACCTCTTTATACTGCTATTCATTGCTTTTTCCAGCATTCTCTACCTTGCCGGTAGCATGATTGGCCGGAGACTGTCGTCCAATGATGCGCTTTAACCCTAGAATAGAAACAGGTTTCGTCTCGC
Source organism: Wenzhouxiangella sp. XN201 (assembly GCF_011008905.1). Classification (NCBI taxonomy): domain Bacteria; kingdom Pseudomonadati; phylum Pseudomonadota; class Gammaproteobacteria; order Chromatiales; family Wenzhouxiangellaceae; genus Wenzhouxiangella; species Wenzhouxiangella sp. XN201. The sequence continues at coordinate 2,312 of NZ_JAAIVI010000015.1, forward strand.
CGATATTCCCTAACAAGCCGCTTAAGTGCGCTCCAGCCCTATCGGGCTTCCACCGGACGCGCGCACGCGCGCCGCTTAGCTAAACGTTATGTGATTTCAGAATGAGATTTGCCAAGTGGGCTTCTATTTTCGGGATTGTAGTTACGCTGGTGGCAATCGCGCTTTCCTGGGGTTTCGGAGTAGCCTACTACTACACGCTCTTAGGATTTCTCGGTTGGCTGGTTGCTGGTCACTTGCTAACCCTCGATGACGAAGAACCCGGTGGATTCTCCAATCCTGATGGCTCTAGAGGGATTTGGAGGAGCTCTCTCCTGGAGTTAGCCGCAAAGGCTTCAGTGCTTGCTGCTGCAGTGCTTCTGCTCGTACTCTTCCCGTCTCTCCACAAATTCGGGGCGAGCTGATGGCCAATCACATAACAAGTCGCTCAAGTACGTTCCGGCCTGTCAGCCTCCACCGGACGCGCCTACGCGCGCCGCTTAGCCAAACGTTAGACGCATAGCTGGCTATAGGTGAAGTATCTGGAGGGTGTCGATTTTGCGTTGCGCCGTTCGACTAACGGAAGCAATGGCATAATCTACGCTGGAGTTTTCTATGATCCCGACTATCACCGCTTTCGAACAGTCCCCTGATCGCGGCCAAGGACTGGCGCGTGACATGCCCGTGCGCTGGGCGCTTGAAGAAGTAAGCCAGCCCTATGACGTTCGCCTTGTTTCCTTCAGCACGCTGAGGGAGGGCGCCCATCGCGACCTCCAGCCTTTTGGACAGATTCCTACGTATGAAGAAGGCGATCTGGTGTTGTTCGAGTCGGGTGCCATTGTGTTCCATATCGCGGAGCGCCATGCGGGCCTGCTGCCGAGCGATGCGAGCGCCCGGGCACGCGCGATCACATGGATGTTTGCCGCGCTATCCACCGTGGAGCCCGTGATCGTTCAACGTGAAGTCTCTCTGTATCTGGAGAGCGACAAGGCCTGGCAGGAGGAACGCCTGCCCATCGTCGAGGACCGCATCCGGAGCCGCCTGGTCGAACTTGGCGCTCGGCTTGGCGATCAAGAGTGGCTCGATGGCACATTCAGCGCCGGCGATTTGCTGATGGTGCAGGTTCTGCGCAGGCTGAGCGGATCGAACATCCTGAATGACTATCCGAACCTTGGAGCCTATGTCGCCCGCGGAGAAGCGCGGCCGGCCTTTAAACGTGCTTTCGAGGCTCAGTTGGCGGTTTTCACTGGCAAGGCGTCCGACCGGCAGGAATGAATGCGCCTAACAAATCGTTGCAGCGGACGTTTGATCCACCGCCCATTTTTGCTGCCGCAAAAACAGGCGTCGCCTCAAAAACCGCTGAACTCAGGCGTTATGCGGCCCGTGAGATCTAGGTCATAACCAACATGAAGGTGAAAGAGCTCACCAAGCTTCTGGAGGAGGATGGCTGGTATCAGGCCCGTCAACGGGGCAGTCACCGCCAATTCAGGCATCCTGTAAAATTGGGAACTGTAACCGTTGCCGGGAAGCCTAATGTAGATTTGCCCCCGGGCACGCTCAACAACGCCCTGAAGCAAGCTGGATTGAAGAAATAGGTGAAATTATGAAGTATGTAGTCATTCTCGAAGAGGGCTCTGAGAGCTGGGGTGCCTATGTTCCCGACCTTCCAGGATGCGTGGCGGCCGGGGAAACCCGTCAAGAGGCGCTACAGCTAATCCGCGAGGCCATCGAGTTTCACTTGGACGGAATGCGTGAGGATGGAGATCCTATCCCGGAGCCTCATTCATACAGCGAAGTCATCCAGGTAAGCGCCGCATAACAAGTCGCTCAAGTTTGTTCCGGCCCTGTCGGGCCTCCACCGGACGCGCTTACGCGCGCCGCTTAGCTAATCGTTATGCTGCAAATGAGGATTAAGAAATTTGCCTGAATCAAAACTATTTTTAGTTGTTGCTGGAGCCTTGTTCTCTGTTGGATTCTCTCTTGCAGTCGGTAACTATCTCCACCTTGGCTATGTTGAGAAAAACGCAAATCTTCTCCACGCCCCAAATGTACCATTGACGTCACAGACTGGCTCAGATAGCGTCAGTCAGACAGCCCAGCTACTGCGTCAGGAGCTTCAGCTGCAGCGAGATCAGTCGGCCAGTTTGCATGCCACTCTAATGGCTCGGATCCAGGCGGAACGAGAAGGTGCGAGAGACAATGCTCTTCTTTGGTTTGCGGCACTACTAATTTTTGCCGTCATGGCTGCTGGGCCCACCCGGAAGAAAATTCCCACGTCCAGGCGCCATGCAGCATAATTACCAGTTAGGCTTACCACTCCAGGCGTATGACTGAAATATCCGCTGACCTCCTTTCCCAGGCCCGACAGATCAAGTGGCTCCTGACTGTCTTGTTGATCTTGGTTGCCCTATTTGTACTGGCTATACTGTCAGCCCTGAGACGTCTACCGATTTTCCATCCGGACACAAGGCGCGCCCTTGAGAGACGTGCATTCGAGAAGAGGGTTGACGATCTAGTTTCGAGGTGTGAGTACCAACGAGCAAAGAACCTATCAAAAGGCGAGGTAGTCGCGCGGCCCGGAGATCCGCTGCCCCAGTGGTATTTAGGAAAGTGCCATTATCACTTGGGCTCGTTTGCGTCTGCTAGGGCGTGCTTCTTAGAGGTCGAGCGGTTGGACCCATCCTGGAACACCCGAACAAAAGCGTGGCTTGAGTCGGTAGAGCGCGCTCTGTCCGAGCATCGGCCTTCTCCAGTAGATTAGTGAAACCCTAGCCTCCTGAGCACACAGCCTAACAAGCCGCTCAAGTACGCTCCGGCCCTGTCGGGCCTCCACCGGACGCGCTTACGCGCGCGCTTAGCTAAACGTTGGGCTCATGAATAGAAGCCGTGCCAATCTTACGAAGCAGATTACGCAGCGGCTTCTTCCGGAACTGCGCAAGCTCGGGTTTGAGGGGCCGACGAGTATCGGTGGAAACAAGCTTCTACACGAGTTTAGGAGGTCAAGGACAGGCGGCACGGACGTTCTCACTATTCAACTAGAGAAGCGTGGCTTGCCCCGCTTTCTTGTAACCCTCCACGTCGAGCCGTCGGAAGGTATGGACGCAGTTAGTGCCAGAGGAAGCACAGTGATTGTGGGATCCGTAAAGCCTCGAAGAGGATCCTCTACCCGGAGTTGGTTTCGTGCGGACCCGACGTTGTGGCAGAGACTTTTGGGCCCGGGGCACACGTGGGAAATAGTTGCAACAGAAGCATGTATTGCGCTTCTACCGGAGATCGAGTCGTGGTGGGCCGTGCAGCAATCGACTAATCACATAACGGCCTGGTCTGTAACCTACGCGGGCAGCAATAGCAAGAATAGCGCCCAACAAGGCGCTCCAGTCGACGCGGCAAAGCCGCGGGACTGAGCTTGAGCGTTATGCGATTTAGCCCACTATTCAGTAGGAGTCTATTTACATGGAGTTCAACTTAGCAACCCTGCTTGGCCAGATTATCGGCTTTCTTTTCATCGGCTTGGTAGTCTACTTTGTCGCTCTGATCCCAATCTCGCTGAAACGCATTGCCAACGAGTTGACGGAACTAAAGCTAGAGCTTCGAAAGAGAAGCAAACAGGGACAATAGGCAAGATGCTGTCGTGCTGCCAGTCGCATGTATCATCCGCGGAGGCAGCGTGCCTCTAGTGATACGACAAAGCGCGCTTAGCGTGTTGCTTAACCCATCGCATAACAAGTCGCTCAAGTGCTTTCCGGGCCTGTCGGCCGTCCACCGGATCCGCCAGAGGCGCGCCGCTTAGCTCAGACGTTAGCGAGCGACTCGACTATGCCATCACCCGAGGAAATACTGGTTGGCCTCAGAGCGATTGCCAACGACTGGCGTTTGCTTGCCGCCTTGTGGCATGGCTACTTTGCAGTCCTTGCTTTGGTGATTGTCCTCGGTGTGCGCCCATCAAGACGCATCGTCGGTGTTCTGTTGGCGTTGCCGTTTCTCTCGGTGAGCATTCTCGCATGGGCCCACACCAATCCATTCAATGGAGCCTCCTTCGCGCTGACGGCTATCGTTCTACTCGCCATTGCCGGACGTTTGTCACGCGAGAGTGTAAAAATTGCACCTGCTTGGCTGGCTGTTCCAGGAGCGTTAATGATTGGGTTTGGCTGGATGTACCCTCATTTTCTCAATAATGCGACTCCTATGGAATACCTATACGCCGCACCAACTGGGCTCATACCATGCCCAACGTTGTCAATCGTAATCGGATTCACGATGATAATGAGTGGGTTGAGATCGCGGCCGTGGTGTCTAGTCCTGACGATTGTGGGTCTTTTCTATGGCGCGTTCGGCGCTAGCCGGCTCGACGTCCAAATTGACTGGGTACTGTTACTCGGAGCATTGGCTACAGCGTACGCTGCATTTTCTCCGCAGGTGATGAGAGATAGTGATGGTGCAACGGCCCGCTAGCAAGTCGCATCAGTCGGGCCGGTTTGTTCGGCGCCCGCTCCACAAACCGGCCGCTGCCTAGAATACGTAAATGAATCCGACGCCTACTTCGCCTTCATAATTGTTGCGCGCGATTGGGCTATCCTCAATGTCGCTGCCATAGCGCTCATAGAGCGCCTCGCCGAAAACCTGCCAATTCTCGTTGATATATTTACGATAATTGTAATGGAGCCCGATCGAGCGAAATCCTCCGCTCAGGTCGGTCTCATTCAGTCCCGATGCAGCTGACTGCACCGCGTCTACGCCAAAATCTTTATTGGCATATTCGCTATCGTGAAAGACTGTAACGATGGAAAGTTCAGAACCGGTTCCGTCGTATTGTTCGCCGAAGCGGCGCCCCACCCCAAAAATACCAAGATTCCCGTTTTCACCGGTTACGACTCGGCCATCCAACCAATAGCGCCAATCGGCATCGAAGGCACGTCGCGCTTGCAGTACGAGTTCGAGACCCTCATCTGAATTACCGAGTCCGTCCAATCGACCGTCATCGGAATCACTTTCTTCGCGACCCTCATCGAAGCTCACGGCGGCCTCGAATAGCCACGTGTCAGCACGAAGACCACGCCACCCCAGCGCCTCACCCGCCCAGAAGAAAATGTCATCACCTCTGCGCCATTGCACCGCACCAGCAGGCTGGACTTCGAAGCCGAATTCATCCGATCCTTCGTAAGCAGATTCGTATTCAACACCCAGGCCCAACCCGAAGGCCCAGCCGTCATCACCCTTGGTGAAATCAACGACCGAGGGTAAGGGCACCAAGGCTGTTTCTCCGTCCTGTGCTAATGCTGGTTGAGAGAGGAGCGAAAGTATGAACACTGCCAAAAGTGAACCTGTAAGCGTTTTCATTTTAATGTGGCACCAGATTATGTTGGGATATAAGATCTCTCCGAGTCTGTGAATTGTGCGTGAAGCTTCGGTGGGCAGATCAGAAACAATTGCATGCGGTCGGACCAAACCACTCGCTACGCTCCTGGTTTGGCCGCTGATGCGAAGCATTAGGCGACCGAGGAATAATTCTGGAGCGCGTTGGCGCAATGGAGGGCTAGATTGCTAAACATGTCCGTTACCTGGTATGCGCGAGTTGCGATCGCAGGAACCGTCTTCTTCTTTGTGGTCGTTTACATCGCCTTTCTGATCATTCAGCCCGAACTGAATCCCCTCTATCGGTTCGGCAGTGAATATGCCGTAGGCCGAATGGGCTGGCTCATGAAGACGGCCTTCTTCTGCTGGGGCTTCGGACTTCTCGCGCTGGCCCTCGCGATGTCCAAGGGGTTGGGCTCGGAAGCGAAATCACGGGCGGCGATCGTGTTCTTCGTCGTAGCAGCTACGGGTATTTTTCTGAGCGGGATCTTTGACAGCGACTTGCAGATCCGAAATGAAAATCCGCCGCCGCTCTGGATCGAGCCGCCGCCGTCCGACGAACAGATCTGGCATGCCGTATCCGGTATCGTCGGCCTATCGAGCCTCATGATCGGTGCGGGTCTTGCCTCGCGCCGATTGAGAGTTGCCGGGAGACTACATGGTCGATACCGCTGGCTTCGGCTTCTGTCCTGGCTGTCTCCGATGGCTTTTGTCGGTTTTGCAACGGTATTCGTACCCTATGGGCTGGCCGGGTTAGGCCAACGTCTTTTCTTGCTGTTTATTTTTCTTTGGGTCATTCTCGCCGCCCACGGGCTGGCTAAATCCGCATTCTCCTCAGACACTTCGTCGGTAAAGCAGTCCCGAGACCCGGACTTGTAGCACCCAGTCGCGCCCCTGTACTGAAAATCCGTTATGCACTATACATAGAACATTGATATGAAAAAACTATCCACTATTGGTCAGATTGCGATTACGGTAAGTGATGTTGAGCAAGCCCTGGGCTTTTACCGCGATGCGTTGGGATTGGATTTCCTTTTCAGCGCTGGTCCTGAGCTTGCATTCCTGAATGCGGATGGGGTGCGAATTATGCTCAGCACTCCACAAGGTGCAGGAACAGTCGGCGCCAACTCTGTTCTCTACTTCAAAGTCTCTGACATAGAAGCGGTTCACTCTTCTATCGTTGCGCGCGGCGCCCAGAATGAGCGTGATCCGCAACTCGCTGCCAAAATGCCTGACCATGAGCTGTGGACAGGGTTTCTCCGGGACCCGGATGGGAACTTGGTGGGGCTTATGGAGGAAAAGCGATAATTTTCGGCATCGCGCTTAACCAAGAGAAGCAATGCGCGCCCGGCGCCGCCGGACGCCCACCGCGTTCGCGTCGCTGTGAGTTCCGCCTCGCCATTGGTTTTTCATGAAGACGCGCATAATGCCATGACCACAGAACAAGCAATTGACGCTCTCCGACGTACATTTGTGGATGCATTCAACCGAGGAGACGCGGCAACAATCGCATCCCTTCATACTAATCAAAGCATCTTAATGCCAGCTGGACTGCCATCTGTAATCGGACAAGATTCCATACTAGAGCTCATTCAGTCGACTTTGGCAGCAGCCCCACCAGATATGAAGTTCGAGTTCGAATCTTCAGAGCTGCGCATCGCAGATGGATGGGCAGTGGAACGTGGAATCACGAAGGCTTCGGGATCCATTCCAGCTGGAAAGTACGTCATGCTTTACCAGAAGGAAGAAGATGGCCATTGGCGAATTGCGTGGTCAATCACAAACAGCGATGCACCGCCTCCTCCCCCTGAGTGAGTCGAGGAATATAATACGGAGCCCCGATTCATCACAAGCGGTTTCGCTAACATGGCGGTCCACCCGACCGCTCTCGGTGGCGGGAGGCTCCCACTGTTAGGCCGCACTAGGCAATTGTTGCATGCGATTACAGGGAAGAATCACGCGCTGGGACGATGGCCGGGGTTTTGGCTTCATCGCTTGGCATGGGGACGGCAGTTCCGTCTTTGTTCACATCAAGGAATTCTCTGGCGCGTCACGCCGACCGCAAGTCGGAGATATTGTTTTCTACGAACTTTCCGAGGGCGACAACGGTAAATCCAGAGCCGTAAACGTCCTCTTTTCAGGCCAACAGAAACCCCAAAAGCAATCAGGGGGGAGACGTCAAATCGGCCCATGGCCAATAGTGTTTACCGGGCTATTCGTGGGTTTCCTCATCGTTTATGCTAGCTTTCAGCGAGTATCGTGGTTCTTGCTGGCTTTTTACATTCTGGCGAGTGTAATTACATTTTTCGCCTATAGCTGGGACAAACGTGCGGCTCGGCAGGGCAACTGGCGCACCCCTGAATCTAGCCTGCATTTAATGGGGTTAGTTGGTGGTTGGCCCGGTGCACTGGCAGCACAGCGCCTTTTGCGGCATAAGTCCAGTAAGCGAGAGTTCTTGACCACGTTCTGGGTTACCGTATCTCTGAACGTGCTGGCTATTGGCTATCTTGTTTGGACCGGTAAAGCGGGTTTCTTCAATCAACTGATAAATGACGTTTGGCGTAATGTGACCTGACAAATTGCTGCAGATGATGTTTGACCCCTCCCCATTTGTGCTGCTGCAGAAACGCACATGAGATTAATCGCAGCTAAACTCAGCCGTTAGGCAGTCCAAAAACGCGGACATCAGGTAAATTCAAAAACGAACTGCCATCAATAAAGCAGAATGACAAAGGTACTCTGTAACTGGAGGCTCCGGATGCTGCTGGACGCTGTCGTTAGCCTGGCCTATCCTTTAATAGATTTCTGGCTAGCGTGTCGGCGTCCAGCCTCCGATAATTCGCAGCCGCAGTTCATGGCTCGAGTTGGATAAGATATGGCTGTGCGAACCATTGTTGCGCTAACTTTCCTTTGCGGACCGTCGCTGTACCTTCTGCTGATGTACTTCCGCGAGTACGGATTCAGAATTGGAAGAGACTCCGGGTGGGGCGTCTTTCCAGCACTCGCCATCATTCTGCTATTGGGGCATGTGTTCGACACTGTCAGCGGCCGATTGGGAGAGATCCTAGCTGCCGATTTCTTCCCAGTCAGGGGCTATCTATTCTTCGCGGTTTCAGGTGCGGCCTACGGCGCGGCAATTTTCCCGCACTTGCTCGCAGAAGACGGGGCCGTATTTGGGAAGTGGAACGGTTTCAAACATACTCAACTGATCGCAATTCCGGCGTGGATCTGGCTATCGGTACTTATCATTTTGGCAGTATTTCAGTATGCCAGCTAACAAGCCCCTGAAATATGCCCCGGCGCTGACGGCTTTCAACCGGGCGCAAGCCGCTTTTCTGAATCGTTATGCGTCCATAGGACGAACGTGCCGTGCTTGAACGCGTACTGGCATTTCTGAGAGGCGGAACGATTGGTTTCAATAAGCCTGAGTTGCTCCTATTGGACTCAGTGATTGGTGCTTTGCCCGAGGAGGAGTCTGATGTCTTGAGGAAACAAGTACAGTCCGTTTCCCTTGTGCAAAGGCATGATTCAGGCAGGTTAGTAGCTGCGTACTACCCGAAACGATCATCCGTGCCATTGTTGCCTTATCCAGGATACGAATATTGCTTAGCTAAAGTAAGTTACAGATTAAACGAGACGACCAGAACAACAAATGTTGTGCTGCATGATGGCAAGCTCATGACCCTAGAGAGGAATGTGCCGCGAAGGAATGAGCGTATAGATGAAATTGTTAACGTTTCTCCGCACCCAGGTGATTACAAGCCAGTAGCTCAGGAAATAGACGCCGAGGCGCATGGTGGCAATGCTTAAGAAACGCAGGCACCGGGGAATTGTGTCCTCCGCGCTTAAATCTTGCCCGTGCTGTGGGCCCTTATTGATCAGGGGGCGTTCATGCTGCCCGTAATTGCGTTGCTCCTGGAGCTCATGGCGATCGGCGCAATCATCTACATCGTGCGAGGAAAACGCAACCCGGTCCGCAGGGTTGAGCATGAATACTTCAATCGATTATGGCTTTGGCCGCCTGGGTCACACACTCGGTGGGAGGCAGAACTAGACCAATCAACCCCTGAAGCGGATTCCAGAGTGGGGTTCCACGCCGAGACAACTCATGATGAAGTCGATCTAGAATCCCCAACGGATAATGAAGTGGTCTTCTGCGAAAGTTGGATGTCGAATCTTGACGACCTCTTCCTGCTAACCAAGCCTGCTATCGAGAAGGCCTGGAAAGACTGGATTGAGGAGGAAATGCCGAGCAACTGGAGGCATGTCTTCTCACTTGATGGATTTTCGGTGCCCAAAGATGGCGATCCTATGAATGTGTGGAGCGTCACGTACTTCTGCAAGCCTGCAGGGCGCTATTTCAATATCGAGATTCGAGGAGGGAAGCCTACTCTGGAGTCTGTGGATGGATAAGATTCTTTATGACCGACGTAGTAGCTAAGTTTCGCAGCAAAAGGGTGATAATCTCGTGGCGCGGCCCAGCTATGCATTCAAACGGACCGCGGATTCCCCGTTTCCTGGTACATTAAGGAAGGATCGTATTATCAAGCTTACTTCTTCGTTTGGAGAACCCATGACTAGCAAAACGTTTGTAGTTATCACCGGACTGGCGCTCCTCAGTGGTTGTGGTTCGCCGGACGTCGACGTCGAAGCAGAAGAGAAGCATCTAATGGATCTCAGTCGGGAATGGTCCGCTGTGGCTGCTGGCGATGACGTGGAGGATCTCATGAGTTACTGGTCTGATGATGCGGTCATGATGGCGCCGGGGCAGCCTCCGCTCCGAGGTAAAGAGGCGATCCGAGAGTTCGTGACCTCCACGGGTGAGATTCCTGGATTTAGCATCAGCTGGGAGCCGCTCGAGGCTCACGTTGCTGAGTCTGGAGATATGGGCTACATGATCGAGCAAAATCAGATCACCATTCCGGACTCAACGGGTGATTTAGTGACTCAGTACAACAAAGTAATAACCGTATGGGAGAAGCGTGAGGACGGATCCTGGAAGAATGTGGTGGACATGTGGAATAGCGACCCGTCACGAGAAAAGTGAGCATTTTCCCGAGCTGAGTGGATCAAGCGTGGTTACTAGGTAACGGTTGGAGATAAAGTGAAATCAGCCCTGATCGTTGCTTTTGGCGGCGCCATAGGATCTATCCTTCGCTACCTTCTGTCGGCCTGGTCGCTTCACCATGCGGCGAGCTGGCGATTTCCCATTGGGACGTTCGCAGTCAATATCCTTGGTTGCCTCACGGTCGGGATACTGTCGGGCCTTATCGTAAAACACCATTACTTCTCGCCGGATGTTCGCCTGTTTTTGTTCACCGGAATTGCCGGAGGATTCACCACCTTCTCCGCGTTTGGAATGGAAACGTTTCATCTACTCCGCCGCGACGAAATATATATCGCTGGGGCCTATGTGATTTCCAGCGTAGTGATTGGCCTTGTTGCGGTTTGGCTTGGTTTCTTGCTGATTTCCGCACGTAGCTAATGGCAGGCCCAAAAGGATCTGATCGCGAATCCGGCTCAATGCTGTGGCCGGCATTCTTCTTTGTGTGAGCGCACCCGCGATACTTTCGAGCCTGCCGATTAACGACAATCTGTCGGGTACGGACCGTACAGCGCACATCCTGGCACATAAAGTCACTGTCTTCGTTACGCCCTTCGGTCTTAAGCTAGGCGCGAGCTAATAGGAATGGGAGGTTAAATATGAATTGGAAATTAACGTCACTATCACTGAGCATGCTGCTATTGGTCTCAGCGGCTGCCGCAGAAGAGCGGCTTCCGATTATTGATATGCACATGCATGCCTTTCCCGTCGACATGATGGGTGAACCGCCGCTTGCCATCTGTGCACCGTTCGATGAGTGGCCGACCTGGGATCAGCGTCAGCCTTACGGAGCGCAGTACATGCATATCTCCAAGAACCCGGAGTGTGCCAACCCGGTCTGGTCCGCGGAGACCGATTTGGCGTTGATGCAACAGACGCTCGAGATCATGGAAAAGCGCAACATCATCGCCGTGGTAAGTGGCCCGTCGAACCTGGTGGCGAAGTGGCGAGATGCGGCACCCGAGCGATTTATCCCCGGGTTGGCGTTCAGCGCGGCCGACGACACACCGTTCGGTGCCGGGACCGACGGGTCGATGTCCCCGGATACACTCCGACAAATGATCGAAAGCGACAGCGTCGAAGTCCTGGGTGAAGTCATCAACCAGTATGCGGGTCTTGCACCGGACGACGAACGCATGGCGCCCTACTGGGCGCTCGCGGAAGAACTCGAAATTCCCGTCGGAATCCATATAGGCCCCGGAGCGCCCGGCGTGCGCTACCTGAACTCACCCGGCTATCGCGCCCACCTCCACAATCCCCTGGCACTCGAGGAAGTGCTGGTGAAGCACCCCAAACTGCGCATTTACATCATGCATGCCGGCTTTCCGATGATCGACGAATTGCTCGCGATGCTCTACACCCATCCACAGCTTCATGTAGACATCTCCGTACTCACTTACACGCAACCCCCTGAGGAATTTCACCGCTTCCTGCGACGAATCGTGGAGGCCGGGTTCGTCAAGCGTGTCATGTGGGGCTCCGATCAGATGGTGTGGCCCGGTGTCATCGAACCGAGCCTGGCTGCAATCGAAGCCGCAGATTACCTGAGCGAGGGGGACAAGCGTGACATTCTCTACAACAACGCTGCCCGCTTCCTTCGCTTGACCGAAGAAGAAATCGCACGGCATCATCGTGAGTAGTCTGACTACCGGATACTGTGCAACGTTCACCATGCATGTGTGTGGGCAAGCCTGTTTGAGCGTTTTCTCGTCATGACCGAGACAGTCTTGCAGTCCACAATCAGATGTCCGAACTGTGGCCATCTAAAGACGGAAATCATGCCTACCGATGCCTGTCAGTACTTTTATGAGTGTGAGGCTTGCCATGATCTGCTCAAGCCCAGGCCGGGTGATTGCTGTGTCTTCTGTTCTTTTGGCACGGTGCCGTGTCCGCCCGTTCAACAGGGCGTGGGCGGTTGTGGTCCCGCCCAGTAGCCGATCGCAGCAAGGGCGCTACGCATAAAGACTGAGGAACCCAGATGAATACTCCGACATGGTTTTTCGCACTGTTTGTATTTCTGCTGGTGCTTGCCGGCACCGACCCCGTTTCTGGGCAGCCGGCTAGCGCGTCAGATACAGACCCTGAGCTACAGCAACTGGTTCGAAAGCTCTACGCGCAGGGGGACTTCCACGGCGGCATCCTGATCGCTGAAGGTGAAGAGATCATCCTGAAGGAAGCCTGGGGAATCGCCGATCATGAGGAAGGCTAGGCCCTGACCCCCGAGCACCGGTTCAACATCAACAGCATGGGCAAGATGTTCACCGCGATCCTGATCATGCAGCTGGTGGAGGAAGGCAAGCTCGCATTGGATGATCCACTCAGTCGCCACCTGCCGCAGTTTGAGCATCCCCGTGCAGGCGAGGTAAGCATTCATATGCTGCTCTCGCACCGCTCCGGGATACCGGACTATTTCATGATTCAACTTCGGGGTGCGATCCCCATGGAGGCAGATCGGGCGTCGATCCTTCGCACCATTGCGGGCATGAAACTCGACTTCGAGCCGGGCACCATGTTTCACTATTCCAATACCGGCTACGTACTGCTGGGCATGCTCATAGAGAGCAAGTACGGGAAGCCCTTCGGCGAGGTCCTGGACGAAAAGATATTCCATCCGCTAGGAATGGAAGACACCGTCTTCGACTTCGACGTGTTCGGGGATCGGGTACCGAAGTACTACACCCAGGACGGCCAGGTTCGTGACACTCCGCTCCCCTTCTTCATCGGTGATGGCGGTCAGACGTCCAGCCTCCGGGACATGCACCGGTTCATGCTGTCCCTTGGCTCCGAGCAATTGCTGAGCGCGAAAAGCTGGGAACGCATGTTTACGCCGCACTCGCTACCTTCAGAGGCCCCGGAGGGTGCCTGGCCCCCGGCCCATCAGGATCCGTACGGCTACGGCTTCAGTCTGCCGCGGTTGCCGTTCTCCGAAGAAGCTACCGAATTGGCCGCAGGGCACGGAGGAGCGGGGCTCGGCAGTAACTACGCTGTCCGGTTTCTCAACAGTGGTCGTATCGTCATCGTCTGGAACAACATCATGAAAAAGCCCAAGCTGCCGGAGGTCTTCGAGTATCTGGCCCGTCGGGATTCAGGCGATCGCGGCCACGAGTAGGTCACTCTTGGAAGGACGCACCTCAACGGAAGGTTAGCTGTTGATGACCATAGAACCCACGCGCGAAGTTAAAAGCGGATGCACACGATCATCCGCTCCGCGGCACTCAGCTGATTGGAATGGCGTCCAGCGTATTGTGCCTCTTACGCCCTTGAGCTGGAGAAGGTACGCTCTTGCCCTGGCGGTTTTGCTGGCGATCGCTCCGTTTGGATGGAGTGAAACGCCCATTGCTGAAGTCGTGCAAGGGGCCCGAGAGTTACCGCAGACAGTCGGTCCAGTCACGGCCCGCGAAGCGCTGGATCTTGTGAATCCCGCAGCTCTGGAGGTCTCGAAGGAGCCGGTTTTACTGCTTATCTCCAGCGGAACAGATATCAACGCCGAAGGCCGCGCTGGGACCTGGCATTTTGTCTTCCATTTCCCGGCTCGTCTTGCTCAAGGGGCCTATAGCCTCGAACAGCGCGACGCGGAGGTGGATGATAGCGGCCTTCGCATGACGTGGCGGGTTTCACCTCGAATCGATGCCAAAGGTAAGGATGCGGCTTTGCCACTCGATTTCATTGATTCTCCGAAAGCCGTACGGGATCTAGGCCATGCGGGAGCCGATTGGGTCGCCGGGGATCCAGACATGACCCTTGCTACCAAGCGGCTTCCATCTGGTGAGGTTGTGTGGGCGACCGAGTCCTATGGGAAGGAGTTCGTAACGCCCTTCCTGATGTCGCGTCGTTAGAAGCCGTGTGAACGCGAGCACAACCTGGTCATGAACAAGCAATTGATGTCATCAACAATCTGTCTGGTGATATCAGGTATTAGTTGGTTCATTTTGGCTTTTGTGGCTCTGATGTTGCCCGGTGGACATCCACCGCTGGTGGCGTATTTGGCTGTGCCAATTATGGTGATATTGGTGCTGTCGAGTAGCGCAGGCATTGCTTTGGCTTTCTTTGGGGCCAAGTCTCCAAAGGTATCGAGTCACCAATTTTCCTGGCTATTGACGGGTCACGCAACGGCATTAGCACTCGTTGCTGCCGCGCTATCGTGGCAATTGATTTAAGCATGTGGGAAGTGCTTGGAACCAGGCCGCTATTTTATCTTTGACAAGACGATGCAATTTAGTGGCCCTGTTCCCCAATAGTAGTGCTATTGGCATGAGCTGAACGCGAGGGTGGCCGATGAGCGAAAAAAACATGAGCGATCATTCTGACGAAAAAGGCGCGGATGCGGAGGTGCTGAAGCGGGAGCGGTACGAGCTGCTCCATCGCTTGGAAGAGTGGATGGAAACGCCGATGGTGATCCTGGCGTTCGCGTGGCTGGTGTTGCTGGTAATGGAGCTGATTCAGGGAGAAAGTCAGCTCTTCTTCTCCCTCGGTATGATTATCTGGGTCGTATTCATTATCGATTTCGCTGTGAAGTTGGTCCTGGCCCCGGACAAGGCCGTTTACTTCAAGCGCAACTGGCTGACCGTTATTTCGCTGCTGATTCCCGCTCTGCGGGTCTTTCGAATTTTCCGAGCGTTTCGGCTGCTCCGCCTGGCCAGGGCGGGGAGAGGGTTGCGCCTGGTCCGTGTCGTCAGTTCGCTGAATCGCGGCATGAAGGCGCTGGCCGCCAGCTTGAACCGACGGGGCTTCGGGTATGTGATCACCCTGACGGTGCTGGTCACGTTCGCCGGCGCGGCCGGCATGTACACCTTTGAGAACGAGGCGCCCGGGGGCCCGAAGAGCTATGGGGAGTCGCTCTGGTGGACCGCGATGATCATGACGACAATGGGCTCCCAGTATTGGCCGCAGACGGGCGAGGGTCGCGTTTTGTGCGTCTTTCTGGCGCTGTACGCCTTCGGCATCTTCGGCTACGTGACAGCAGCGCTCGCCACATTCTTCGTGGGCCGTGACGCCGATAGCAGCGACGCTGAAGTTGCAGGGGCCAAAGGGCTGGCCGCGGTCCGGGATGAGGTCAGCGCCTTACGCGATGAGATCCGCGCGCTATCGCGACAACCGCCTCAGCTATGAAATTGGGACAATACGAGTTGCTCCAATGAGGCGGCTTCGATCTTCCCGGCTACCGTAGCTGGCTTCCTGGGCTCGGATCCACCCGAAGCCTCGGCGAGCAGTAGGCCAATGCGGCCCATCATATCGGGGTGTCGCGCCACAAAAGGAGAGACCCATCATGGAAATTGTTGATCTGAGTCCGGACCAGATCCCGGCCGCAGGCACGGTACTTACGCGTGCGCTTTTCGAAGATGGATTGGCCCAGTACATGTACCCGGACGAGGAAGAGCGTCAGGCGCGCATACCGTGGCACTTCAGTGCCATGGTTCGATACGGCGTATTGTTCGGTCGTGTCCTCACCACTGTTGGTGAGCCGCGCGGTGTCGCCGTGTGGCTTCCTCCAGATGCAAGCGAGATGACAGACAACCGGATCGCAGCCGCTGGCATGGATGCATCGCCCGCGGTGCTTGGCGAGGAAGCCTTCGGGCGCTTCATGAACGCCATGGCGGAAATCGAGCCGTTCCGGGAACAGGATGTCGCGCCTCGGCACTGGTACCTGGCGCTAGTTGGTGTCGATCCGGATTACAGTGGCCAGGGTATCGGCAGCTCACTCTTGAGGCCGATATTCGCAGAAGCGGACGCGGAGGGTCTGCCCTGTTACCTGGAAACTGCCGAGGAACGCAACGTGGCTTTCTACCAGAAGCATGGATTCGAAACCGTCCGGCACGGCACGGTGGCGAATTCACCGGTTGAATACTGGACCATGCGACGGTGACCTGAGCGATCGTGGGTCAAACCCACGCCGATGCCTGTTCGATCCTCAGCTGATCGAACAGGCATCGATAGTTTTGGGCAGTGATTACTGAACGGCCGACTTCACTTCCACGGCGACGACGTGCGCGTGGCCGCTGAGCAGCTCCCAGGAATGCTGGGCGCCCTCGCCCATCCAGTGGACATCACCAGGCAGCAGGTCAAAGATGACCTTCTCGCCGTCGGCCAGGGTCAGTTGCATACGGGCTTCGCCCAGGCTCACGAGCACGAACGGCGGATGACTGTGCATCGGGCTGGTTTCACCGGCCGAGCCGATGGCTCTGAAGACACGCACGTGCTCGTTGTCGAACAGCACGTGATGGACTTCAGGATGGATTGCCACCGAGTCCGGAGCACGCTCCTGTGCGGTGGCCGGAAGGCCGAGGGCCAGACCAATCAGTAGAACGAACAGGAAATGATATTTCACTTGAGTCTCCTCTCCGCCGCAACGGCGGATCAAGCGCTGCCTCCCTTGGCAGCGCACTCAAGAATGCGCCTGTCCCGACGAAAGATCAATCCTTGTTCCTGAACTCAAGCGGTTACCGCTGGCTGGCCTGAAATGCCGTGGGCTGATGGCTTACTGAAAGCCGAAGAGCAACGGGAAGAGGCACACGACCAAGGCGGCCCAGGCGGCGTAGACCGGCAGGTAGTTGGTCTGCCAGCGTTCGAGGACGGCAAAGTTTGCCCGTCCCCGCAGGAAGCGCAGATAGAGCAGAGCCGACCCGGCCAGGTTGACCAGCAAGAGCAGGTTGATGCCCAGCCCGGCGACGCGGTTGGGGCTGAGACCGAACTCGGAGATGCGTGCGCTGATTGCCCAAAGCGCCACGGCATCGGCCAGCAAGGCGCTGATCACCAGCACGATCTGGGCAATGTCGAACGCGCCGGGCGGCGCGTGCGGGTCGCGCGCCGAGATCGAGTAGAGCAGCAGGCCGAGTACGACGAGCAGCAGCAAGTCAAAGCCGATCAGCACGTCGCGTTCGATATCGATGCCGCGGCCGGTGAAGGCCAGCGCCGCCAGGAAGGCGATCAGCGCTGCGGCGAACAGCGGCGTGAACAGGCGCGTGAGTACCGGTGCCATGTTCTCGACCACGTTCTGCTTAGCCTCGACCAGCCAGGCGGCGACCAGTACGGCGCCCATTGCGCCGCAGGGCAGCAGCCAGGATTCGAAGAATGGTTCGATGTCGATGCCGATGGCCTGGAAGGTCATGGCCGTGAAACCGCTGAGCACACCGCCGCCGAGCGCAATCAGCACGTAGTAGATGAACAGCTCGCCGGAGAAGCGGATGAAGTCCATACGTCCGGCCACTTCACGCCAGCGGCCGCCGGCATAGGCAATGCCGACGACCAGCCACAGCGCAATCGGAAGATGCAGGGCGGCGAGGATTTCCGTACTGCCGCCCGGGCTGAAGGGCTGAACATTGATGATGACCGCCGCGGCCACCAGGGCGCCGGCCAGCCAGCGCGTGGTGGAAGATTCAATCTCTCGCTTCCAGATGAAATAGGCCGTCAGCAGGGGCAGCACGAAAAGCGACATGTTGCGCGCGTAGAAACCGGCGTTGTCATCGTCCAGGCCCAGGCCGAACAGAGCCGGCAGCTTGATGGCCACCGCCGCCGCTACGGCCAGGGCAAAGGCGACGATCGCATCGATCCAGAGATCGGCCGGCTGCGCGGCCGGGGACGCGGGCAGGATCACGAGTTGCTTCCACAGCCGCTCGGAATGCTCGCGGGCGAACTCGCGCGAGAGCGAATCGAGATTGCCCAGGCGCTTGACCGCCACCAGGAACGCTTCGTCGTCGTCCAGGCCAGACTCGCTCAGGCCCGCGATCTGCTCGCGCAGGTGGTCCTCGAGTTCCTCGACATCGACCGTGTGGATGGCCTGGCGGCGGTGCAGGTAACTGCGCCATTGCTGGATCTGGTCTTCGAGCGAAATACCGGAACTGGTCATGATTCAATGGCCCTCGGGCTGGAGTTGGACAAGTTCGATCCTGCCCCAGATGTCGCGTAGCGTGTCGTTGACTGCCTGCCACTGCCGTTTCTCTTCACGGAGTCGACCGCGGCCATTGCGCGTGATGCCGTAGTACTTGCGCCGCCGGCCGCTGTCCGCGACCTGCCAGCGCGATTCGATCAGGCCCTGCCGCTCGAGCCGGTGCAGCACCGGATAAAGCATGCCGTCGGTCCATGCCATTCGCCCGTCCGAGAGTTCGCGTACGCGCTTGAGAATGGCGTAGCCGTAGCTGTCGGCCTCGGCCAGAATGGCCAGCACGATCGGTGTCGAGGAGGCGGCGATCAGGTCCTTGTTGATGTCCATTTTGCGGCCTTTCGAGGGGCAGTTTTCAAATACCTGGCAGAACTATACATTGAAGCTCAATGTATAGCAATGGGTTTCGGTAATTCCGTCCCACGGGTTGCTTGATCGACGCGGTCGCTGTTGAATCGTTGGCGGCACGAAGGGTGCAATTCCGTATCTCCCAATAGACGGCACGCGCGATCGCCATGTTGATGATCGACTACAACAAGCTCAGCTGGTGGTACTGGCTCGTCACCGCCTGCCTGCTGACCCTGGGGGTGGGCGGCTACCCCCTCGCCTTTCCGCTTGCCATTGCGCTCACGCTTATCCAGCTGGTCCATTATCTGGCGCGGGAGAAGAACTTCTCGGCCTTTCCCATCCAGGTTCGGGCGTGGTATCTGGGCCTGTTGCTTGTGGCGCTTCCCGCCCCGCTTCAACCCGTCTACTGGATACCCACGATCGGCACCTGGGCGCTGGTGCTCTTCGGTTATTGCGGCATGGCGCGAATCATCTCGTTGTTGCCATGGAACCGGCGCCAGCCCCTGTCGATGAGCCTGGTCAAGAAGACTTTCCTGTCCCGACCCGTTCGTGGCAGTTTCCAGGACGTTTCATCGCGCGCCAGTTGACCGCCTGTCACTGCCGCTTCTCTTTAAGGAGTTGATTGCGGCCACAGGTCCGTGTAATCGAGCGTGTAGCGTTTCTGCGGACCGTGGACGCTGATGTGCTAGATTCGGATTCCGGCCACGAGCGAGAGCCCACATGATGAAAGCCATTCAACGGCAATCCATTCGATCCTTCCTGGGCAGTGCGCTGTTTGCAGTCGGCCTGACTGCCGGCGCAGTCAGTGCCGCGGATAAGCCATCGCACGACGAACTGGCTGTGATTGCCTCCGTGTTCGACGGCAGTGGCGGTGAATGGATCGATCTGACCCATGCCTTTTCGGAAGACTCGATCTACTGGCCCACCGACACCCGCGGCTTCGAACTGGAGGAACTGGCCCACGGCCATACCGAGGGCGGCTGGTTCTATTCCTCATATCGTTTCTCCAGCGCCGAGCATGGCGGCACTCACCTGGATGCGCCGATTCATTTTGCCGAGGGCCGGCACACCACCGACGAGGTGCCGCTGACCAGTCTGATCGGACCGGCGGCCGTGGTCGACGTCTCCGACCGCGCCCATTCCGACTACCGCATCTCGGTGGAAGACTTCGAGCGTTGGGAAGCCGAGCACGGGCGAGTGCCCGAGGGTGCCATCGTGCTGGGCCGAACCGGCTGGGAAGATCGCTATGACGATCGCGCGGCCTATCTCGGGACCGAGATGACCGGCGCCGAAGCGGTACCCGAGCTGCATTTCCCCGGTCTCCATCCCGACGCGGCCCGCTGGCTGGTGGAAGAACGCGACATCGCCGCATTCGGCCTGGACACGCCCAGTATCGATTACGGCCAGTCGCAGGATTTCCGCGCCCACGTGATTCTCTACCAGCAAAACATTCCCGGCTTCGAGAATGTGACCAACCTGGCCGAACTGCCGGCCGTGGGTAGCTTCGTAGTCGCCCTTCCGATGAAGATCGCCGGCGGCAGCGGTGGTCCATTGCGAATCGTCGCGTTTCGTCCCTGAACCGTGATCGAACGCGAACGCCACGCCCAGGACGGCACCCCCGCTCACGAACCGCACCGCATGCACCGGACGGTGTGGTTACGCGCTGCCGTAATGGGCGCCAATGACGGGATCGTGTCGACTGCGAGCCTCATTATCGGTGTGGCGGCGGCAAGCACCACGCACGAGAATATCCTGCTCGCCGGTGCGGCCGGACTGATGGCCGGGGCCATGTCGATGGCTGCGGCCGAGTACGTCTCCGTCAGCACACAGGCCGATACCGAAAAGGCCGATCTGGCCATCGAGCAGCGCTCGCTGGATGAGAATCCCGAGGCCGAGCACGAGGAACTGGCCCTGATCTACCGCCAGCGAGGTCTCGATCCGGAACTCGCCCGGCAAGTCGCCGAGCAGCTGATGGAACACGACGCACTCGGCGCACATGCCCGCGACGAAATCGGCATTTCGGAAGAAACCAGCGCACGTCCGATCCTGGCAGCCCTGTCCTCGGCCGCAACCTTTTCCATCGGCGCCGGCTTGCCTCTGGCGGTGGCCTGGCTGTCGCCGCTCCCACTCGTTATTCCGACGGTCGCCGGCGCCTGCCTGCCGCTGCTGGCCGGGCTGGGTGCGGTTGCCGCACATACCGGCGGCGCTTCGATGTGGATCGGTGCCGGCCGGGTTGCCTTCTGGGGCTCCCTGGCGATGGTGGTCACCGCCGGGGTCGGACGTCTGTTCGGCGTCGCCGCCTGAGGCGCTCAGGGAAGCAGGAAGTAGGCGCCGTAACCGACAATCAGCGCCGGGATGCCGGTGTAGAGCGTAGCCACGATGGCCGCTTTCGGGGCCAGGGCAATGGCGGGGAACAGCGCGTCGCCGTCGTTGCTGATGGCGTTGGCGAACAGTGCCGACATCGGAATGGCGCCGCTCAAGTAGAGCGTGGTGACGATAATCTGCGGTCCGCAGCCGGGCAGGAAGCCGACCAAGGCGGCAATCAGCGGCGTCAGCGGCGCCCACACGGCAAACCAGCTGGCCAGGTCGGCACCGGAAAAGTGCACCCCGAGCTCGAACAGCAGGAAGGCGGCAATCACCCAGACTGTGACGAAGTTAGTGTCGCTGATCACGCGCGATCCGGTGGTTGGGCGCGTTGCGGTCAGGTCGTTGGGATTGGCGGCGGTGTATTGGTGATGCGGGTCCGAAGACAGGTAGGTTGCCCACATCAGCAGGGCGAGCACGCCACCGACAAAGCCCAGCAGGGTGACCGGCCGGTAGACGGCCAGCTCGCCGAACCAGGTGTTTGGATCGAGCTGCATGGCGATCGGAATGGCGAAAATCACGCCCGGCAGCATCAGGGCGATCCAGACCGGGTGTAGTGCCCGGATGGAAACCGGCCGACGACGGCTCACCACCCGTCGTTTGGCCTCCTCGGCCGAGGTCAGGGATTGCTGGCGCATGAAATCACGACCGTGAATGGCCTCGAGTACGTAGCCGCCGAGCGTGCCAACGACCATGCCCAGGCCGAAAACGATCAGTGCGGTGACCGGCTCGCGCGCCAGCAGCAGGAAGGCGGCATCCCCCATGGTGGCGGTGAGTACGGCAATGAGTGCCCCGAAACCGACGTGTCCATTGACGTACTGGGTGACCACCACGATCGCGCCGCCGCAGCCCGGCAGGGCGCCGAGGAAGGCTGCGATCGGCACCTGCAAGCGCGGGTGTCCGGCCAGGAAACCCGCCATGTCGAACTTGAAAATACGCTCGGCGCCGTAGATCAGGGTCAGGGTGGCCGCGACGAAGACGCTGACCTGCAGGTAGGCTTCACTGATCGTCTCGACCATGATGGCGCCCGCTTCCGGGAAAAGCAGGCCCAGCGTGAGCAGGCCGATCGGAATGGTGATCCGCCGGAACAATGCCCGTCGGCTCCACTGCTGAATTTCATTTAGCCCGCGCCTGGCGGCTATGATTAACGTGGTCATGCGGTGCGGTCGGGTCGGTTCATTAGAGTCTAATGAATACGGATCAAGAATGGGTCTTTGTTGTTGCCAATGCAATTGATCAGGGCGATATGGATCACACCACAATGAAATGAAGGTGAACCGCCTTCATCCTGAGCCTGGCACTCAAACTGGAGTAGAACCATGAAAAGATTCTGGATTCCGCTGTTGGTCGTGTTTGCCACGACTCCGGTCGCAGCCGCAGAGCTTGCGCTGGTCGGGGCAACCGTCCACGACGGGCGGGGCGGGCCGGTGCTCGCCGATGCGGTCATTCATGTTGAAGGTGACCGGATTGTCTGCGTGGGCTCGCGTACCGACTGTCCGCTCACTGAGCAGGTGGATACCGTCGATCTGGGGGGCCGCCACATCACACCTGGTTTGGTCGATGGTCATGTTCACTATGCCCAGACCGGCTGGCTGGACGGTCGGCCCGACAGCGGGATCGGCACTGACCACTACGACTACGAGGCCCTGCAGCAATCCCTACGCGACGATCCTGGTCGCTGGCACCGGGCCTACCTGTGTTCTGGCGTGACCGCCGTCTATGATGTGGGCGGTTTGCCGTGGACGCTGGATGTGGGCGAATCATCCGGGGACGCCGCGAACCGGCCGCACTACCAGGCGGCAGGTCCGCTGATCACCCACTACGAACCCGTTTTCGGTGTCATCAGCGCACTGGGGACCGACAGCTTCCTGTCGATGGCCAGCGATGATGCCGCCCTCGAGAGCGTGTCGAAACTGGTCGAAATGGGTGCGCGGGCGATCAAGGTCTGGTACCTCGACCTAGACCCGCCGAAGGATCAGCGGGATGCTCTGGACAAGCGGCTGAAACTGATCGGCGAAGCCGCCCGCGAGGCCGGCTTGCCACTGATCGTTCACGCCACCGAACTGCGCAACGCCAAGGCCGCCTTGCGCGCCGGTGCCTCCATGCTGGTTCATAGCGTGGAAGACCGCCTGGTCGATGAAGAATTCATCGAGTTACTGCGTGAAACCGGTGCCGACTATGCGCCCACCCTGACCGTCGGGGCGAACTGGCGGCGCGCCGTCAGCAGCGTGGTCCTGGGTTTGACCCCGCCGCCGGTCGATGATCCCAACAATTGCGTGGACGAACGAACGCGGGAAGTGATTGCCGAGGCCGACACGCTGGGATCATCCGAGCGCGTGTCTTCGAGCGCCCTGGGGCGCGTGTTCGCCGGGCTTGAATCGGCCGGAGCAAGCCAGGCCATTGCCAGGCTCAACCTGGCGCGGGTGTTTCAATCCGGCGCTTCGATCGTGACCAGCACGGACGCCGGCAATCCGCTGACCGTGCACGGGCCGTCGATCTATGCCGAGATCGAGGCCATGGAATCGGCCGGCATTCCGCCGTCGGAGATTCTCGTGATGTCCACGCGTAACGGCGCCGCCGCGATGGGGCGCCTGGATGATTTCGGCACGCTGGAGGCCGGCAAGCTGGCCGACCTCATCGTGCTCGAAGACGACCCGAGCCAGTCGGCCAGGGCCTACCGGAGTATCACGCATGTGATGCGCGTGGGTGAGCTTTCACCGGTGTCAGAATTCTCCGCAAGGTGATGCCCGTGCCCGATAGTCCGCGTGATTCAGGGCTGCCCAGCCGGCCTTGATAAACAATGCCGATGCCCGGCGATCAGTCGATGCAATCCGTCAGCGCCACGACCTACGCCGTGGCCGGCGCCGGTCTGATTGCCATGAGCTACGGCCTGGCCCGATTTGCCTTTGGACTCTACGTGCCTTCGATCCGAGGCGAGTTGGACCTCACGGCCGGCGTTACCGGCGTCGTGGGCGCCATGGCTTACGTCAGCTTCTCGCTGGCCAGTCTGCTCGCCGCCCCCGTAGCCGGGTATCTGGGCGCGCGCGGTGCGGCCATCCTGGCCAGCCTGTTCGGCTTGTTCGGCCTGCTGACGATCAGTGGGGCTGCTGGTGCCTGGACGCTGGGTATTGGCGTGTTTGCCTGCGGCATCTGCACGGGTCTGATGATGCCCGCACTCACGGCGGGAATGCAGTCGGCTGTGCCGGCATTTGTCCATGGCCGCGTCAGCGCGGTCATGAACTCCGGTACCAGCATCGGCGTGATCGTCTCGGTACCGACCGTCGTTCTTCTAACCGATCTCTGGCGCGAGGCTTATTTCGGATTCGCCCTGATCGCGTTCCTGTGCGCGCTTGTGGCCTGGCGCCTGGTACCGCACGCCTCGCGTGCGCGCCGCGCGCAGGAAGGGATCGCCCGGCTCGCGCGCTCCCGGCGCTCGCCCTTGCTGCGCCTGGTGGTTTTCGGGCTGGGGATGGGTGTGGTGAGTTCGACGTACTGGGTATTCGCGCCCGACATGGCGGTTGCCGCCGGTGGCCTCGATTCGAGCGCGACAGGATGGATGTGGCTGGCACTCGGCCTGGCCGGCCTGGGTGGCGCGGCAGCTGGTGATCTGGCCGACCGATGCGGCGTTGCGCGGACGCAAGGGCTGGCATTCGCCGTCATGTCGCTTTCGCTTGTCGTACTTGCGCTCGCGCCGGGATCAATCGGCCTGGCTGTTTTCTCGGCCGCCTTGTTCGGGCTGGTCTACATGATCCTCACCGGCATCCACCTGGTCGCCGGGGTGCGCTTGCTGCCCGAGCGCCAGTCGCTTGGTGCGGCCGTTCCGTTCCTGGCCATAGCGGTCGGGCAGGCCGCCGGTTCGCCGGTCACCGGCGCACTCGTCGATCGGATGGGGCATATCGAGGCCTTCGTGGTCATGTCGATCGTCGGTGCCCTGTTCGTGCTGGGCTTCCGGTGGTTTCCGGAAACCAGGCCGCTTCAGGGGCCCTGACCAGGGCCTACTAGGGTCTCAAGCGCCGCGCGTAGAGCTGCCGGTAGAGTGGCTGACAGGACTCGGCCACCGCGCGGGCCCGGCCTTCGAATTCGGGGAGATCGTTAGGTGGCGGACCAAATCCGGTCGACTCCCATACTTTCTGGTACCAGTGTGGTGCCCATACACCGTCGGTTTCGCGCGGCCCACTGGGCCAGCTCATCATTTCCGGACGGAACTCGATACCGATTCGTTGGCACAGGGCGCGCAGGTGGCCTTCCGGTTCGGCCAGGAATTCCGTGCTGTCGATGATCGGCGGTTGCTGGCCGACGCGGCCGACGATGAAATCGTAGATGGCCTGTTGCTGCGGCACACCGATGTCCTCGGGCGAGACGGTGTCGCGCTTGTCGAGGTAGGAAGCCACCACGTGGCGCGGGTCGCGGATGAGGAAGACGTGGGTCAGCTTCGAAAGCCAACCGGTTTCCATCATCTCGGGCAGGATGTGGTGGGTCATGTGCTTCTGGTACCACACCCTTGCTTCATCGGGTGTCGGTCCGGTCAGGGTTTCGACCACTGAACGCCAGTCGGTGTCCATCGATGCGATGACCTGCTCACGCATCGGATGCGGCTCGCCGCTCATCTTCAGCCAGGCACCATAGAGGGGTTCGTCGCTGACGGTGCAGTCCGGTCGGTTTTCGAATGCGCGCATCATCGCCGTGGAGATGTTGCGCGGCCCCGACCACATGGCGATGCGAAGCGGTTCAGTCCCGGCCATCAGCTTCGCTTCGCAGCAACTCTGCATAGGCCTGCTGCAGCCGTTCGGTCACCGGGCCGCGTTGACCCGTGCCGATCGTACGCCCATCGACCTCGCCGACCGGCCGCAGGCCCGCAAGCGTACCGGTGGTAAAGGCTTCGTCGGCGGCGTAGACGTCGGTCAGGCTGAAGGTTTTCTCCGCACAGGGAATGCCGTGCTCGCGGCACAGTGACAGGACGTGGCCGCGTGTGATCCCGCCCAGGCAGTAGCGGCCGTCGGAAGTCATGATGGTGCCTTGCCGCACGATAAAGAAATGCGTGGAATTGCAGGTGGCGACGAAGCCGTCGGGGTCGAGCATCAGCGCCTCGTCGGCGCCGGCCACGCTCGCCTGGATGCAGGCCATGATGCAGTTGAGCTTGCTGTGGCTGTTCAGGCGCGGGTCCTGCACGTCTGGCGCGCCGCGGTGGACGTGGACGGTGAACAGGCGTTGCGGCGTCGTCAGGATTTCATCACTAACCGGGTGATGGCCGGGGATGATCACCAGGGTGGGGCCGCCGTGAATCAAACGCGGATCCTGGTAGGGTTCGCGACGCACGCCGCGTGTGAGCATGATGCGCAGGTGGGCGTCGTCGACCAGTTGGTTGCCTTCGATCACGGCCCCGACCGCCTTTTCCAATTCTTCGCGATCGGGCGTGCCCCGGATCATCAGGGCTTTCGCGCCTTCCTCCAGCCGCGCCAGGTGGGCCGCCAGAAAAGCAGGCTTGCCGCCAACCACACGTACGCCTTCCCACACGCCGTCGCCGAGCACGAAGCCGGAGTCGAACACCGAGACCGTTGCCTCGGATTCGGGGACCAGGCGCTCGTTGATCCAGATCTGCATCGTAAGGAGTGACTCTGAGTGGGGACGAAATGAGTCTAGCAGACGTCCTTCCCCTTTCCAGGCGGGTGCATTGGATCGATAATGGCAAGCCGTGATTCTGGAGATCGAGCCATGGCGGGCCGATGGACCGACGCCTGTACGCAAGTGCTTTTGCTTTGCGCATTCGCACCATTCCACCTGGCAGCGGCTTCATCCGAGCCACTGACGATTGCCCCGGATGGCGAGTTCGAGCGCCTGGTCGGTGAGCGCGAAGTTGTTTTCCTGGCACGGGAACTCGATGGTGATCAACTGCACGCCTTCTCTCGAGAGCGCCTGGAAGAGCGCCACCCACCGTTTTCCACCTTCAAGATTCCCAACCTCCTGATTGCTTTGGAGACGGGTACGATTGTCGATCCCGGAGCTTTCCGCGATTGGAATCCGGCCCTGCGTCCGGCTGATGACTTCTGGCCGGTTTCGTGGAAGCAGTCGCAAAGCCTGGAGACTGCTTTTCGTCGCTCGGCGGTATGGTTGTTTCGCGACATTGCGTTGGAAGTCGGCGGAGCGCAATACCGGCGGGACCTGGCTCGCTTCGACTACGGCAACCAGGCCGCACCCGACGGCAATGACGGTTTCTGGCTGGACGGCACGCTGCAGATTTCCACGCTCGAGCAGGTGGACTTCCTGACCAGCCTGTTGCAGGGCGAATTCGGCACCGCGCCCGAGCACATGGCCACCCTGCGCACATTCAGCCTGCTGGAGGAGGTCGATGGATGCCGGCTTCACGGCAAGACCGGGGCGGGCCCCGTCGGAGAGCACTTCGACGGCCCGTTCGAAGGCTGGCTGGTGGGCTGGTCGCAGTGTGGCGAAGCAGTACCCACGGTATTCGCGCTATGGACCCGAGGTTCGAGCTTCGCCGCGATCCGGGATTTCCGGCAGCAAGCCGCAATCGGGATGCTGCAGCATATCGGCGCGCTCCATGACGAGACACAGGAGGATGAAGACATGACGACGAACAGCCATATCCATCACGCCATCGATTACATCGAGATTCCAGTGACCGACCTGGCACGCGCCAAGCGCTTCTACGGCGAGGCCTTCGGCTGGACCTTCAACGACTACGGCGATCAGTATGTCGGCATTCGCAAGCCCGGCGCTGCCGCCGACAAAGAAGCAGGCGGATTCCGGCCGGTTGATTCCGTCACGCCCGGGGGCGTTCTGGTCATTCTCTACTCCGAGGATCTCGAGGCCAGCCTCGCCGGCGTGAAGCAGGCCGGCGGACGAATCACGCAGGAGCCGTTCGATTTTCCCGGTGGGCGGCGCTTTCAGTTTGCCGACCCGGATGGTCACGAACTGGCCGTGTGGAGCGCCCCGGCTGGCCAATGATGAGCTGGCGGGAGGGTCTGCTGTACGTGATGAGCGCGGTCACCGGTATCATCGGGCTGCTGCTGATCGGCACCTACGCCTGGTCGGTCTGGTCGGTGGTCGGCGAGCCGGACCAGTCCATCATTTTCTGGTATTCCGCTTTTCTGCTCTTCGGCCTGTTCCTGGTGGCCGTGGCGATTGTCTTTGTCGTGCTCGCCCGGATCATGCGGCGCGAGAATCGCGCAAACAGCGAACAGAAGCAATGAATGGAGAACGAACATGCGGATTGATGCGGGTTTCCGAGTCGTTGCGATCGGCTGGTTGCTGGCCGGGCTGATCCTGAGCACAATCGCGGTGGCCAGGAGCCCGGTCGAGTGGCGCGAGATCGTCGAACAAGCGCAGCCCGAGCCGGGGCTGCGTGTCAGCTATGGTGAGTCGCCGTCTCAGTTCGGTGAACTCTACCTGCCCGAAGGCGAGGGCCCGTTTCCGCTGCTTGTAATGATTCACGGCGGCTGCTGGCGGGTCGAGTACGGCCTCGATCACGTCGCGCCACTCGCCGATGATCTGCGTCAGGCGGGCGTGGCCGTGTGGTCGCTCGAGTACCGCCGCCTGGGCGAGGCCGGCGGCGGTTGGCCCGGGACCTTCGACGACATGGCGGCAGGGTTTGATCGGATCGAGGAACTGGCCGAATCGCATCCGCTGGATCTCGATCGGGTGGTCCTGGCCGGGCATTCGGCCGGCGGACACCTGGCGCTGTGGCTGGCGGCTCGCCAGCAATTGCCGGGCGACCATCGCTGGCATGCCGAAGCGCCGTCCGGACTGCGCGGCGTGGTGGGCCTGGCCGCCATCAGCAATCTGGAGCGCTACGCCGAAGGCGAGGGCGCGTGCAACCGCTCCGCGGCGGAGATCCTCGGCGAGGACGATTCGGGCCGGGAAGACCGGCTCGCGCTGATCAGCCCGGATCGGCTCTTGCCTCCGGCGGTTCCGGTGCATCTGGTTCATGGCCGCGAGGACAGTATTGTGCCGTTGGAGCAGAGCGTGATTCATGCCGCCCGCATTCGCGCGGCAGGCGGCGAAGCAAAGCGACATATTATCGAGAGCGCCGGACACTTCGACCTGATCGCGCCGTTCGCGGAGGCCTGGGTCGAGGTTCGATCGGTCATTCTGGCCGTGCTCGAGATCGATCCTGTTGAGGAGGAATAGCAGCATGAGACTCGCGGTTCTTCTGCTGGGCCTTGCGCTGGCTTCGGGCACCTGGGCGAAGTCACCTGACGAGGTGGTCGAGCGCTACATGGCGGCCTACAACGACCACGACATCGAATCCATGCTCGAGCTGGTTCACCCCGACATCCAGTGGTTAAGCATCGAAGGCGACCGGATCCGAGTCGAGACCGAGGGCGCCGAGGCATTGGCCGACGCCATGCGGGGGTATTTCGAGGCCGTGCCCTCGACCCGCTCCAGCATCGAGATGATGATGGTGTCGGGCAAACAGGTGAGTGTGCGCGAGCGAGCGCATTGGGAGTCGGCCGGTGAGCCACGGTCGCAGGCGGCGCTGTCGGTCTACGAAATTGCCGACGGCCGTATCGTTCGCGTATGGTACTTGCCGGCCGAATGAGTGGCCGTTGGCCGAGCGATTCGTAGACAACGACCGCGACGACTGCCGGGGCACCCGGTGTTGGGTCTGACCAAAGTGAATGAGCGCATGAAATGTCTGGGTCTGATCGGGGGCATGAGTTGGACCTCGACGATCAGCTACTACCGTCGGCTCAACCAACTCATCGCCGAGCGCCTCGGCGGACGCCACTCCGCCCGATTGCTGCTCTACAGCGTGGACTTCGACGCCGTCGAACGCTTGCAGCATGCCGGTCGCTGGGACGAGGCGGGCGAGTTGCTGGCCGATGCGGCGCGTCGCCTGGCTGCCGGAGGCGCGGAAGGGATCGTGCTGTGCACCAACACCATGCACAAGGTCGCCGGTCATATCGAGGCGGCCGTCGATTTGCCCCTGCTGCACATCGCTGATGCGACGGGTGAGGCCATCTGTGCCGCCGGCCATCGGCGCGTGGGCCTGCTGGGGACATCCTTCACCATGGAGCAGCCCTTCTATCGCCAGCGCCTGGTTGACCGTTTCGCGCTGGATGTGCTGGTGCCCGGTGAGAAGGATCGCGAGATGATCCATCGCGTGATTTTCGACGAGCTCTGCCGCGAGCGCATCGAGCCCGCGTCACGTCGCGCCTACCAGCGCATCGTCGCGGGTTTGGCCGAGAACGGCGCCGAGGCCGTGATCCTGGGCTGCACGGAGATCGCCTTGCTGATCGGACCGGATGATGTGTCCGTTCCGGTGTTCGACACCACAGAACTGCACGTACGCGCCGCAGTCGATTTCGCCCTCGGCAGAACGGAGCCGTCGCGGGCATGAGTTGGTGCCGGCTCGACCTCGGTGATGCCTTGCTGGCCGAGGGCGAACTCGATGACATTCGCGACCGATGCCGGACGGCCTTCGAACGGGCCGGCGCGCCAGCGGGCTGGGCGGTCTACCAGGCGCACGTTTCCGGAGGCCTGCACTGCAAGTTGCAGCTCTTCTTTTCGCCGGCGGCCGCAGCGCTGGCTCGCGGCTTGGGGGCACGGCGCTGCGATGAGCTGCCGCAGGGGATGAGTCTTCTGGCAGGCGATGGGGCCGGTCTGTTCGAACGCTCATGAGTAGAATGGCGGCATCGCCAGCCGGCTATCCGGAGTTTTGGTCCATGCATGCATTCCTGGCGCTTTGCTTGTTGCTGTTTTGCGCAACCGATGCCCCGGCGCAATCACCCTACGCCGGTGAGGAGCAGCGCCGCATCAAGTCCCTGTCTCCCGAGCGGATCGAAGCGCTGGAGGCCGGACACGGCCTCGGTTACGCCAAGGCGGCCGAGCTCAACGGCTACCCGGGACCCAGACACGTGCTCGACTTGGCCGATGAACTCTCGCTGAGCGAGCGGCAACGGGCCCGGACGCAGGCGTTGTTCGAGTCGATGCAGGCACGCGCTTCCGAACTGGGCCGCGAACTGATTGCGGCCGAGGCCGAACTGGATCGGGCTTTTGCGGAAAGAAAGATCACGTCCAAGAGGCTGGGTGAACTGCTCGCCGACAGCGCCCGGATCGAGGGCGAGTTGCGTCGCGTCCACCTGCAGGCTCATCTCGACCAGGTCGAAATGCTCGATGAAGCTCAGGTCGCCGAGTACCTGCGGCTGC
Organism: Wenzhouxiangella sp. XN201; assembly: GCF_011008905.1. Classification (NCBI taxonomy): domain Bacteria; kingdom Pseudomonadati; phylum Pseudomonadota; class Gammaproteobacteria; order Chromatiales; family Wenzhouxiangellaceae; genus Wenzhouxiangella; species Wenzhouxiangella sp. XN201. The sequence goes on from NZ_JAAIVI010000015.1 coordinate 33,499, forward strand.
GCGGCTACGGAAAGCAGGCGGGCGCCCACAGTCATCAGCACCAGCATTGATCCATGGGACGCTGGCGCGCGATGACCGGGTCTGCCTTCAAGCACCGCCTGGGCCATGCCCCCTGGACGCTGATCGTGTCGCTGACCGTCATGGCAGCCTTCCTGATCCTGGGTGTGCGCATGCCCGACCAGCTGGCTGCGGGTGCCGAGCAAGTGCTGGAATTCACCACCTCGCACTTCGGCTGGCTCTACCTGTTCGCCACCACCGGGTTCTTGATTTTCTGCATCGGGGTGGGCTTCAGTGTCTATGGCTCGATTCGCCTGGGCGCGGACGGCGAGGCGCCGGAATTTCCCTATCTCACCTGGCTGGGCATGATCTTCTCCGCCGGTATGGGGGTTGGACTGGTGTTCTGGGGTGTGGCCGAGCCGATGAGCCATTTCGTCGAATCGCCGCTGGGCAGGGCCGAACCGCGCAGTGCCGAGGCCGCCGGTCTGGCCATGCAGTACTCGTTCTTTCACTGGGGCTTTCACCAGTGGGCCAATTTCGGCGTCGTCGGTCTGGCCATTGCCTACGCCAGATTCCGCCAGGACCGGCCCGGCCTGATCAGCGAGACCTTCCGCGCCAGCCTGGGTGATCGCGTCGACGGACCGGCCGGCTACGGCATCAATACCCTGGCAGTGCTCTCGACGGTGTTCGGCGTGGCCACCACGCTGGGTCTTGGCATCATCCAGATCAATAGCGGTCTCGACCGGGTTGCGGGCATCTCCTTCGGGCTGGACAACCAGCTGGCCATCCTCGCCGGCATCGCAGTGATCTTCCTGCTCGCCTCGCTGACGCCACTGGAGTCGGGCATCCGCTGGGTCAGCGATGCCAACATGTTGCTCGCCGCCCTGGTGCTGGTGTTCGTGTTCTTTGCCGGGCCCACCGACTTCATCACGGCGGTGCTGACCAACGCCATCGGCGACTACTTTTCCAACCTCATCGGCATGAGCCTGGTGATGGAGCCCTACACCGGTGACGACTGGGTCGAGCGCTGGACCATCTTCTACTGGGCCTGGGGCCTTTCATGGGCGCCGTTCGTGGGCAGCTTCATTGCCCGTATCTCGCGCGGACGAACAGTGCGCGAGTTCGTGCTCGGTGTCATCGGTGTGCCGGTGTTGCTGAGCATGGTCTGGTTTGCCACCTTCGGGGGTTCCGCGCTGTACTTCGAACTGTTCGAGAACGCCGGGCTGGGGGATGCGGTGCTCGGGGAAATGAGCTCGGGGCTGTTCGCCATGCTCGACCTGCTGCCGGCCCCTGCCGTGCTCGGGCCGGCCGTGCTGGCGCTGATCGTGCTGTTCGTGATTACCTCGGCCAACTCGGCCACTTTCGTGCTGGGCATGTTCACCAGCCGTGGAAAGCTCAACCCGGGGCGGCCGATCCGGCTGATTTGGGGCGTGGTGACCGTCCTGGTTACCGGCACTCTGCTGGTCAGTGGCGGCCTGGGCGCGTTGCAGACGGTCTCCATCATCGCCGCCTTTCCGTTCATGCTGCTGATGATTTTCATGGCCGCTTCCCTGCTGCGCGCCTTCCGCGACGAGCAGCGCCAGAAGGAACTGCACGAAGCGCTCCTGCAGGAGCGAATCCAGCGTCTGCTCGAAGAGCACGATGCCGAACGCCAGGACGCCGAAGCACCGGAAGCCGACAACGACCCCATCTAGCTTTTCCTCAGCTAGCCGATCGTCGTGCCGGGATCAGTCCTCGCTCATCCCCGGACCTTCAACTTCAATCCAGTCATCGGGCCCCTTCTCGAGTCAGCTCGGGACGATTGCACGGATATCAATGCGAAGGGGTTTGGTCCGTTCCAGGTCGGCGGATCCGGCCAGCATCGGCCCTGACGCACTCGCCCAGTTCGGTACCATCCACTCGGCCGCTGGCACGCTGATCGTCGATCTCGAAGCTCAGGTCGGTGGCCTCGAATCGATCGACCGCATCCTCGACGCGGTCGAGCACGAAGATGTGCTCGCCGAAATGCAGGCTCATGTGGGCCGGCCCGATGCGGGCCTCGACGGCTCCGGCTTCGCATTCGAAGCGGGCGACCTGGTAGGCCGGGGCCCGGTCGGACTCGAGATAGGGCAGGAAGGTCTGAAGCCGGCCCTCGTGGTCGGCCGGGTCGAGATCGAGCAGGTGGGTCATGAGCGCGTAGACGTCGATGCTGCGCATGGCCGGACTGCGCGCGCCGGGCACGAAACCCGGGCCGCGGGCGATGAATATGCCGTGCATTTCGGCCAGGGCCGGGTCCCAGCCGTGCATGCCCCTGGGTGGATTGGGGTTGGCCATGTAGGGCTTGCTCGAGATCAGCCAGCCCGGGTCGGCTTCGACCAGCACGTCGGGCACGCGATAGTGACTGTCGAAGTGATAGCGATCCGGGATGTCCTCGCGCTGCCAGGCGCGCAGGTGCGGGGCGTCGGCCAGGGCGGCGACGATTTCCGCGGGTTCCATCTCTCCGGCCCAGATCTGGGCGGCGGGGCCCCAATCGGAGACATGAACCTTCGACAGGTCGATGTATTCATCCAGCGCGATCGTTCGTTCGGGGCTGACTTCGGACATGCCGTGGTCGGAGACCAGCAGGATGTTGATCTTGCCGAGCATGTCCATCGCCTCGAGTTCTTCGAGTAATCGGCCAAGCTGTGTATCGATCTCCTCGGCCGCGGCCAGGGTCGCGGGTGCGGCCGGGCCCGACCCGTGGCCGCGCGAATCGACGCTGCTGAAATACAGGGTCAGGAAGTCGGGCCGCTCGGCGTCCGGAAGCGCGAGCCAGTCGACGATCTGATCGATGCGTTCCTCGTGCGGAACGCGGCCGTCGTAGGGCTTGAAGTGGGTTGGCCGGGTGCGGTCGATGATGGCTTCGGAACCGGGCCAGAAATACGTCGCCGCAGTCAGGCCCTGCTGTTCGGCGGTCACCCAGATCGGCTCGCCGCCGCTGTACCAGAAACCGTCGTTGACGGCCTCGCGGTCGCCGAGCGAGAAGCGAGACTTGCGACGCGGGTCCCAGATGTTGTTGGCGACCACGCCGTGCGTACCGGGGTGGCGGCCGGTGACCAGCGTGTAGTGGGTGGCGAAAGTCTTGGTGGGAAAGGCGTGATGCAGGCTGTCGGCGTACAAGCCTTCCTCGATCAGGCGGTCGACGGTCGGGCTGTCGAACTGCTCGATGTAGTCGTGTCGGAAGCCGTCGATTGAAATCAGCAGCAGGGGCGCCGGAGCTTGTCCTTCGCGGCTGTCGGAAGCGGTTTGACAGGCAGACAGCAGGATCGCCAGGCCGATGACGGTAGCGAGAACAAGGCGCGGATATTGGACAGACATGGCGTGGACCGAAGCGATGAGGTCAAGCCGCTTATCATACGGGCCGATCGCTGGGCGGCGTGACGGAATTGCATTCCGGTGACGGAATCGCGCCGGATTTTGCGTTTCTTAGGTCACTCGATAACAAAGGAATGAAAAATGCCGAAGTTTCTGGTTGGATGTCTGGTCGTCATCGTCGTCCTGGTCGGTGTCGGCGGCACCGCAGGTTACTTCCTGGTCATCAAACCGGGCTGGGAGTTCGCCACCGGCGTGCAGGAGTTCGTGCAGGAGTATGCCGAGCTCAACGAGCAGATCGAGCGTCAGGACGACTTCGAGCTGCCCGAGGACGGCGGCATCACGAGTGAGCAGTTCCAGCGCTTTCTCGTGGCCCAGCGTGACATGCGCGAAGCCATGGAGGGTGAACTCGGCACTCTCAAGGAGCGTTTCGAGTCCATGCAGCAGGAGATCGACGACGAGGAGCGCGACGCCAACATCGGCGAGTTGTTCACCGCCTACCAGGGCCTCGGTGAACTGTTGATCGAAGCCAAGCGTGTACAGGTGGAAGCGCTCAACCGCTACAACTTCTCCTTGCAGGAATACCTCTACGTGCGCAACCAGACCTACCGGGCCCTGGGCCAGGAAGTGGCCGTGGCGTCTTTCGGCGACCAGGCGCCGCAGGTGCGCAGCTACACCGTGCCCGACGAGGTGGTCGAAATGGTCTCGCCCCACCGCGAAGAGCTGATGGAGGGGTACGCTTTCGCGTGGTTTGGAATCTGAATAGGGACCAGGGACCAGGGTTCAGGGTTCAGGCAGGCTCGGAGCGGTGGCAGTAAGGGCGCGGATGTGGAGCATTTGGTAAGCTTCCGGGCAATCGATTCGTTTGGAGGCTTGGCCGATGCTGCGCAAGATCGTTCTGGTGCTGTTCATCCTGATCGGGCTGCTCGTGCTGGCGATCGTCAGTGCGGCGCTGCTGGTCGATCCGGACGACTATCGCGAGGAACTGGCGGCCAAGGCGAGTGAGCAACTCGGCCGTGAAGTCCGGCTCGAGGGACCGATCGATCTGAAGTACTTCCCCTGGCTGGCTCTGGATATCCGCGACGTTTCGGTGGGTAATCCGCCGGGCCTCGAGGACGCACCCGACCTGGCCGAGATTCGTCGTGCCACCGCGTCGATTCGCGTCTGGCCGCTGCTGCGTGGCGAGCTGGAAGTCGGAGCGATCGGTATTGAGGAGGCGGCCATCAACCTGGTCAGCTCGCGCGGGGGGCGGTCCAACCTGGAGGGCCTTTTCGAAGCATCACAAACCGACCGGGCCGCGGACGAGCCGACCGACCTGAGCGGACTGCAGACCGGGGCGGTGAGTTTCGACAATGTCGTGCTCAGCCTGATCGACCTGGCCGAGGATTCGCGCACCGATATCCGGCTCGATTCGATGCGGCTCGACCCCTTCGCCGCCGGCCGCGAAGTCGGCGTGTCGTTTTCCGGTGCGATCAGCAGCGGTGACGGCGAGACGCAGCTGGTGCTGTCGCTCGACGGCGATCTGCGCGTTGCCGCCGACTTGAGCGAAATTGCCCTGTCGAACTGGCACCTGGACTATGAACTGCCGGCGGGCGAGGCCACGGGCCAGGCCAGCGGCAGTCTCCGACTGCGCCCCGAAGCGACGCCGGTCAGCCTTGAGTTGACTGACTTCGAGGGCGCGCTGGCCATGGCCGGCCTGGAGTTGACGCTGAGCGCCGACGAAACCATCCGTGCCGTGCTGGGTGAGTCGACGCGCGTCGAGTTGCCCGCGGCCCGGCTTGGACTCGATGGGCAGGAGCTGGAGCTCGACGGCGAGGCCGAGTTGGGTGAGCGCCTGATCGCCCGACTGTCGGTTTCCGGCGATCGGCTGGACCTGACCCGGCTGACGGCCGGCGGACCGGGCGATGGCGGGGAGACCGATGCGGAATCGGCCGGTGGGCCGAAGGATTCTGCGTTTGAGTTCCTCGAGTTGTCGTTTGCGCTCGAGCTCGGTGAGCTGGTGCTGGCCGAGGGCATGACGCTGACCGAAGTGAGCGCACGCAGCCGGCTCAGCAATGGGCTGCTGACCCTGGATCCGCTCACTGCCCGGCTGTTCGGCGGCCGTTTCGAGGGCAGTGCCCGGGTCGATTTCACTCAGCAACCACCTGAAGTGATCCTCACGCCCAGCCTGTCGGGCATCCGCGTCGGGCAACTGGCCGCGCTGTTGACCGGGCAGTCGCCGGTCGACGGTGAGGGCGAGATGAGCCTCGATGTCCGTTTCCGCGGATTCGAACCGCAGCAAATGCTCGGCTCGCTCAACGGCAACGGCGATTTCGCCATCGCCGAGGGCGTGCTGCAGGGCATCGACCTCGAGGCCCTGATCGAACAGGAATTGACCACCGACAACCTCGCCAGCATCTCGCGGGCTTTCGGCGGCGAGACCCGCTTCAACACCCTCAGCGGTGGACTGAGCATCGAGGGCGGCGTGGTCGAGCTGCCCGATCTGAACATGGCGGCGGCCGGCTACGCGGCCAGCGGTAGCGGTCGCATCGACCTGGCCGCCGGTGAGGTCGATTACCGCCTCGATCTCGATCTCGGCGAAGAATTGACCGCGCGTTTGCCGCGCGCTCTGCGCCGGGCCACCGAAGGCCGTATTCCCTTGGCGATCAGCGGTGAGCTCATGCGGCCGACGGTGACGGTTGATTTGGCCTCGATCGCCGAGAAGGCGGTGCGTGACGAAGTCGGCAGGCGGCTGCTCGAAGCGCTCGAATCCGATGACGATGATGATCCGGAACCTGAAGCGGACTCCGCGGGCGAGGCGGAGGTGGATGAGATCGACGGCGAGGCAGCCGAAGACGAAGCGGATGACAGCAGCACCGAGCGGCGCGAGGCTCGCCGGAACCTGCTGCGGGACCTGATGGGCTCCGATCGGGACGAGGACGAAGAAAGCGAGGATGCCTCAACCGGTGAGGAAGAACAGTCCGAAGAAGTCGAACCCGACGAGCCACCGCTGGTTCTGATCAGATAGGCGCCTGTCCTATCCTGGCGCCATACCGCCATCGACGCCAATGACCTGCCCGTTGATGTAGGCGGCCGCGTCCGAGCACAGGAAAGCTGCCAGCGCCGCCACGTCTTCAGGCCGGCCGAATCGCCCGGCCGGAATGGCGGCCAGCAGCGCGTCGCGGTCGAGTTCGCCGAGCATGCCGGTGTCGATCACCCCGGGGGCGATCACGTTGGCGGCCACACCCCGGTTGGCCATCTCGCGCGCGAGCGATGCGACGGCGCCATGCAGGCCGGCCTTGGCGGCGGCATAGTTGACCTGGCCGCGGTTGCCGAGACGCGCTGCCACGCTCGAGATCGCGATCACCCGGCCCCAGCGCAGACGCGCCATGCCCAGCAACGCCGGCTGCACCACGCTGTAGAAGCCACCGAGATTGATGTCGACCACGCGCTGCCACTGTTCCGGCGACATCCCCGCCATGGGCGCATCATCGTGGATCCCGGCATTGTGCACGATGACGCCCAGCGGTCCGGCTTCGACCAGGTCGGCCACGGTCGCCCGCGCCTGTTCGCCATCGGCGAGATCGAAACAGACGGTTTCGGCGCTGCCGCCGGCGGCAGTGATGGTCTCGACGACCCGCTCGGCGCGTTCGATGCCACGGGCGGCGTGTACGAGAACGTGCAGTCCGTCGGCGGCCAGGGCGTGGCAGATGGCCGCGCCGATTTCCCCGGAACCACCGGTGACCAGGGCGCGGCAATCCGCCGGGCGTTGGGCCGGGCGACGCCGGCTCATGGCGCGGATCCGGTTTCGGGGAACATGATGGTGGCCCGCCCGCGCGCGAGCATGCGCTCCTTGCTGGATACGCTGAAGCGATAGGATTCGCCGACTGCCGTGCCGCCCAGGCGCTCGGCGTGGATCGTCAGTTCGGTCGCCTCGTCCAGGGTCGCGCAGGCCAGGTTGAGTTCGGGCAGGGCCACCAGCCGGCCCGGTCGCAGCGGTGCATCGCCGCCGAGCAGACTGCCGTGCACGGCCGTGGCCTGGGCACCGTACTCGGCCAGCGCCGTGGCCGGTAGACGCCCGTTCCGGGCCAGAGGATGCTCGTCGATCGGGCCGGTGTTTGCCCGGCAGATGATGTGCGACTCGCCGTGTTCGAGCACCGATTCGATCAGCACCATGGCACCGGCATGCGGCAGGCGTTCGGCAATGGGCGTTTCGCTCACTTGGGCTGGCCGATGCGTGAAAAAAGCCAAGATAGCAGAATGCCCAGCGACACGGTCAAGCCCAGCATCTCGAGCATGCCGATGCTCGACTGACCCAGGATCAGGAACACGCCACCGGTCGACACGGCACAGATGTTGATGGCGCGGCGCGATCGTGCGCGCGCCTGGTCGTCGAGGTGAAAGGCTCGGCGGAACAGCGAATAATCCAGGCTGATACCGGCCACAAGCAGCAGCCCGATCAGGTGGACGATGGTCAGTCCCTGGTCGATCAGGCTCATGCCGGCGGCGGTGACCAGGACGGCCGCTGCCGGCGGCAGCACCACCGCCGCGGTATCGCGCAGGCTACGCAACGCCAGTGCAATCAGGCCGATGATGATCAACGCGGCGATACCCAGGTTGCGTCCCGCCTCCTTGCGATAGGCCGCCACCATGGCTTCCGATCCCGCCGCCAGATCGAGCAGTTCGATCGGTGCTTCCCGTTCGGCAAGCAACTCGGCCAGTGCCTGCGGTTGCTCCAGCCCGACCGGCACGATCAGCGAGCGCCAGCCTGTGTCAGTCCGGGTTAATTGATTTCTGATGCTTTCGGCCAGCGGCGTGTCGCGCCAGAATTCAGGCGAAATCGGGCCGGCGGCGCGGGCCGCCTCGAGGTCGTCGAAGAAGGCCTCGAAGGCGCCGGTGCGGAAGCCGGCATCGGCGGCCTCGAAGCCTTCGGCCAGACGCTCACGCGAGGGCCAGGCAGCCAGTCGTTCGCGCTGCGTGGCCGGTGCCGGTACCAGCGTGGTCACCGCCTGCCAGCGATCGACAAGGCCTTGATCGCGCGCTGCCTGCAGGTGTTCGACCGCCAGTTCGGTGCGCTCGAGCACGGCGTCGCGGGATTCGGCCCGGGCCAGCAGCAGATAGCGAATGTCGCCCCCGCCCAGCGCGGTACGCAGCTCGCGGTCGAGCTCGATCTGACCGCGATCGACCGGGCTCAGGCGGGTGAGGTCGTTCGACCACCGCTCCTCGCCCTGCCAGGCCAGCCAGGCCAGCGCGCCCAGGCCGAGCAAGACGGGGACGAAAGGCCAGTGGAGGTTGGCTGTTCGCTGCGGTGCCGGCCGCTTCGGCTTGGCCGGATTCAGGGCCGGCAGAAACTGGGTGGCCAGGGCTGCGCCGGCCAGGCCGGCTGCCGAGAATGCGCCAAGCTGGGCGAGTCCGGGGCTGGCCGACAGCCAGATCGCGCCATAGGCAATAAGGGTGCTGGCCACGCCCAGCAGCAGGGGGCTGCGAATATTGCGCACCGTGGCGAACAGGGGGCGGCGGTCGGCGTGACCGAACAGGTGGACCGGATAATCGAGCGCCACACCCAGCAGCGTGAAGCCGAAGGCCAGGGTCAGGCCGTGTACCTGACCGAAAGCCAGGCTGGTCACGGCCAGTCCGCACACCACGCCGAAGGCCAGCGGCACCGTACCGGCCAGCAGCGTGCTCAGCGAGCGCCAGGCAAAGGCCAGGACCAGCACGATCAGCGCGCTGCCCCACAAGCTGAGCCGAACCGCGTCCTCGCGTGAGGAATCGGCGCTGCCGACGGCAATGACCGGGGCGCCGGCCAGGCTCAAGCCGGCGCCTGAATCGTCGGCCACGGACTCGAATCGGCCACGCAGGACATCGAGCAGTTGCGCCTGCTCCTCGATGGCGAAGGCAGGGTGTGCGCTGACGACGACCAGCAGGGCACGCTCGCGCTCCGCGTCGAACCAGACCCCGTCGATCTTCGGCAAGCGGGCGCCGGCCGAGAGTTTTTCGGCGGCGGCTTCGAGCAGGCCGAGCGGATCGCGCCGGACCAGCTCCTCTGCGCGCGCGCCGGCCAGCGCGAGATCGGCCAGACGATCGTTCAGTGCCTCGGCAATCGCCTCGGGCCGGCTGCGTTCGGCGATCTCGTCGACCAGCACGAAACGTGCGTGCATCAGGGCTTCCAGCAGCGCCGGGTCTTCCGACCAGTCACCGTTGTCGACGCGGGTGACGCTATCGAGCTCGCGCCAGGCCGCGGCAGTTCGCCGGCTCAGCTCGGCCAGATCGGCGGGGGAGGCGCCCTCGATGGCCGCCAGAATGCTGCGGTTCGAGGCGCCGGTCTCGAGCTGGTCGATGACGACTTGTTGCTGGGCGGTCTTTGGCGCCGGCAGGAAGGCGTCGAGCCGGTGGTCGAGTTCGAGGCGTTCGACGGCCAGGTAGCCAACGCTGATCAGCAGCGCCAGAACCAGCGCCGAGCGCCACAGGTTTCTCATGACGGCGGCTGGATCTCGGTGACGATCCGCTTGCCGTCGGCGAGTTCGAGCACCATTCGCGTGATGATTGCACCCTGGCCGTCGAGCTCGAGTGCGCTGACCGACTCGGCCAGGTCCGGATTGCGGGGATCAAGCCGCAGCCGCCACGCTTCCCCGTCGCGTTCGAGTTGAGTCCGGAAGTGCTCGCGCAATGACTCGGGATTGCCGTCGAGCAGGGCCGTCAGCGCCTGGCGCAGTACCGCCAGCTCGGGCGCCCGGCCCAGGCTGAATTGGCGGTCATGCTGACCGGGCCGGCGGATCGTGAGTACGCGCTCACCCAGAATCTGGATTTCCTGCCGCGGCGCTTCGGTTTCGCGGATCAGGCGGCCACGCTCGTCCCGCCATAACCGGCCGCGGACTGTCATGGGCTCCTCGAGCAGTTCGGACTCGCGCTGCTCGGTGAAGTCCAGTCGGTTCTGGCCGGCCTCCAGCGCGATCTGTGCGACCAGCTCATCCAGCGAGCCGGGCGCCTCAGCGCTCGCGCACGTCGTCAGAAGCAGCAGTGTCAGGAAGCCAGAAATCATAAAAGTTGAACCAATTGTAGGGGTATTGGCGGGCGTAGTATTCCAGTCGGTCAGCATAGGCCTGGATCCATTGTTTGAGCTGGCGGCGTCGCTCGCGGCGGTTGTCGCTGCGCGCGGCGGGCCGCGGCAAGGGTTCGAATATCAGGCGATAACGGCCCCGGCCCTCGTACAGGCCGAACACCAGCGTCACCGGTACGTCGAGCATGTCGGCAATGGCTAGCGGCGCGGCGGGCAGCCTGGCCGGACGACCCAGGAACTCGACGTCCATGCTCGTCTCCGAGCCCCGGCAACGGTCGGCCAGCATGGCCACCATACCGCCCTCTTCCATCACCCCGCCGGCTTCGAGCACGATTGCCGGCCCGGGTTGGCGTGCATCGATGACAGTCTGGCGAATCTCGGGGGAGAGCTCCTCCATCGCCTGCGTCATCAGCGAATTCTGATCGCGGTCCATGACCACCTTGAGGGTGCGGTATTGCGACGGCGCGCGACGGTTGAACACGCGGATGGCTTCGAAGCTGCCCAGGTGTGACCCCAGCAGCATGCAGCCCTTGCCCTGATCGAGTGCCCGGTGCAGGACCTCGACGCCTTCGGCGCGCACGTCCAGTTCGTCCTCGCGTCCGGCCAGCAGCAGGACGCGGTCAACGATGGTGATGGCAAAGGTGTAGATGTGGACCAAAACGCCCAACCAACCCTGCCGCGGCGCGTCGACCTGCCGAAGCCACTCGCGCGAGGCGCGCCGTTCGGGTCCCCGGACTAGGAAGAAGTACAGCGTGGTCGGAAACATCCCGCATCGGGCGAAGCCGCGCCCGACATTCAGGATAATCCAGCGGATCAGGGCCAGCCAGAAGCGGCTGCCGCCCTCGGGCCGCTCACGCCAGTGCGTCACGCCGGCACTGTCCCCGGGCGATGGGCTGCCCATCTTCGGTCTCGATACGAAACGCAAAGCCATCGGCGCCGCCATCGATCTTCAGGCGTACGGGTTGTTCCGGCCGTACCGGTCGTTGGAACTTGATCCGCTGCCAGCGCGTCGGCCCGTTGCGAAATCCGGCCAGGGCACCGGCCTGGCGCTGAACGAGTTCGAGCAGGACCACGCCGGGCACGACCGGATCGCCGGGAAAGTGCCCGGGCAGTGCCGGATGATCGGCGGGAATGCGGCAGACGATATCGATATCCATGGGCTGTAGCAGTCTATCCCGCCTGCCGGCAGGTCTGGTCGAAGAAATGCAGCAGGGACTGCCGCGGCAGCTTGCCGGTTTCGGCACGCGGCAAACGATCGACGATGCGCAGCGGCCGCGGCATGAAGGCGGCATCGATGCGGTGGCTGAGGGCGCGGCGGATGTCGGCCGCTTCCAGCCCCGGAGAAACCACCAGCGCAGCCAGGCGACCGGCCGGCCCCGACTCGGTCTCAGGCGGCTGGAAAATGACACCGTCGACCACGCCCGGAATGTCGAGCAGGATGCTGGTCAATTCCGCCAGCGAGGCCCGCTTGCCGGCGATATTGACCAGGTCGCTGCGCCGGCCCAGCAGGCGGAATCGCCTGCTCGAGCGCAGCTCGAGATGGTCCATCAGTGCCACTGGTTCCGGCAGATGCGGGGCCCGGGCGATGATCTCCTTGCCCTGCCGGTCGAGGTGAAAGGAATCGAAAAGCTGCCAGTCGTAGACCCGGGCGGTGCGCCTGCGTGCCAGGCAGCCGGTTTCCGAGCAGCCGTAAATCTCGACGACGCGGGCACCGGTTGCCCGCTCGATGCGCCGCGCCAGGTCCCGGCTCAGCGGCGCGGTCGCCGAGTAGACCCGCTCGATCACGGGCAGATTTGCACCCGATTCGACCAGCGCGCGCAGGTGGACCGGGGTCGAGACCAGTACGCGTGGATGATCGATCCGTTCCAGTTCGCGGCAGATATCGGCAACGAAGAACGGGTGCGACGAGGCCACGCTTACCGGTCCGAACCACGGCATCAATACCGAGGTCTCCAGGCCCCACATGTGCTGCGGGGGGACCGTCGCGACCACGCGTGATCGAGCCGGTGGATCGAGCTGGGAAACATTGATCTGCGAACTGTCGTGCAGGGTGCGCCACGGCTTGTCGATGCGAGAGGACCGGCCGGTGCTGCCCGAGGTAAATACCACCGCCGCCAGCTGCTCGGCGTTGATTTCAGGTATGTGATCGAGAGGGGTTTGCGTCGACAGTGACGGTGCCGGATCGAGCACGGCGCCGGTGAAGCCGGCGAGTGGCACCTCGGACACGACCAGCGCGTCGGGAAAGGTCTCAAGCAGGCCGTCGACGGTGGCCCTGAGGCGATTGGCGGGCAGCAGGTTGCAGCCGCCGGCCATGATCGCCGCGGCAAAGGTGGTGGCAAAGGCCTGGCGGTTCTCGCACAGGTTGATCACCTTCGATCCCTGCGGCAATTGCTCGGCCAGGGCGCGGGCGCATCCGAGAAAGCGCGCGGCGCTGACTGGCTCGCCACAATCGAATGCGACGATCTCGTCGAGTGCTCGCGTGATCAGGGGCAGCGTCGTCATCGGGCAACGTGTCGGGGCTGGATTCGGACCACGTCGATCAGGAAGCGGAACAGCCCGGGGTGGGTTTCGTCCGGAAACCGGCGCCGGCGCAGCAGCAGTTCCGACCACAAGGTGGCGAGCATGATCGCCGGGGCGGCAATCACGACCCAGGCCAGCCAGGCCGCGGACAGGTCGTACCAGGCCAGGTAGAGGGCGATTGCACCGATCGTGGCCAGCACTACCGCCCAGGCCAGGGTCCAGTGCCACAGCCAGCCGGTTGCGCCGCTTGGCGCGACCGTACCGTTACGGGCATGCACCAGCACGGCGAAGCGTTCGATCACCGGCGTCTGACCCGGACGCAGCGTGGTGGCGAACCAGACGGCCAGGCCGACAAAGATCAGCCCCGGCGGCCAAAGGGCCAGGCCCGGCAGGAACAACGCCACCGCGGCCAGTGCGAGGGCGATGGTCATCACCAGCGCGCGGGCCGGCCAGCTCGGGAACAGTCCCAGCAAGAGCAGGGCCAGTAGCGGCAGGCAGGCCGATCGCAGCGCTGGCTGTTGAAAATGCAGCGACAGGTAGATCAGCACCGGGTACAGCGCCAGGGCGACGAGCCGCCAGGGCGGGATGTTCGGCTGCCTTGCCGGCTGTGCAGTCATTCCCCACGCAGCGACTGGACATGCGCGCTGAGGGCGCGCAGATTGGCGAAGGCGTCGCGATTGCGCTCGTCGTCGGCCTTGAGCTGGACGCCGTAGTGTCTGGATATGGCCACGGCCAGCTCCAGGGCGTCGATCGAGTCGAGACCGTATTCGCCACCAAACAGGCGTTTCTCGGGCTCGATCTCCTCGGCGTTGAGATCTTCCAGGTTCAAGGAGGTGACGATCAGCTCGGCCAGTTCGCGTTCCTGCGGCGACTGCTGTGTGCTCATTTCTGCTCCTCCCGGATGCGGTCCGCGATTGCGGCGAGTCCGTCCGGGTCAGTGGGTTTCTCGTTCGAATATTGCGACGCGCCGCGTTTCGTCGACAGCGGCGCTCGGGTGCCATGACTAACGACATTATAATACCGAAGATGCCACATCCGTCCGCCGCCGCACCATCTCCCGGACCTGCCGGAATCCGTCGAAGCATGCCTTCGCGGGCGGATGTCGTCGTGGTCGGCGGCGGCCCGGCCGGGGCCACGATGGCGGCCCTGCTGGCGCGCGACGGCCACGACGTGGTTTTGCTCGAGAAGGACCGTCATCCGCGCTTCCACATCGGCGAGTCCCTGTTGCCGCACAACATGAAGATCATCCGGCGGCTGGGTCTGGACGAGCGGCTGGCCACGATCGGGGTCTACAAGCCCGGGGCGGATTTCACCGCCGACTCGGTGCCGGAACAGCGCCATGAAATTCGATTCGACGAGGCCCTGGATGTGCCGGAAGGCTGCGGCCATGCCTGGCAGGTGCGGCGCTCCGAGTTCGATCGCATGCTGTTCGAGCATGCCGGAGATTGCGGCGCGCAGACCTTTGTCGAGACGCACGTGAAGGCGATCGATTTCGACGGCAAGGCGCCGCTCCTGACCGTCCAGCAGGGCGACTCGACGCACCGCCTGGCGGCCAAGTTCGTGGTCGATGCCAGCGGTCGCGACGCCCTGCTGGCGCGTCGGTTCAGCCTGCAGGAACGCAACCGTGAGCACGCCACCGCCGCCCTGTATGGACACTTCCGCAACGTACCGCGGCGTGCCGGAGCCGCGTCCGGAAACATCAGCATCTACTGGTTCCGCCACGGCTGGATCTGGATGATTCCCCTCTCCGGCGAGATCATGAGCGTCGGCGCGGTCTGCAATCCCGACTACCTGCGCGGCCGCGACCGCGATGTGGAAGATTTCTTTTTCGATACGCTCGCGCTCAATCCGCACGCGGCCGAGCGTATGCAATCCGCCGAGCGGGTCTCGCCGATTACCGCAACCGGCAACTACTCCTATTTCACGCGCGAATTGATGGGGCCGAACTGGTTGCTGATCGGTGATGCCGGGATGTTCGTCGACCCGGTGTTTTCCTCCGGCGTGTTCTTCGCCATGTACAGCGCCGAGCAGGGTGCCGAGATCGTGCGTGCCGAACTGGCTGGCGAGCGCCGGGCCGCCCGGCGTGCCCGACGGAACTATCGCCGGCGGGTGCATTGCGGCGTCCGTGAACTGTGCTGGTTCATCTATCGCTTTCCCGCACCGGCCATGCGCCACCTGTTCCTGAATCCGAGCAACGTCTTCCAGCTTCGTCAGGCCGTGATTTCAGTGCTGGCCGGTGACCTGCACGACAATCCCCGGGTGCGCCGCCGACTGCGGCTTTTTCGGTTCATCTATATGTTGCTGAGCCTGCGTTACCTGCGCGAGGCCCTGCGCGCCCGCCGGCAACGCCTGCGCAATGCCGATCTGGAGTTCGATCGTGCAACATAGGGCGATGTCCGAGCAGATTCCGACCGGTGTTCGAATGGTTCAGGCCGGCAACACAGCCGACGGCAACCGACTGCTGCGCTTTGACCTGACCGGGCGCGACACCGATGCGGCCGGCTGCGGCCTGCCCTGGCTCGGCGGCGAGCTGGAATTCGAGACCTGGCTGGGCGAGGAGAGCGTCACCTGCGGCGAAACCGACGGCGTCGTGTGGCGGCGAGCGGGCAACCTGCTCTTTCTCGCCGTTGAGCAGCACGACGATCCGGCCTCGGATCCGGCCGAGGCGGTCCAGGCGGCCTACGCACGTCTGCTCGAAGTGGCCCGCGCGAGCGGCTGTGCCTGCCTGCTCAGGGCCTGGAACTACCTGCCGGCGATCAATGCCGGCGACGGCGATGCCGAGCGCTATCGGCGTTTCTGCCTGGGTCGTGCAGCGGCGCTCGAGGCGGCCGGTTACGGCGAGCGCGAGCTGTGCGCCGGCACCGCCATCGGTAGTGAGGAGCCGCGGCTTCGCATCTACCTGCTGTCCGGATCGTCACCGGGCATCAACATCGAGAATCCGCGTCAGGTCAGCGCCTATCGCTATCCACGCCGCTACGGACCACGCAGCCCGTCCTTCGCCCGCGCCACGGCCATTGCCGGCGCGAACGACTCGCGCCTGCTGATGATTTCCGGCACCGCCAGTGTGGTCGGCCACCGAACTGTTCATGTGGGTGATGTGGAGGCCCAGGCCATGGAAATCGTGCGTAACCTCGACAGCCTGCTGGTCGAGGCCGCCACCACCCTGGGACGACCGGGGCTGCGCGAATTCGATGAAGAGAGCCTGATGCGCGTCTACGTTCGCCGCGAAGCGGACTGGCCCGCCATCGAAGCGCGCCTGCAAAGCTGCTGGCCGCAAGTGCGCCTGGCGGGGCTGCGCGGCGACATCTGCCGCTCGGATCTGCTGGTCGAGATCGAGGCGGTTACGCGCGGCTGAGCTCGACCCCGGACTCGACCCCGGTCGGCCTGATCAGTGCCGGCGGCAGGCCGGCAAGCAGGTCTTCGTCGCCGAGCAGCGCCGGGTCGATCGAGCTCAGGACATCGCGCACGGTTTCGGGCGCGATCGATGCCAGTTGTGTGGCGAGTGCATGAAGCATGGCGGCATTGGCGCTCAGGCGTCGGCTCTGGGCCGCTTCGGACTCGGCGCCCACCTCGGTCAACTCACGGTTGAGACGCACCAGAAGCGGCGAGGCCGACTGATCGACCAGCACGCCACCGGGATGCGATCCGGGTTCGGTTTCCGCCCAGCGCCGGAACATCGTCTGAATCTCGCCGTTGATCCGGCGCAAGCGCTCCAGCGCTTCGCCGTGCTTCGCGATGAAAGCCATGTCGGTGGTCCGGCCGGCGAAGAACAGCAGGGCCAGCACCCCCCAGTAGTAGGCGTAGTCCCAGATCGTCTTGCTGCTCATCGCGCGGAAATGCCCGAACAGCGGATACTGGCCGCGGTAGAGCGCGAGCGAGGACTCATAGAAGGACAGATAACTGCGCTCGTAGAGCCTGGCCCGGCGCGCGATCGACTCGCCGGCGAGATCGCGCACGATCAGGTCGGTGACGTAGCTGTTGGAAATGGCGATGAAGTCGCTGCCGGGCGAGTAGAACGGGTCGAGGAAGACCCCGGCTTCGCCGGTCAGCGCCCAGCGCGCGCCGGAATACACGGACCGGCAGCCGTGCGAGAACTGCCTCAGGTAGCGAAAGTCCTGCAATTCACCGCCGGCCTCGAGGGTGGCGCGATGGCAGCGCGGCTGGTGTTCGGCCAGCCAGGCCATGCTGCCGTCGAAGGACTTGAGTGCGTCGAAGTCGTGCAGGGCGCTGTCGAAGACAATGCCGACGCTGGTCGAGCCGGAGGCCAGCCGAATCAGCCACACCCAGTAGCCCGGCCCCATCAGGTGATTGGTCGACAGCCAGCGCGGCAGGTCGCTGCAGCGCGCCTGCCATGTGGCGTCGTCGCTCCAGTCGTCGACGTCAATGCGGCGATCGATGCGGAACCATACTGCCGAGCAATCGTGGCCGTTGTCCTCGGCCAGATCGAGGCGGCGCTTGAGCAGCGAGGTCCGGCTCATGGCATCGACCACCCAGGCCGCCTCCAGCTCAAAGGATTGCCCGTCGCGCTCTCCGCGGATGTGATGAGCCGACGAGGCGTCCTCGGCCAGGTCCACGCCGGTCACGCGCGCAGCGTCGATGAAGTCGATGCCGCGCTGCCGGGCCAGCTGCCCGAGGTGGTTTTCGAAGATGCCGCGATCGAGCTGGTAACTGGGCACTTCCAGCAGGTGGGCGGCACCGAGCTCGGCGGCCTTTGCCAGGTCGTCGTTCTCCCCGGCGCGGAAGAAGAAGCGCAGGCCGTACTTGCGCAGCTGCTCGTTCTCCAGGTGGTCGCGCAGGCCCAGTACCTCGCCGAAATAATGCGCCGCGATCTCGACGGTCGATTCGCCGACCTTGTGGGCGGCCTCGGGCACGGGATGGCGATTGCGCTCAAGCACGACGATGCGGGTGTCCGGGCGCGCTTGCTCGAGCTGCAACGCCAGGGTCAGTCCGGCCAGGCCGCCGCCGAGAATGGCGACGTCGGTTCGGTCGGGAAGCGTTGGGTTGTAATCGGACATTGCGTGATTATCCATCGTCGCCGTCAACGCCGCCCCAGCGCACCGGCCGGGTGAGCATACGCCACAGGCCCTGCGGGTAGAAGCCGGCGAGCACGATGCGCCAGCACACGAACCAGAAAATCTCCCAGACATCGCGCCCCGGGCGGAAATAGCTGGCCCGGGCGTCGTCGCGGTAAATACTGTCGATGGGAACCGCCACGGCAGGAAAACCGGCGCGGGCACCGTCGATCAGCATGGCCGTTTCGAACACGAAGCCGTGGCGCCGGGCGGTCGAGGGCCGGACTGTATCGATCAGGGCACGCGGGTAAACGCGAAAGCCGCTCTGGCTGTCGGGCAGTCGCTGACCGCTGGCCCAGGATATCCAGAAGTCGGCGAAGCGATTGGCGAAGCGCCGGATGCCTGGCTGGCGGTGGCGCTGGCGCAGTCGCACGCCGACCACGAGATGACCCGGGTGAGCGCGCGCGGCGGGCAGCAGGCGATCGAGCTCGGCCGGGTCGTGCTGGCCGTCGCCGTCAAGCGTCGCGATCAGTTCGGCATCCGTTTCCAGGGCGCGCCCGAATCCGCTGGCCAGGGCGGCTGCCTTGCCGCCGGCTTGCGCGTGTCGGATCAGGTCAATGTCGAGACCGGCCAGGGCCTCGCCCGTACCGTCGGTTGAACCATCATCGACGACGATCACCCGGTCGACCCGAGTTGCGACGGCCTCGACCAGCGGACGGATCGTGCGCAGCTCGTTGTGAGCTGGCATGACGGCAACTGTCTTCATGCCCGCTCGATCAGCAGGCTGGGGCCCTGGCGGGCGGCCAGCCGGATCGGTCCCGGTATCCTTTCGAGCGCGGCGACCAGCAGGTAGAGCACGCGGGCGGCCGGATTGTCGGCAACACGTTCGGCCAGCACGCTCGGCAGGGCCGGTGCCTCGTCGGCTTCCAGCCCCGCGATCGGGGAGAGATCCAGATTCAGCCCGCCGGATTTCTCCGGGCCGAGCAGCAGCGCGCCGGCAAAAGGCTGGCGTGCCGGCCAGACCGCCTCCATCGGACCGTCTGCATGCAGGTCGTAGACCACCAGCAAGACCGGCCGGCCGCTGGTCTCGACCCGGCAGGCGGCTTCGATCAGGCCGGCGACCAGGCTGTCGGTCGCGCCGCTGAGCGCGGTAATGTCGCCGCGAGCGCCGGTGCCGATCGACCAGTAGCCGGCGGCAGCATTGTGCACCGAGTTGTGAAAGCGCATCGGCGAGAGCAAGTCCGGCGACTCGGCCAGGGTGCGGCACATGTAATCGCTGATGGCCACATCGCCCATGCCGGAAGTGAACACGGCGTCGGGATCGCCCGGCGCGATGCCGGCATCGGTACAGGCCTGTTCGGCCGCCGCCATCGACAGGCGCACGGTTTCGGGACAGCGGCGGCGCTCGCGCGGCGACAGCAGCGAGATGCCGGCGCCGGCTTTCGCTGTTTCGTCCAGTTCGCCACCGTCGAGGACTCGTGCCAGCGCAGCCATGTCGGGCAGCCCGGGTGCGCTGATACCGCAGCCGAGGATATGAAGCCGCTGCTTCATGCGGCCCCCAGGATCAGCGTGCAATTGGAACCGCCGAAGCCGAAGGAATTGCTCATCACCGTCGAGACGGCCTGGTGGCGCCCTTCGGTCAGAATGAACTCTGCCGACTCGGCTTCCGGCGACGTACAGTTGAGGCTGGCCGGCAGGTAGCCGTCCTTGAGCGCGAGCAGGCTGAAAACGGCTTCGGTGATGCCGGCCGCCCCCAGTGTGTGGCCGGTCCAGGCCTTGGTCGAGCCGGCCGGTGGCGGCGCGCCGAAGACGGTCCTGAGCGCGGCGGCCTCGATCCGATCGTTCATCGGCGTGGCGGTGCCGTGACAGTTGATGTAATCGATTGCGCCGGGCTCCAGTCCGGCCCCATCGAGCGCGGCGCGCATGGCCGCGATCGCGCCGGCCCCCTCCGGATGCGGCGAGGCCATGTGATGGGCGTCCGAGGTTTCGCCCCAACCCAGCAGTCGGCCGAAGCTCTGATCGGGGTCGTGCTCGACAATGGCGAAGCCGGCCGCCTCGCCCAGGTTCAGTCCGCGGCGCTCACGGTCGAAGGGGCGGCAGGGCTGGGGCGAGACCAGTTCGAGGGAATGAAAACCGTAGAGCACGGACAGGCACAGGCTGTCGACCCCGCCCACCACGGCCGCATCGGCCCAGCCGGTCTCGATCAGGCGCGCGCCGGTGGCAAACACCTTGGCTGACGACGAGCAGGCCGTCGAAACCGTCTGCACCGGCCCTTCAAGCCCCAGCGCTGCTGCGACGAATGCCGCCGAAGTATGCGGCGTGTGCACCCAGGTCAAGACATGTTCGGGACGGAACCGGCCGGACTCGTCGAGGTTGCGGAACGCGAGCTCGGTGCTGCTGATGCCTGCCGTGGAGGTGCCGATGACGCAGGCGATGCGCTCGGGCCGATGTCGCTCGAGCAGGCGTGCGACGTCATCGCGGAATCCGTCCTGATCCAGCGCCAGTTCGGCGAGCTGATTGTTGCGGCATTGGAAACGCGCCAGGTCGCCGCCCAGGCAGATTTCTTCGACACCGTCGACCCGGCCGATAAAGGTCTCGAGACTGCAATGCGGATAGTCGTTGGCGCGCAGGCCGCTACGGCCTTCGGCCAGGGCCTTGCGAAGCGATGCCAGGCCGCTGCCGGCGGCACAGGAAAGCGTCATCGCGGATATATTCAGGGCGTTCATGCGGTGTCGATTCGCTCCGGGTCGGCGGTGCCGGGCTGGGTCGGGGGCGCCAGTATAGGGAGGCCGGCGGTGGACCGCAATGATGGCATCTTCCCGGGTATGATGAGCGCCGCCGATCGTCAATCGTTTCCAACCTGATGAATACCGTTTCGACACTGACCCTGCGTGGCGCGCTGGCCGATCCGGCACTCAGGGAGACGCTGCTGGCCAGTACCGTCTTTCTGGTTCTGAGCCTGGGCCTGACCTATCTCGTCGCGTGGCTCTATGTCATTCGTTCCGCCTTGGTTCGGGAAGCTCGCTCGCGCGTCGACCGCCTGCTGGTCTGCGGCCATGCGCTGCGGGCCGGTCGACCGTCGGACGTGTACCGCCAGCGGCTGCACCGCGCGGCGAAGCTGGCGTGCGACGACCCGTCACTCGATCTGCTGCTTGCCGGCGGCGGCGCACCCTCGGAAGCTGCAGTCGGCCGGGAGTGGCTGCTGGCGCAGGCGGCTGTCGACGCCGATCGTATCGGTCTCGAGGCGGCTTCGACCGACACCTTCGAGAATCTGCGGCATGCGCGTGAAATGCTGGGGCCTGAAACGCGACTGGGTATCGTGACCAGCCGCTTCCACCTGGCACGGGTGCTGATCTATGCCCGTCAGCTCGGCCTGCGAGCCGCGCCCGTTCCGGCCGAGGACCGCTGGCGCTGGACGGTCGACAACGTGAAGGCCAGCTTGCGTGAGGCCGCATTCCTGAAGTGGTTCGTCTGCGGTCGTTTCTGGGCGCAGATCGCGCGACGCCAAAGCCTGCTCGAACGTATTCGTTGAGCCGGTGACGCATTGCGGCATTCCCCGACTGACGTCGGTCGCCCGGCGTCATCGGTCGTCCCCGAATGTTCTCCCGATTGTGTGAACCAGCCCGCGATTCAAGGTCATGTTAGGTGCGATACATCGCCTTGCACGATACTGGCACGGCATTTGCTTGGTTCCTGGTAACGAAGAATGACAGTCGCCCGGAACCACCAAGGAGATCGAACATGACCGGTTTCAACTACGCCCAGCCCTGCAGCACGCGCTTCGATGACTACCTGTCCGTGCTCGACGTGGGTATTCGCTTTGCTTTCCAGCCGGTGATCGATCAGGAGACCGGGGAAGTGAGCGGACACGAGGCCCTGGTGCGCGGTTGCAGCGGCGAATCGCCGGCCCAGATCATCGCCTCGGTGCGGCCGGAGAATCTGTTTTATTTCGACCAGGCCTGCCGTCTGGGCGCAATCGCGGAAGCCGCCCGGCTCGGGCTTGCCGGTGACCTGCATATCAACTGCACGGAAATCGACCCGCACAACCTGGAGCTGGCGCTGTCCTCGACGCATCGGGCTGCGCGCGAGAACGGCTTTCGGCCCGGGCAGATCGTGCTCGAATTCAATTCGCTCGAGCGCCTGGGCAGTCCGCGTCAGCTGGCCGCCGTTCGTTCACGGGCCAACGAATACGGCTTCCGCGTCACCGCCGACAATTTCGGCACCGGCGAGGCCGGTCTCAAGCGCCTGGCAGTGCTGCGGCCGGAGTTTGTCAAACTCGACCGGGAGCTGATCAATGGCATCCATGGCAGTCAGCGGCGGCAGGCGATGGTGATGGGTATCCTGGCGACCTGCCACGTACTCGGTATCCAGGTGATTGCTGCGGGTGTCGAGCAGAAAGCCGAAATCGAGTGGCTGCGTCGAGCCGGTATCGACGGTTTCCAGGGCTACTACTTCGGGCGGCCTGAACTGGCCCCGGAAGCAGATGAGCACGCGACGCCGCAGTGCGACTATGCCGGTGTGCAGTTCAGCGCTTGTGCCGCCTGAGTAAGACCTCGACTACTGAATCCAGGTCGCTGCCGGCCGAGTGCAGGCAAACCAGCAGGTGATAAAGCAGGTCGGCGGCCTCCGACTCCAGTTCCTCCCGCTCGCCAACAACTGCGGCGAGTGCGACTTCCACGCCTTCTTCCCCGACCTTCTGTGCGCAGCGTTTTCTACCTTCGGACAAGAGCTTCGCTGTATAGCTTTGTTCCGGATCGCTGTCGGCCCGGGACCGAACCGTCTGTTCCAGGCTGGCCAGGAATCCGACCCGCGGGCGGCGGTTAGCGCCGAAGCAAGTATCGGTGCCGGTATGACAGGTCGGCCCGTGCGGGCGGGCCAGGACCAGCAGGGTGTCGCGGTCGCAGTCGGCGATGACGTCGACCAGCGCCAGGTGGTTGCCGGAGGTCTCACCCTTGGTCCAAAGACGCTGCTTGCTGCGCGAGTAGAAGGTGACGTGGCCGCTCGAACGCGTCTTCTCGAGCGCTTCGACGTTCATGTAGCCGAGCATCAGCACGCGCCCGTCGTCGGCGTCCTGCACGATCACCGGCAGCAGACCGTCGCCCTTCTTCCAGTCGAGATTTTCAGTAGTCGGCTTGGTCATTTGCTGGTTTTCCTTTTGTCGAATGGAACCGCAGATGAACGCAGATAAACGCAGATCTTCAAAATGCATCTCTTGAAGGCGTCGACGGTGGATTCCCGATATCCTTTGGCGTTGAGATCCCCGAGTTCCTGTCGATCTAGAGGATCTTTATCTGTGTTCATCCGCGTTCATCTGCGGTTTCGTTAATTACTCCCTGACGATGACTCCCCGCCCGCGCAGCCAGCGCTTTAGCTCGGGGATGACGATCTGGCCGGAGTGGAACACGGTGGCGGCCAGGGCACCGTCGACGTCGGCGTCCCTGAAGGCGGCCAGGAAATGTTCGGGCGTGCCGGCACCACCGGAGGCGATCAGGGGGACGCGGCAGATTTCGCGCACCTGCGACAGCTGATCGATATCGTAGCCTTCGCGTACGCCGTCGGCGTCCATGCAGTTGAGGACGATCTCGCCGGCGCCCAGACGCTGGACCTCGGCGACCCAGCTCAGCGTATCGCGCCGCGGATCGACCATGTTGTCGGGGTCGCCGGTGTACTGTCGAACACGCCAGCGGCCGTCCTCGCGCATGGAGTCGATGCCGGCAACTACGCACTGCGAGCCGAAGGCATCGGCCAGTTCGCCGATCAGGGCCGGGCGCTCCAGCGCCGGGGAGTTGATCGAGATCTTGTCGGCGCCGGCATGCAGCACGGCGCGGGCGGTGTCGACGTCGCGAATGCCGCCGGCCACACAGAAGGGAATATCGATGGCCTCGGCGACGCGCTCGACCCAGGCGATGTCGACGCTGCGCTTCTCGGGGCTGGCGCTGATGTCGTAGAAGACCAGTTCGTCCGCACCCGCATCCCGATAACGATGTGCCAGTGCAACGATATCGCCCATGTCGCGATGATTGCGAAAGCGCACGCCCTTGACCACGCGCCCGTCGCGCACGTCCAGGCAGGGGATGAGTCTTACCGCGACCATTTCTGGATCTCCGCCAGGTCGACGCGGCCTTCGAGCAGGGCGCGGCCGACGATGCAGCCGGCCGCACCGGTTTGTGCGACCTCAACCAGGTCGGCGGCCGATCCGATGCCGCCAGACGCCTGCACGGCCAGCGACGAGAACCGGTCGCAGACCGACTCGTAAAGCGCCAGCGAAGGACCGGCAAACATGCCGTCGCGTTCGATATCGGTGCACAGCAGGTGTTTCAGTCCGGCATTGACCAGGCGCTCGAGCAGGGTGAACAAGTCGACTTCGCCAGACTCCGTCCAGCCGGCCGCACGCGGCATCCAGCCGCCGTCGATGGCTTGAGCGACGTCCAGACCGGCGACGATCCGCGCGCCGTCGGGCCCGGCCAGCCATTCGGCCACAGCCCCCGGATCGCGTACGCACAGGCTGCCGATGACCACCCGCTCGGCGCCGGCGTCGATCCGGCGCCGGAAATCCTCGCGCGAGCGCACGCCGCCGCCGGTCTGGATGGCGGTGTCGATTTCGGTGCACAGGCGTTCGATGATGGCGAGATTGGCCTCACCACCCCGGCGTGCGCTGTCGAGGTCGACAACATGAATCAGTCCGGCACCGGCGTCGGCATAACGCTTCGCCAGCACAATCGGGTCATCGTCGTAACGCGTCTCGCGCTCGTAGTCGCCCTGCTGCAGACGCACCACACGCCCGCCCCTGAGATCGATGGCCGGGATCAACTTCATGAAAATATTTGTCCACAGATGAACACAGATGAACACAGATAAAAATAAAGACTGGCCAAGCGGGGCGTTGAATACTCGGTGATGCCCTGAATCCGATTAGCCGTCGTTCGCGGCATTTTGCAATTGCAGTATCTGTGTTCATCTGTGTTCATCTGTGGACCCTTTCTTTTTCAGGTTTCAAGAAAGTTGCGCAGGACGCGCGCCCCGGCACCCGCGGATTTTTCGGGGTGGAACTGGCAGGCGGCGAAGTTCTTGTGGCGCACCACCGCGGCAAAAGCCTGGCCGTGTTGGCTGACCGCCACGGCGTGATCGACCGGTGCGGCGTAGCCGTGCACGAAGTAGAACCACTCTCCGCCGTCGAGACCGGCGGCGAGTGGGTCGTCGGCCACCCAGTCGAGCTGGTTCCAGCCCATGTGCGGCAGTCTCAGGCTGTGATCGACCCGGAGCTTGCGGACTCGTCCCGGAATCAGGCCCAGGCAGTCGACATCGCCCTCCTCGGACGAGTCGAACATCAACTGCAATCCCAGGCAGATACCCAGCACGGGCTGGGTCAGGCTGCTGATGACCTCGACCAGGCCGGCCTCGCGCAGGGCATTCATCGACCAGGCCGCCGCACCCACGCCGGGCAGGATCACCCGCGAGGCCGACCGGATGGTTTCGGCATCGCGCGTGAGCACCGACTCGACGCCGAGTCGGTTGAGAGCGTGTTGGACCGAGCCCAGATTGGCGCCGCCGGAATTGATCACCGCAATCGTCATTCCTGAGCTTCCGTCATGTGTATCACGCAGAGACGCAGAAACGCAGAGTTCGCAGAGGATAAGAAAGAAGGATCAAAAAGAGTTCGCTCATACAGAATTCTGATCGCTGGCGGAAAAGTGCCTGTCGTCTTCAATACACGTTTCTCTAGTTTTCTCTGCGTACTCTGCGACTCCGCGTCACTGCGTGAGCCCAAAGGAACAACCCCCCAAATCATCACAGAACCCCTTTAGTTGACGGCGTTCCGGAGCCGGTGCGGGCCAGGGCCGGTCGCAAGGCTCTCCCCACTCCTTTGAAACAGGCCTCCACCATATGGTGCGTGTTTTCGCCTTCAACCTTCACGTGGATGGCGCAGCGCAGTGCCTGGGCCAGGGAGGCGAAGAAGTGTTCGACCATTTCGGTGTGCAGGCCGCCGACCGATTCACGCGGAAAGTCGGCTAGGAACACGATCGCCGGCCGGCCGGACAGGTCGACGGCGACCTGCGCCAGGGATTCGTCCATGGGCAACAGAAAGCCGTAGCGGCCGATGCCACTGCGATCGCCCAGGGCCTGGTCGAGTGCCGCGCCCAGGGCCAGGGCGCAGTCCTCCACGGTGTGGTGTTCATCCACGTCCAGATCACCACGGCAGCTCAACTCCAGTGCGAAGCCGCCGTGCGCGGAAACCTGCTCGAGCATGTGGTCGAAGAAGCCGATGCCGGTTTCGATTTGCGTGGGGCCGGTCGCGTCCAGGTCGACCCGCACCAGAATGTCGGTCTCGCGCGTCTGTCGTCGGACTTCGCCCGTGCGCGCGGTCTGCAGCAAGGCACGGGCGATGCCCGGCCAGTCCAGCCCGTCGTGACCGATCCGGAAACCGCGCAGGCCCATGTTGTCGGCCAATTCCAGATCGGTTTCACGATCGCCGACCACCGCCGACTGGCGCCGGTCGAGTTCGGCGTCGCGCAGGTATTCGAGCAGCATGCCGATGCCGGGCTTGCGCGTCGGTGCATGGTCTTCTGGCAGGGTCGGATCGATGTGCACGGCGTCGAAGACGATGCCCTGGCTTTCCAGGATTTGCAGCAGCAGTTCCTGTGGCCCGCGGAAGTCGGCTTCCGGAAAGGCCTGGGTGCCCAGGCCGTCCTGGTTGCTGACCATCACGAAACGAAACCCGGCCGCCTTGAGCTGCAAAAGTGCCGGGATAACGCCGGGCATCAGTCGCAACTTGTCGAGGGAGTCGACCTGCTCGTCTTCGGGTTCGGCGATCAGGCAGCCGTCGCGGTCGATGAACAGAATCTTCTTCATGCTTGCCATCCTTGCAAAAATTCGATCAAGGCGGTGTTTTCCTCCGGTGTGCCGAGCGTGATGCGCACGCAGTTCGCCAGACCCGGCTGGCTCGACTGGTCGCGCAGGCGAATGCCGGCACCGCCCGCCGCGGCGACCAGTGCCGGGCCGTCGGCAGCGCGAACGAGCACGAAGTTGGCCTCGCCGGGCCACACACGTCGGATGGCCGGGTGCGCCTGCAGTGCGCTGACCAGGCGAGGCTTGTCGTCCATCAGCAGGTCGAGCTGGTAGCGTCGATTGACGATCGCTTCCGGTTCCAGCGCGGTCTCGGCCGCAACGACTGCCGGCGTGGGCAGCGGATAGGGCGGGATGATGCGGCGCAGGATGTCGATCACCTCGGCCGAGGCGATCAGTGCGCCCAGGCGGCAGCCGGCCAGGCCGAAGGCCTTCGACAGGGTGCGCAGCACCACCAGGTTGGGCTGCTGGTTCACCCGCGAGGCCAGGGAAGAGCGCTCGGAGAACTCGATATAGGCCTCGTCGAGGATCACCAGTCCCGTGCCTTCGAACTCGCGGGCCAGGTCGAGCACGGTCTCGGCCGTCAGGCCATTGCCGGTGGGGTTGTTGGGCGAGCACAGGAACAGCAGTTTGGCCGGCCTGGCCGCCGCCAGGCCGGCCCGATCCAGGTCGAAGCCATCCGCGGTCTCGTGCAGGGGGACTTCCTGCAGCTTCGCGCCCTGGATGCGTGCCGACAGGGCGTACATGCCGAAGCACGGCGGACAGGTGATCACGCCGTCTTCGCCCGGGCGCACGAAGGCGCGGTTGAGCAGGTCGATGCCCTCGTCGCTGCCGCGGGTCAGCAGCAGGTTGCGTTCGTCGATGCCGTAGTGCCTGGCCAGCTTGTTTCGAAGCGCGGCCGGCTGCGGTTCCGGGTAGCGGTTGAGCGCCAATCCCCCGTCGTCCTCCGGCGGCCAGGGGTTTTCGTTGGCGTTGAGCAGGATGCCGGCGCTGTCGGCCAGTGCCCGTGCCGAAGCGTAGGGCGCCAGCGCGCGAATTTCCGGCCGGGCGAGATCGGCGATGCTCACAGTGACGACTCCCGCAGCCGGTCGAGGCGCAGTTGAATGGCCAAGCGGTGGGCATCGAGACCTTCGTGGGCGGCCAGCCGGGCGCCATCGGGCCCGAGTGTGCGCAGGCCCTCCGGTGTGGCCTCCTGGACCGTCATGCGGCGCATGAAATCGGTCAGGGACAGGCCGCCATATGAGCGCGCCCAGCCGCCGGTCGGCAGCACGTGATTGGTGCCGGAGATGTAATCGCCCAGGGCTTCGGGGGTGTAATGGCCGAGAAAGACCGAGCCGGCGCTGGTGATGCCCTCGCACAGTTCGCGTGCATTGGCGCAGGCGATGATCAGGTGTTCCGGCGCGTAGTCGTTGGCGACGTCGACCCCCTCGGTCAGTTGATCGACCGTGATGATGGCGCCGTGCTCGAGCGCCTGGCGGGCGGTTTCGGCGCGCGGAAGTTCCGCGCTCAGTCGGTTCAGCGACCGGACGACTTCGCGCGCGAGCGTGGCGGAGTCGGTGACCAGAAAGACCTGCGAATCCGGGCCGTGCTCGGCCTGGCTGAGCAGGTCCATGGCGACGAAGTCGGGTTCGGCCGACTGGTCGGCGAGGACCATCACTTCCGAGGGGCCGGCCGGCAAGTCCATGGTCGCACCCGCGGGATCTTCGGCGGCCTGGCGTTTGGCCTCGGCGACGAAGCGGTTGCCCGGACCGAACACACGCACGACCTTTGGAACCGATTCGGTGCCGTAGGCCATGGCCGCGATCGCCTGTGCTCCGCCGGCGACCAGCACGGTGTCGATTTCCAGGCGATGGGCGATGTAGCGCACGGCGGCGTCGGCCCGGCCGTCGGTCCCCGGGGGTGTGGCCAGAACGATCTGTTGGCAGCCGGCCAGGCGGGCGGGTACGCCCAGCATGATTGCGGTCGATGGCAGCGGCGCGGTACCGGCCGGGACGTACAGGCCGACCGGATCGAGGGCGCGCCAGCGCGCCTCGCAGGTCACGCCAGCAGCGGTTTCCACGACCTGGTCGCGAGGACGGGCGGTTTCGTGAAAGCGCGTGACGGTTCCGATCGCCGTGTCGATGGCCTGCAGCAGGTCGGTATCGAGTTCTCCGGCGGCCGAAGTCAGGTCCTCGGGCGAGGCCAGCAGGCGCGCGGGTGGGCGACCGTCGAACTTGCGGCCGAAATCCGCTACCGCCTGATCGCCGCCACGGCGCACAGTCTGCATGATGGCGCCGACGGTTTGGCGCAGTTCGGCGCTTGTCTCGAGGGCCGGACGGGCGAGCAGGTGTGATCGTCCAGCTGAATCGAGCTTGTTCCAGGCGACGATTTTCATGCCAGCATCTTCTCCACCGGCAGCACGAGCACGGCCGAAGCGCCGGCCGCTTTCAACTCTTCCAGGTGTTCCCAGAACACCTGCTCGGTGCACACGGCGTGTACGGCCACCCGATCGTCCTGGCCTTCGAGCGGCAGGATGGTGGGCGATTCGGCCCCGGGCAGGATCGCCGAGATCTCGGCCAGCCGGGATTTGGGCGCGTGCAGCATCACGTACTTGGTCTCGGCGGCCTGCTGTACGCCCTGGATGCGGGTCAGCAGTTTCGCCAACAGGATCTCGCCGTCGGCATCGATGCGCTGCGGGCAGCGATACAGCGCGGCCTGGCTGGTCATGACCGGTTCAATCGCCTTGAGGTGGTTTGCCCTGAGCGTGGTGCCGGTCGAAACCAGGTCGATGATGGCGTCGGCCGTACCCAGGCTGGGGGCGATCTCGACCGCACCGTTGAGGACCACGATGTCGGCCTCGACGCCGTTGTCCTCGAGAAAGCGGCGGGTCAGTTGCGGGTAGCTGGTGGCCAGGCGGCCGCCGGACAGGTCGGCGATGGACGTGGCGGTCGAGTCTTCGGGCACCGCCAGCTTGAGCTGGCAGTGGCCGAAATCCAGCTGCCTCAGGCTTTCGAGTTGTAGCTCGGGCCGGCGCTGGCGCGCCTCGAGCAGCTTTTCCTCGGCCACGTTCTCGCCCACGATGCCGAGCTGGCATACGCCTTCGATCAGCAGGCGCGGAATGTCGTCGTCACGCACCAGCAGCAGATCGACGGGCAGATTCCGGCCGTACCAGAACAGCTTGTCCTTGCTGCGCGCGAAATGCAGACCCGAACGCTCGAGCAGCTTGAGCGACTGTTCGGCCAGGCGGCCGGACTTCTGGATGGCGATTTGGAGTCGATTCATTGGCTTCGGTTGTCTTGGGTGTTGAGGCGCTCGAGGGCCATGCGGTAGCCACCATTGCCGCTTTCCAGGTAACGCGCAACGCGTCCGATGGTGGTCACGCTCACTCCGGTCAGGTCGTGGATCTCGCGGTAGGGCTTGCCCTGGTCGAGGTAGCGCACCACGCGCCAGCGGTCGACCAGGGCCTCGAGTTCGGCGGGCGTGGTCAGATCCTTGAGCAGGGCGCGCATCTCCTCGGGCGTGCGCATGGCCAGCAAGGCCTCGGCCAGGCTGGATCGGGCGGCGCGATTGGCCTGCAGGAACTGTGGATCTCGCTGTTTCATGGCAGCCTAATGTATTAACGCGTTAATACGATAACATGCAAATCGTGCTTGGCCAAGAGGGTGGGGGAAATCGAAGTGCGCAGTGGGCGGTGTTTGGTGGGAAGGGTCGGGGGAAGGGATTGGGGTGATTGGGGTCAGCGGCGGTCGGGCCAGCGCCGATAGGGGCTGCGCTGGTAGTCGCGCAGCTTGCGGCTACGGCAGGTGCTCAGGTGGCGGTCGCGCGCTTCGACCTGCTGGTAAGCGCGACGTGGCGCGGCGCGCAGGGCCCAGCGATAGTGCACTTCCCAGTCCAGCGTCCAGTGCTGGCCGGCGAAGCCGCAGACCATGTCGCGGGCCTGTTCGACCTGGCGCATGGACTCATTGGCATACCACCAGGCCAGTCGGTGTTGCGGGTGCTCTGGCTGATAGTGCTGGCGTGGCGGCCAGGCCGATTCGCCGCGCGGCGGCAGCGGCTGCTGGGCCATTGCCGTGGCCAGCTGCGCGAGCAGCAGAACCATCAGACCCAGGCGCAAGACGCCCGCCATTGTGAACGGCGCTTTCATGCCAGCATTATGGTTCGGGCGGCTGAATCCACTCTGAACCTCGAACACTCCAATTACGCCGCTGGCGGTCTCGGCTCGGTCCGAACCCGACGTCGCCAGCGCGAGCGCAGCGTGATCCAGAGTACGCCGATCAGCACCAAGGCGCCACCTGTGAGCAGCCGCGGGCCCGGTCGATCACCCCAGACCAGGATGCCCAGCAATACCGCCAGGATCGGTACCAGCAGCAAGAACGGCGTAATGCGGTTGACCTCGTGGCGCTGGATCAACCAGTAGAAACCGCCGTGGCCGATGATCGAGGAGGCCACCGCGGAATAGCCGACGGCCAACCAGACCTCGGGGTGTTCATGCGAGAGGTCCACCACGCTCGAGGGGGTTTCCAGCCAGATCGCCAGCAACATGAGCGGAATGACTGAAAGCAAAGCGTTCCAGGCCTGGAAACTGAATACCCCGATCCCCTGCAGGCGGCGCATGAGGATCGTGCCGGTCGCCAGTGACAGGGCCGAGACCAGGACCAGAGCCATCACGTCGAGTTGCGACAGCACCAGGGGGTCGAGTCCCATCACCAGGACGCCGCCGAAAGCAATCAGGATGCCGCTGGTCGTGCGCCAACCGATCCGCTCGCCCAGCACCAGTACCGCCATCAGCGTCGACAGCGGTACGTAGACCTGCATCAGCAGGACGATCGAGGAAACGTCTTCCGAGCGGCCCAGGGCCAGGAAGACCAGCGCGAAATGAATCGCCCCCATCGTCCAGCAGCACGCCAGCAGCGTTTTCCACTGATCGCGCGCGGGCAGGCGCAAAAACGGCAACAACAAAAGCAGCACCAGGGCGAAGCGTACGACGGTGAAGCTGACCGGCTCGAAAAAGCGCACCGCCCAGGCCGCGGCAATGAAATTTCCCGCCCACAGCAGGCAGATGAACAGTAGAAATAGCAGGTGCGACAGGGGCATGGGCGGGATGCGAGCGGGTCGGCCGGCCATTGTGCCCGAATCGACGGGTTCGGATGGACGCTGACTGTCAGGCAGTGGACGAAAACTGTCACTTCGAAGCGTTTCGGGCGCGTTTTCGATGACCTGGCGCACAAATTTGGCGGTTTCTACGGCTTTGGCACAGCGATTGCATATCTAACTGGCAAACGCAAAACTGACAGAGAGTGCCAACCATGTCCGAGATAACCGAACTGAATCACGAACAACGCAATCCTGATGTCGAACTGGGTGCTCGCGGCCCGGAAAGCAGTTTCGACAGCCTGCTGTCCGACGAAGTTGTCGTCGACTGGCTGATGCGGCTCGAGCGCGAACAGGAACACCGCGCCGTCGGCTGATCATACGCCCAAGAATTCGGGAAGGGGAACCCAAGGTGCATCACGGTGCACCAGTCTGACCGGTCGAACTCTGACCGGTAGCACGCGCCCGCCGCACGGCGGGCGTTTGCATTTCTGCTAATCTGCCCTGCATGGAATTGTTGATTGCGTTGGTCGCATGCGTCCTCGTGATGGTCCTGATCTGGGCCTGGCAGAGACGCTCACAACGCGCCGACTGGGTCGATGTGGCCTGGGCCGGCTTGATCGGTCTGCAAGCCATCGGTTTCGCCCTCGTCGCTGACGGAGCAGTCGAAAAGCGGCTGCTGGGCGGCCTGCTGGCGCTGACCTGGTCGGCTCGGCTCGTCTTGCATCTCGCGCAACGCCTGTCCAGCCATGACCATGAGGATGGTCGCTACCAGGCCATGCGCGAGCACTTCGGTCAGCGCGCCAACCGGTATTTTCTATTTTTCTTTCTGGTGCAGGCGCTGGTTGCCTGGCTGTTTGCCCTGCCCGCCTGGGTGGTGGTCAATGATCCGTCGGCCACCCTCGATTTGTGGGTGCTGGCCGGTGTGACCGTCTGGTTCATCAGCCTGGCCGGCGAATCACTGGCCGACCGGCAGCTGGCAGCCTTCAAGGCCGACGCCTCGAATCGGGGCAAGGTCTGCCGGGTCGGATTGTGGCGCTATTCTCGCCACCCTAATTACTTTTTCGAGTGGCTGCACTGGTTCAGCTATCCGCTGGTCGCCGTCGGCGCAGCCAACCAGTGGCTGGCCTGGCTGGGACCGGTGGTGATGCTGCTGTTTCTCTACCGGCTCTCGGGCATTCCCTACACCGAAAAGCAGGCGCTGAAATCCCGGGGCGAAGCCTATCGGGATTACCAGCGCACGACCTCACCGTTCATCCCTTGGCCGCCTAAGCGCTGAGGCGCCGCTGGGCGGGTACGGCGCCGCGCTCATACGAAATCGAAGATTTCGAAATCGCGCGGCACCGCACCCGCCCAGCTAGATTGCAGTTTCCGGTATCAAGGGATCGTGGCCCGCCCCAGGTAGTTGGTGTCGGTGCCGAACCAGATGCTGTCGGTTTCCGCATCGAAGATCATGTGACGGACCGTGCCGCCGCCGCTGGGCACCTCGCCCATGGCGAAGAATGCCTCCGTTTCCGGATCGAAGCCAACGAAGCGGTTCGGGTCCTGCCAGGTTTCGACGAACCAGATGTGGCCCTCATCATCGGAAATAAGCGCGTAGGGGCCAGAGTCTTCGTCGGCGGGCATGGCCCATTCGCTGATCTCCTTTGTTTCCGGGTCGTAGTGCCCCAGGAAGCCTTCGGCATAATCGCCGTAGAACACGCCGCGTTCGGTCCAGGCCAGGCGTCGGGGGCGAGCCTTTTCACGCGGCAGTTCGATCTCGGTCAGTTCGAAAGTCTCGCCGTCGACCCGGGCCAGTCGATTGGTGCCGAACAGCACGGCCCAGGCGTTGTCCTTGTCGTCGATAACGATGCCGTAGGGGCGCGAGCGGTCTTTCGATACGCCGACCAGCTTGATCTCGCCCGTTTTGCGATCGTAGCGGCCGATGTGGTTGCTCTGCTGGGAGGTAAACCAGATGCGGCCTTGCGAGTCTTCGATCAGGGTGTGCGGATCGGCGGCGCGATCCTCGGGAGTGGCTACCTGCTCGATCTCGCCTGATTCAGGGTCGAGATGCCCAAGGTGTGCGGCCCGGTTACCGGCGTACCAGATTTCCTGGTCGTCGGTGACGATGACGTTGTGCGGACCGGCGCCTTCGGGCAGGTCGTATCGCTTGAACTCTTCGGTCTCGGGGTCGAAGACGGCAACGTAGTCACTCGCCTGTCCGACGAACC
Source organism: Wenzhouxiangella sp. XN201 (assembly GCF_011008905.1). Taxonomy (NCBI): domain Bacteria; kingdom Pseudomonadati; phylum Pseudomonadota; class Gammaproteobacteria; order Chromatiales; family Wenzhouxiangellaceae; genus Wenzhouxiangella; species Wenzhouxiangella sp. XN201. The sequence goes on from NZ_JAAIVI010000015.1 coordinate 67,518, forward strand.
AGACACGGCCATCGTCGGCAACCGCCGGATCACGCGGCCGGCTGTTCTCCCACGGGACCAGCCATTCCTTGATTTCAACTTCGGCGATGGCACCCTCGTCCTGGGCCAGCGCCACGGTGCTCGCGAGGGCAATCGCAAAGGGAATGAGTATTGTGCGCATGTCGGGGCTCCTTGAAATGCCGATGAGACTTTCAACTTTTACACGCCTGTCGGTGGGTGATCAAGTTGGCTGGGCGTTTCTCCCGCCTGCTTCGCAGGCGTTTCGTTGACGCTAGGTGGGTTGATGGCACGGGTCGCCGTGGTGGTCCCGACAAGTCAAAGGCGGTTTCGCCCGGCGCGCTTCGCGCGCTCTTGCGGCGAGGTACTTTTTTGTCGCGCCAAAAAAGTACCCAAAAAAAAATGCGCTTAAAAGATGACGGTTACGTCTCAAGAATACCTGAGCGGAGTGGCTTCACGGACTGTGGCTGGGGTTTTGCTCTTGCCCGGCTGCCGAACATGCTGGCTTGCGATAACGCCTGCAGCGGCCCGCATCTGGCACTGCGACTTCGAGTGGCATCCCGCCCTGAAGGTTTGTCCCACTCCCAATCGAAGCCGACCCCGATCGAGGTCGTGCTGTGTGGGTGCGGGCTACGCCCACGCCTTATCGAAAACGCCATGTTTCACGACCGAGCAAGAGCGAAGGCAAAAGCGGTATCTCCGTTAAGCCCAGAAGACCTCTGGTCCTGCGGACCAGCCGCGTCTTCTAAGAGCGTTTTTGGTGACTTTTGTCGCGACTGACAAAAGTTACTCGCCCAAAGAGCTTGCGAAGCAAGCCGGGCGAAACCGCCTTTGACTTGTCGAGGCCCGCGCCGCAACCAGTGGCGTCAGCCAAACTAGCGCAAGTGCAGCAAACAACCTACCCCGATGTAAAGATCAACTTCGGCCGGTTGTAGAGCGTGCCGGCCACCATGGCCAGGACGCCGGCCAGCGCGGCGGTGGTGCCGATGCTATAACCGAACCAGGCCCAATTGACCGGCTCGCCGCGGACCAGTTCGAGAATCAGCACGTTCTGGCTCAGGAGTGGCACCAGGGTCATCCAGGTCTCGGCGCGTGTCGGGTCGATCAGGATCCAGAAGCTCGGGATCATGGGGATGAGGACGACCATGCCCATGTAGCTCTGCGCCTCGCGGAAGCTCTTGGCGAACGAGGCCAGGATGGTCAGCAGCGCGGCGGCCAGCAGGGCGGCGGGTGCGACCAGCAGGAAGGCCAGGCCGGCAACCCGGAAATCGAGGTTGAGGGCGACGTCCATGGAGGCGACCGGCAGATAGCCCATGGCGTAAACGAACGCAACAAGACCCAGGGCCAGGGTTGCCAGGGCAAAGAAGGTGGTCGCACAGAGTTTGCCGGCCATGATCTGCCAGCGCGGCAAGGGATTGATCAGCAGCGGTTCGAGCGACTTGCGCTCGCGCTCGCCGGCCGTCGTGTCGATGGCCATGTGCATCGAGCCCATGAACACGGTGATCAGGATGAAGTAAGGGAGGAAAGCCAGTACCGCTCCCCCGCGCGACTCGGGTGTAGACAGGTCGGTGACGCTGGCGTTGATCGGACGCGTGATTTCCGGATGCACGCCCCGGAGCTGCAGTCTGAGCTGGCTGATCTGCTGGCTGTAGCCGTTCAGGTAGTTGCGCACCCGGCTGATCGTGGTGCCGGTGTAGCGCCGGGACTGGTCGGCAATGATCTCGACCGTGGCCGGCCGGCCCGCTTCCCAGGCCTCGGCAAAGTCCGGGCCGATGCGCAGGATGACTTCCTCATCCTCGTTGCGCACCGCGGCTTCGGGATTCTCCGGCGGTTGTTCGATGAGCACACCCTGTCGCTCCAGAAAGCCGATCAGGTTGGGAGCGTTCTCGGCTCCGATGACCGGCAGTTCGAGCTGCGATTCTGCCCGCTCGGCCGCCTGGCTGGCCATGAAGGAAATCATCACCGTGAAGATCACCGGGCCGAGCAGCGGGCCGATGACCAGGGTATTGAGGATGACCCGCCGGTCGCGGAAGTTGTCGAGCAGTTCCTTGAGAAATACGGCGTTCATGCGAGCAGTCCCTCGTCCGATCCGATCAGTTTGACGAAGGCGTCTTCGAGATTGGCCTCACCCGAACTGGCCAGCAGTTCCTCGGACGTACCCTCGGCGGCCACCTTGCCGTCGGCGATGATGACGATGCGATCGCACAGCGCGGCGACCTCCTGCATGATGTGTGTCGACAGCACCACGCAGCAACCCTTCGACTTCAACTGGCGCAGGAATTCACGCAGGGCCCGGGTGGTCATGACATCGAGTCCGTTGGACGGTTCGTCGAGCAGCACTGTGCGGGGTTCGTGAATCAGCGCGCGGGCGATGGCGACCTTGACGCGCTGGCCCTGAGAGAAGCCGGTGGTGCGCCGGTCGATGAATTCGCTCATGTCGAGAATTTCGACCATCTCGTCGATGCGGCGCTCGATATCGGCCCTGCCCAGGCCGTGCAGCTTGCCGTAATAGCGGATGTTCTCTCGTGCCGTCAGGCGGTCATAAAGGCCGCGCGAATCCGGCACCACGCCGAGCGCGCGCTTGATCGATAGCGGCTGTGCCTGCGGGTCGATGCCGTCGATGCGCATGTGGCCGGAATCCGGGCTCAGCAGGGTGTAGAGCATGCGCAGCGTGGTGGTCTTGCCGGCACCGTTGGGGCCGAGCAGGCCGGTGATCTCGCCGTCGCGCGCGGTGAAGCTGACGTTGTCGACGGCGACGACCTTGCCCTTGTTAAAAGTTTTCCGGAGATTCTTCGCTTCGATCATGGCGCCGGTCCGAGCAGGTCGAGAAAGAAGGGTTCGTGGCCGAGGTGGTCCATGCACTCGACGTCGAGCTCGTCCACGCTGGCAGCGCGCACAAACTGTGTGGCAATCGAACTCATGCACGGCGTGGTCGATACGATATGTCCGCGCCCGTCGGCGATCAGGTGGCGGCTGTTGGAAAACTGCGCGGCCGCCTCTTCGCCGTAACCCGGCGGCGTGACCGGGTCGAGCTCACCCGACATCAGCAGCACGGGCACCTCGGCGTCGAACGGCTCGTGGAAATCCGACGGCGTATCGCCGGCCGGCCACCAGGCACAGACCTGTTCGTAAATCTCGCTCATGCTCTCGCCCAGCAGGGTTCCGGTCTGGTCGACACCGTCGGGCCAGACCGGCCAGTCCTCACTGCAGCCGACGGCGAAGTTGAGGCCGATGGCGATCATGTCGCTCATCTGGTCGGAAACGATCATGGCCTGGCTGGCCAGTCGCTGGGGATTGCCGGTGCTCGCCGCCTCGTGCACCAGGTAGGGGATCATCATCTGCGATTCGGGGCCGTAGGCGAGAAAGCGCAGGGCCCCGGACAGCACGTCGCGCGTGAAGCGCAGATCGACACCTTCGCCCGTGCGTGGGTGGGTGACCACGAGTTGTGGTCCGTCGTCGGCCCGGTAACGCGTCTTGAGCGTCTCGAAGGCCGCGTCGAGATCGGGAAAGGCCGAGCCGCAGGCGTCGTCCTCACGGCAGGCGGCGAAGACCTTGCCGAGCGAACGGTCGAGCATCTCGGCATGTTCGGAACCCAGTGGCAGGCGGGTGGGTACCACGCCATCGAGCACGACGCTGCGAACGTGCTCGGGGTAGTGGCGCAGGTAGACCTGGGCCATGCGCGTGCCGTAGGAGCCGCCGATCAGGTTCAGCGATTCGAGCCCGTAAGCTTGGCGCAGGGCGTCGAGGTCGCGCGCGCCGTGCGCGGTGGTGTAGAAGCGAACGTCCGCATCCCATTCCTCGAGGCAATCGCGCAGCTGCCGGTTGAGTTCCTCCCAGTCCGGCTCGAGCCAGAGTTCGCCTTGTTCGTCGAAGCTGCACTCCAGCGCGTTGGAGCCGCCGGTGCCGCGCTGGTCGAGGAAGATCAGGTCGCGATCGCGGTTGAGTTCATGCAACGCGCGCTGCATGATCGGCAGGGTGTCGCGCGCCGACTGGCCCGGACCGCCGGCCAGGAAGACCACCGGGTCGGGCAGGGCATTGCTTGCGCGGGCCGCCTTGACCGCGAAGCTCAGCTCGAGTTGCCGGCCTTCGGGTTGTTCGGGGTTTTCCGGCACGGTGAGCGTGCCGCACAGGGCCGTGGCGGTGATGCGCCCGCCCGCTGCCGCCAGCTCGCACTTCTCGAGCCCGGCCCAGAGATCGCCGGTCCGCGGTGATTCCTGAGCCGACAGCGGGGCGGTCGCCAGGGCCAGCAGGCCGAAGCAGAGGATGGATCTTAATCCGGATTTGATTCTCACGTGATTGAGCCCAAGATGAATAGCCCGGCACATCAGGCCGGGGACAGCCTGCTATTCTGCCTTGCCACTCGATTGAAACCAATAGGCCGATTGTCATGAATGCCCTGGAAGTTCGCGACCTCAAAAAGGTCTATCGCAACGACGTTGTCGCTCTGCGCGGCGTCGACCTGGAAGTTGCCGAAGGGGATTTCTTCGCATTGCTCGGGCCCAACGGAGCCGGCAAGTCGACACTGATCGGCATCGTCAGCTCGCTGGTCAACGCCAGCTCCGGCGAAGCGAAAGTGTTCGGGATCAGCGTGCAGAAGGAGCGTTCACGGGCGATGGCACAGATCGGCCTGGTGCCGCAGGAAGTCAACTTCAATCAATTCGAGAAGCCCTTTGACGTCGTCGTCAACCAGGCCGGCTACTATGGCGTGCCCCGGCGCGTCGCACGCGAACGCGCCGAGTACTACCTGAAACAACTCAGCCTGTGGGACAAGGCCTTCGGGCCCTCGCGCCAGCTCTCCGGCGGCATGAAGCGGCGCCTGATGATCGCCCGCGCGATGGTGCACGAACCGAAACTGCTGATCCTCGACGAACCGACCGCCGGGGTCGATATCGAGATCCGCCGTTCGATGTGGAAATTCATTTCCGGCATCAATGCCGCCGGCACTACCGTCATCTTGACGACTCACTACCTCGAGGAAGCTGAGCAGTTGTGCCGCAACATCGCCATCATCGACCACGGCCAGATCATCGAGAACACATCGATAAAAGCCCTGCTGGGTAAGCTCAAGGTCGAAACCTTCGTGCTCGACCTGCGCGACCCGATCGAGACGGCGCCGACGGTCGACGGCATCGAAATCGTGCGACGCGACGCGACGACGCTCGAGGCCAGTATCCCCAAATCGCGAAGCCTGAACCGCCTGTTTCGCGTGCTTGAGGAGCAGGGCGTGGAGGTCGTCTCGATGCGCAACAAGGCCAACCGGCTCGAGGAGCTGTTCATGCGCCTGGTCGGCATCGACGAGGAGGTGGCATGAGCGTCGACGTTTCCGCACGCAGTTACTGGATCGGCTACCAGACCATCCTGATCAAGGAAATCACGCGCATCGTCCGGATCTGGCCGCAGACCCTGATTCCGCCGGTGATCACGATGTCGCTGTATTTCGTCATCTTCGGTTCGATCATCGGCCGGCGCGTCGGCGAGATGGGTGGCATCGATTACATGGAGTTCATCGTGCCGGGGCTGATCATGCTGTCGGTAATCACCAACAGCTACGGCAACATCACCAGCTCGTTCTTCGGCGCCAAGTTCGGCAAGCATATCGAGGAACTGCTGATCAGCCCGTTGCCGCCGTGGATCATCCTCGCCGGCTACGTCTCCGGCGCCGTGTTCCGGGCACTGGTGGTGGGCGTGCTGGTGTGGCTGGTCGCCGGCATTTTCGCTGGCTTCTACATGCACAACGTGCTGATCACCCTGTCGATTCTCCTGCTGACAGCCATCGTCTTCGCGCTGGGTGGTTTCATCAATGCGGTCTACGCGCAGAAGTTCGATGACATCGCCATCATCCCCACCTTCGTGCTTCAGCCCATGACCTACCTCGGCGGTGTGTTCTTCTCCGTCGGCCTGCTGCCGGGCATCTGGGGACAGATCGCGCTGGGCAATCCCATCCTCTACATGGTCAATGCCCTCCGCTACGGCATGCTCGGGATCACCGACGTCGGCCTGTGGCTGGCCTACGCCATGGTTCTCGGCTTCGGTGCGCTACTCGGCACCATCAGCCTGACCCTGCTCAGTCGCGGCACGGGACTGCGGACCTGAGCGACACCTGAAAAGCTTGTCTGTCGGCACCTTTCTGGCATAGGCTTTGTTCGGTCTGTCGGTCAAGGGGTTAATGCAATTTGGGAGCTTGAAAATGTCAAAGCATCAACGGAATGCGACCGGTGGCAGAGGCCGCCGGCTCATCAGCTTCTCTGCCATCACACTCCTTGCCTTCTCCGCCGTGGCGCTTGCCCAGCCGTTCGAAGCATCGAACGATGGTGCGGTCCGTTCGAGTGGCGAGGTCTCCCCGGTGGAGCGCCAGGCCACCGATGGCCCGGATGCAGTGGGTCGCGTCGGGCGCGATTCCCAATACGTGCCGCTGGATGCGGCGGGCCGCAGCCGCTACATCGTGCGGTTCGTGGAGCCATCGCTTGCCCTGTATGAAGGCGGCATCGAGGGTCTGCGCGCGACCTCTCCTGCTGCGCGGGGCGAGACGCTTCTGGATACCGATTCGGCCGATGCACAGGCTTATCTGGACTTTCTTGAGCAGCGCCAGGCCGAACACCTCAGCGCGATTGCCAGTCGCTTTGGCCGCAGTGTCTCCGTCGAACGCGCCTTCAAGGTGGCCATCAATGCAGCCACCTTGCGCCTGGCGCCGGAAGAAGCCAGCGCCCTGGTGCGGCTCAATGGGGTCGCCCATGTCGAGCGGGATTACCTCAGCGCGCCACTGACTGATTTCGGTCCGGCACAAATCAACGCCGATGCCATATGGTCCGGCTCAGCCACGCCGTTCGCCGGAACCCGCGGCGAAGGCGTGATCGTGGGCATCATGGATACCGGCATCAACTTCCAGCATCCCTCGTTTGCCGCCACTGACGGGGACGGGTATACCCACACCAATCCATTCGGCAGCGGCAATTTCGTCGGCTGGTGTGATCCCGGCCATGAGAATCACGATCCCGCCTATCAATGCAATGACAAGCTGATCGGTGCCTGGGATTACGCCGACGCCATCACCGCCGAAGCTGACGGCCCGCAGGACAACCAGGGGCACGGCAGTCATGTGGCAAGCACGGCCGCCGGCAACCTGCTGCTCTCGCCGCAGTTGTCGCCGACCTATGGCTACGAGAATCCGATCTCGGGGGTTGCGCCGCGCGCCAACATCATCGTCTATGACGTTTGCGAAGAACTTTGTGCCGCCAGCAGTGTGATTGCTGCGATCGATCAGGCGATTCAGGACGGCGTGCATGCACTCAACGAGTCGATTGGTATCGGTGGTGACACCTTTTCCGGCAGCAAGCAGCAGGCCTACCTGGGTGCATTGGCTGCCGGAGTCGCCGCCTCCCGTTCGGCCGGCAATTCCGGCCCGGGTGCCGCCACGGTCGGGCCGGAGCCGGTGTGGGTGACATCCACCGCGGCGACCCGTCATGTGTCGCGTGCGTTCAACAATCAAGTGACCGGGCTTGCTGGCGGTGACACCGCCGCGCCGGGCGACATCAGCGGTCAGGCAATGAGCGGCGCATACGGCCCAGCACCCATCGTGTATGCGGCAGAGTTCAGCAACGTAAGCGGTCCTGATGACGGCCAGTGTTTGGAAGAATTCCCGGCCGGAACCTGGACCAACGGCGAGATCGTGGTTTGCGACCGCGGGCAGATCGCGCGCGTCCAGAAGGGCGAAAACGTACTTGCCGGCGGCGCCGGCGGCATGATCTTCGTCGACGACGGTAATGGCATCATCGCCGATCCCCATGTCCTGCCGGCGATTCACATATCCCAGGCCGATGGTGCCACCCTCAAGACCTGGCTCGAGACCGGGGCTGGCCATCAAGGCAGCATCACGGAAGCTGTCGTAAGCATCGATACATCGGCCGAGGACGTGATGGCAGCGTTCAGTTCGCGTGGGCCGGCGGACGTGGCCGGTGTCATCAAGCCCGACCTGGGCGCGCCGGGTCAGTCGATCCTGGCCGCCTATGCGGCAACAGATGACGAAACTGAAGTGTACGCCAGCATCAGCGGGACCTCGATGGCGAGCCCGCATGCGACAGGCGCGGCTGCCCTGATGCGCGCCACCTTTCCGACGCGGACGGCTTCAGAGATTCGTTCAGCCTTGATGGGTACGGCTGAATACAGCGCTGTGCGCAAGGAAACACTGGCAGACTCGAACCCGTTCGATATTGGCGGCGGGCGTATCGATCTGGCCAGGGCCGCGCAAACGGGGATCGTCCTGAACGAGACCGCGAGCAATTTCGCCAGCGCGGATCCGGCCAGCGGCGGTGATCCGACCACGCTGAATCTGGCCAGTCTGGGACAGTCCGCATGTTTCCAGACCTGCACCTGGCAACGGACCCTGAAGAGCGCTGCCACCGGTGCGAGCCAATGGCAGGCCACCTACATCGGTGACGGCGATGCAACCATCACCCCGGGATCGTTCACGCTCGAAGGCGGTACGACCCAGACGCTTGAAGTGGAGCTCGACGTCACCTCGGGTGATCGCGAGACCTGGCAGTTCGGTTATGTGGTGCTCAGCAATACCGATGGTGATGCACCTGACTTCACCATGCCGGTGGCCGCATTCGTGATGCCGAGTGAATCGTTGGGGCAGCTGGACAAGACGGTTGATGTCGATACGGCCGAGCCCGGTGACACCGTCAACTATACCCTCACCGCCGCCCCGTTCACTGCCGGCACTTATACGTTGAGCGACCAATTGCCCGAAGGCGTGACCTATGTGGCGGACAGCGCCACGCATGGCCTCGTCTACGATGCCGGCGACCGAACCCTTGACTGGAGCGGCGCGCTGACCGGCGCTGATCTGCGGCTGGAGGCGGCTGATCCCGGAGCCTACCTCTCACTGGCTGGCCTGGGCGTTACACCGTTTACGGTGCCTTCGAACTGCGACGACGGTGGTTTCTTCGTCGACGTGCCCACGTTCAGTTATCTCGGCAACGCCTATTCCCGGGTGATTTTCTCGGTTAACGGCACGGTCGAAGTGGGTGATGCCAGCAGCATGGCCGCAAGCTTTCAGAATGAAGAATTGCCGAATCCGGACGAGCCGAACAATGTGCTCGCCCCGCTCTGGAGTGACCTGTCGCTGTGTAGCGGGGGCAACTGGTACGCGGCCAGTCTCAATAGTGGGGAATTCATCGTGTTCGAGTGGGAAGCCGTTCCCCTGTCGAATTTCTGGGTAACCGAGTTCCCGGAACTTGCATCGGTGCATTTCACCTTCCAGGTCTGGATCGAGACCGCCACGGGAGATATCTGGTTCGCCTACGGCGACATGAACTGGGGAGCATGGCCGTTTGGAACCGTGGCTGCCGAAAACAGTACCGGTGAGCTCGGCGAAAGTTATTTCTTCGATGGTGAAGGCACACGGCCTGAAACCGACGACACCATCGATGTCGTGGCCCAGCTCGATCAACAGATGATGAGTTACCAGGTGACGGTCGATGGCGATCCGCTCGGGACCATGGTCAACGAAGTGTTACTGACCAATGATGGCGATGTGTCGATCAGGGCCTGGAGTTCGTTCGAGGCCGTCGATCCCGGCCTGATCTTCCGCGACCGGTTCGAGGGCGCGGAAACGCCATAGCACCGATTGCTGCAATAAGCCCATTTAAAAAAGCCCGGCTTCCGGCCGGGCTTTTTCCTGGCTTGTGATGTGCCGTGCCTAGAGCTTGATGCCACCGCCGGGCATGTTGCCGCCCGGGCTGCCGGCGCCGCCGAGGCCGCCCATGCCGCCGCCACCTTCCTGGCCGGGCACCATGATCGATGACTGCGCCTCGCGCTGCAGGCGCTTGAGTTCCTCGACGGTTTCCTCGACCGCTTTCTCGGCCGCTTCAGGGAAGCCGGCAACCGCCTCGGAAAGCGAGTCGACTTCCAGTTCGAAGCTGATCGGCAGGGCGCCGGCCGGGCTCATGACCTGGGTCTGGCCGATGTAGCGCACCTTGCGGGAGCTGTCGTCCTCGCCGTCGGCGGTGACCGGCGTCAGACGCTGGATGGTGCCGACGCGGCGGTCGGTGAAGCTTTCCTCACGGTACAGCGCCTCGGCGTCCAGGCCGAGTTGTTCGCGGATATTGCCGTCGTTCATGAATAGACTCCATGGCTTGAATGGTTTGCTGCCTTCGATGGTTGGGGCGCCGGCGGGACGATTCAAAGCCCGCACACGTTGCGAACACGCCATGCACGTTCTAATGTAGGCGTCATGAATCCTCGAACGGCACGTTTCTCGCAGTTTTTTTCCAATCCGCGGCAGCCCGGAATCTGGGTCATGACGGCCCTCCTCCTGCTGGTGGCAGTGGCCGTGGCGGCCCAGGAAACCGACCCGGATGGCCCGCAGGTGCATGTGCTGGTGGTCGAGGGTGCGATCGGGCCGGCCACGCGCGACTACGTGGTGCGCGGCATCGAGCAGGCCGAGGAAGCCGGGGCCGAACTGGTGGTGTTGCGCATGGACACCCCCGGCGGGCTTGATGCCTCCATGCGCGACATGATCAAGAAGATGCTCAACGCCGATGTGCCGGTGGCCAGCTGGGTGGGCCCGCCGGGTGCACGCGCGGCCAGTGCCGGCACCTACATGCTTTATGCCTCCCACATTGCTGCCATGGCGCCGTCGACCAACCTGGGTGCGGCCACACCGGTCCAGATCGGTGGTGGCGGTGGCCAGGACGAAGACGAAGGAATCACGCCGGCCGAGCGCGTCCGCGATGCCCTGCAGGACGACGAGGAGGTCGCCGACGAGGAATCCGGGGAAGAAGCCGACGGAGAAGCTGACGAAGCGACCGACGAAGCTGTCGAAGAGGAGTCGTCGCAACCCGCAGGCGACGCCATGAGTCGCAAAGCGATCGAGGACGCCGTGGCCTACATTCGCGGCCTGGCCGAACGCCACGGCCGCAACGCCGACTGGGCCGAGCGCGCCGTACGCGAGGCGGTCAGCCTGACGGCCAGCGAGGCGCTGGAAATGAATGTCATCGATCTGGTCGCGGACTCCATTCCGGCCCTGCTCGAGGCGGTCGACGGCCGGGAACTGCAGGTTGCCGGCCGCAGCGTCACCCTGGCGACGCGCAACGCCACGGTCGTCGAGCAGGAACCGGACTGGCGCAACCGCTTCCTGAGCGTGATCACCAACCCGACCCTGGCTTATCTCCTGCTGATGATCGGCATCTACGGCCTGATCCTGGAGGGCTACAACCCCGGCGCCCTGGTGCCGGGGGTGATCGGCGGCATCTGCCTGCTGCTGGCGCTCTACGCTTTCCAGATCCTGCCGGTCAACTACGTCGGCCTGGCGCTGATGCTGCTCGGCTTCGCGCTGATCGCGGTCGAGCTGTTCGTGCCCTCGCTGGGCATTCTCGGTATCGGCGGCGTGGTCGCCGTGGTGGTGGGTTCGATCATCCTGATGGACAGCGACATTCCCGGCATGGGCATCAATACCGGACTGATCGCCGGCATGGGCCTGGCCTCGGCGCTGGTCTTCTTTGCCATTGTCTACCTCGCGGCCAAATCGTTTCGCCAGCCGCAGGTGGCCGGCCGTGAAGCCCTGGCCGGGCAGCGGGCCGAGGCCATTTCCGACTTCGCAGACGGTCGCGGGCGCGTGCACCTGCGGGGCGAGGACTGGAGCGCCGCATCCGAACATTCGATAACACACGGGCAGGCCGTCGAGGTCGAAGCTGTCGAGGGCCTGATCCTCAAGGTACGACCGATCGACGAATCCGACTGATTCCGACCAAGGAGTGAGCAGATATGAGTCTCGACTATGTTTCCTTTCTAGGCACCATCCTGGTGCTGCTGGTCCTGCTGGTGGCCAACGCGATCAAGATCCTGCGCGAATACGAGCGCGGCGTGATCTTCACCCTGGGACGCTTCACCAAGGTCAAGGGACCCGGGCTGATCATCGTCATCCCATTCGTCCAGCAGATGGTGCGCGTCGACCTGCGCACCGTCGTCATGGACGTGCCGACCCAGGACGTCATCTCGCAGGACAATGTCTCGGTCAAGGTCAATGCGGTGGTCTACTACCGGGTGATCGACCCGGAAAAGGCTGTCATCAACGTCGAGCGTTTCATGGATGCGACCAGCCAGCTGGCCCAGACCACGCTCCGTTCGGTGCTGGGCAAGCATGAACTCGACGAGATGTTGGCCGAGCGCGACAAGCTCAATGCGGACATCCAGGAAATCCTCGATCGCCAGACCGATGGCTGGGGCGTCAAAGTCTCAAACGTCGAGATCAAGCACGTCGACCTCGACGAGTCGATGATCCGTGCCATTGCCAAGCAGGCCGAGGCCGAACGGCAGCGGCGCGCCAAGGTGATTCACGCCGAAGGCGAGCAGCAGGCGTCCGAGAAGCTGGTCGAGGCCGCCACCAAGCTGGCCGAGGCGCCCGGTGCCCTGCAGTTGCGCTACATGCAGACCCTGACCGAGATCGGCGGCGAGCAGAATTCCACCATCATCTTCCCGATGCCGCTCGATTTCGTGAAGCCCTTCCTGGGCGTGATGGACGCGCTCGGCGGCGAGAAGAAGAACGACTGAGCGCGGCTCAGTCGTCCCACTCGGGCGACAGCTTCTCGGGCTTGCAGATACGGCGCTTCTTCTCGAGGGCGGCAAGCCGCTGCTGATCGTTTTCACTCAGGCTGAAATCGAAGATGTCGAGGTTGGCCGCGGCGTGATGCGGGTTGGAGGTGGCCGGAATGGCCGCAACCCGATCCTGCTCGACCAGCCAGCGCAGCGCGACCTGGGCTGAAGTCTTGCCGTACTGCTCGCCGATCTCCCACAGCACCGGGTCGTTGACCGTGCGAGCCTTGGCCAGCGGCATGTAGGCGGTCAGGATCAGGTTGTGACGTGCCAGCACCCGGCGTAGCCGCTCCTGGCCGAGGTAAACGTGATATTCCACCTGGTTGGTCGCCAGCTGCCCGTCGCCGCAGAAGGCAACGGCCTGTTCGGTCTGGTCGATGGTGAAGTTGCTGATGCCGATGTGTCGCGTCAGGCCGTCGCGCCGGGCGCGCATCAGTGCATCCAGGGTCGGGTTCATGCCGCGTCCACCGAACACCGGCCAATGCAGCAACAACAGGTCGACGTAGTCGGTACGCAGTCGCTCGAGGCTGCCCTGGACCGAGCGGATCAGGGCGGCCGGCTCGTACTGGTCGACCCAGACCTTGGTGGTGATGAACAGATCTTCGCGCGCTATGCCGGAGTGCTCCATGGCGCGCCCCACGGCGCCTTCGTTGCGGTAGATCTGGGCGGTATCGATGTGTCGATACCCGAGCTCGAGCGCACGCGGCAGGATGTCCTCGACCGTGGGCTCGTCGAGTTCGAAGGTCCCGATGCCCAGTGCCGGCATGTTGACCCCGTTGGCGGCTATGATCGGCACGTCGTTCATTCATTTTTCCCTTGTTTGATGTAGCGGTCCTTCAAGCGCACATAGTGCGCCGCCGAGTACCTGAGCATCTCCAGTTCGCGCTCGTCGAGTCGGCGAACGGGTTCGGCCGGCCGGCCGCGGTAGAGCCAGCCACGCTCGAGTCGTTTGCCGGGACTGACCAGGCTGCCGGCAGCCAGCATGACATCGTCTTCCAGCACGGCGCCGTCGAGTATGAGTGCACCCATGCCCACCAGGCAACGGTTTCCGATGGCACAGGCGTGCAAAATCGCACCATGACCCACGGTGATGTCTTCGCCCAGAATCAGAGGCAGGCCGCCGGGCGTGTAGGGGCCATCGTGGGTGACGTGGCCGATGGTCCCGTCCTGGATGTTGCTGCGCTCGCCAATTCGGATCTCGTTGACGTCGCCTCGCAGCACGGCACCGGGCCAGATCGAAACGTCGTCGCCGAGCTCGACCGCGCCAATGACCGTGGCCTGCGGGTCGATGTAGACACGCTCGCCGAGGGCCGGTTGTGCCGCCTGGTAGGGCCGGATCATGTCGATCGCCCCCGCTGGTGCGCGGATTTTATGCACATGGTCATCGTCTCGTAAAGGAAACAGCGGTTAATCGAACGAAACTTACAAGCCCTCTGGAATAGCGCGCCAAATTATTGATTTTTATTGATAATGTAAAGTGACGAAAAATTAGCCAATCTGCTGCACTTCCCCTGGGCGCGGGCCTGTTGCCGTCGTGCCCCTGAATTGTTCACATACTTATCCACAGTTTTTGTGGATAAGCCGGCCGGTCACATCACCACGGCTACCGTTACAATAGCCGCTGTTTCCGCAGTTTGGCAAAAAATGCGCGCCCACATCGAGGAATTGATCAGCCAGGCCCTCGGCTACCTGAAGCGCGAGGGCCAGCTGCCCGCGGACGTCGAACCGGCCATCGAGATCGAGCACACCCGCGACCGCAATCACGGTGATTACGCCTGCAACATCGCCATGGTGCTGGCAAAGCCCGCTGGCATGCGGCCGCGTGACCTGGCCGAGATGCTGCGCGAGCGTCTGCCCGCATCCAAGCGCGTGGAGCGGGTCGAAATCGCCGGCCCGGGCTTTCTCAATTTCTTCGCCAGCACGCACTATTTCAAGGTCGTGCTGCGCGATATCCTGGCCGCGGGCAAGGACTACGGCACTGCCGCGGAAGGCTCGCGCGAGGACGTTCTGCTCGAGTTCGTCAGCGCCAACCCGACCGGGCCATTGCATGTGGGTCACGGTCGGGGTGCCGCCTACGGCGCCAGCCTGGCCAACATCCTGCGTGCTGCCGGCCATCGCGTGCATCGCGAATACTACGTCAACGACCATGGCCGGCAGATGGACATCCTGGCCGTTTCAGTATGGCTGCGCTACCTGGAGCTTAGCGGCGAGAAGGTGGGCTTTCCCGAAAAGGGCTATCGCGGTGACTACATCTACGACATCGCCCGCGAAGTGCGAAAACGCCACGGTGACGACCTTCGCCATTCCGGCATGGCGGTGGCCGAGGGTCTGCCGGCCGACGGTCCGGACGGCGACAGCGAAAAGCACGTCGATGCGCTCATCGCCCGGGCGCGCGAGTTGCTGAGCGGGAGCGGCTACCAGGCCTGCTTCAACGCTGCGCTGGAGTCGATGGTCGATGATATTCGAGAAGACCTCGGGGCCTTCGGTGTCAACTTCGAGCGCTGGTTCTCCGAGCGCGAACTCGAGTCGAGCGGTGCGCTCGAACGTGCGCTCAAGCGTCTCGACGCGCAGGGCTGGCTGTATGAGAAGGAAGGCGCCATCTGGTTCAAGGCCACCGAGCTCGGTGATGACAAGGACCGGGTGGTGGTGCGCGAGAACGGCCGCACGACTTACTTTGCCTCCGACGTCGCTTACCTGCTCGACAAGCTCGAGCGCTGCAAGGGCACTTCGCTCTACATCTTCGGCGCCGATCACCATGGTTACGTGCCGCGCCTGAAGGCGGCCGCCCGCGGACTCGACGAAGATCCCGAGCGGCTCGAGTTCCAGCTGGTCCAGTTTGCCGTGCTCTATCGCGATGGCAAGAAGGTCCAGATGTCGACCCGCTCTGGCAGTTTCGTCACCCTGCGCGAGTTGCGCGAGGAAGTCGGCAACGACGCGGCGCGCTATTTCTACGTCATGCGCTCACATGAACAGCATCTGGATTTCGACCTCGACCTGGCGCGATCGCGCGCCAACGAGAATCCGGTCTACTACATCCAGTATGCGCACGCTCGCATCATGAGTGTGTTTCGCGAGCTCGACAGCCGCGGTCAGCGCCACAACCAGGCGATCGGCGAGGCGGCCGTGGCGCGGCTCGAGACCGAGCACGAGCAGCAGTTGCTGCGCCAGGTCGGGCGCTTCCCCGAGGTGATCGAGAACGCGGCCCGGCAGCGTGCCGCGCATGTCCTGGCCCACTACCTGCATGATCTGGCCGCTGGTTTTCACTCCTGGTACAACGCCACGCCCTTCCTGGTCGACGACGAAGATCTACGCAATGCGCGCCTGAATCTGGTGGCTGCCGTCGGCCAGGTGCTGCGCAACGGTCTCGACCTGATCGGCGTATCCGCGCCCGAGGAGATGTAATGGCGCGTCGCCAGGCAAAACGTGGGGGCGGGGCCGGCGGCGGCCTGCTGACCTTCGGCGCCGGCGTGGTCTGCGGTTTGGTTCTGGCAACACTCGCCTGGCTGGGCGGCTACCTGCCGGGCCGGGATGATGGTCAGCAGGCCGAGGTGCCCAGCGGACAGGACGAGCCGCCGATCGCCGAGGAAGTGGCCGGCGAGCGCAGCCGCCAATACGACTTCTTCACCGTGCTGCCCGAGATCGAGGTCGTCGTGCCCGAAGCGGAGATCGAAGAGCGAGCACGCGAGCGCAACGCCGAACAGGAAAGTCAGGGGCCCTACATTCTCCAGGTCGGCTCCTTCCGTTCGAGCGAGGATGCCGAGCGCCTGCGCGCCGAGGTCACCTTGCTGGGCCTGGAGGCGCAGGTGCAGTCGGTCACCGTCGACGAAGATACCTGGCATCGTGTGCGGGTCGGCCCCTATGACAGTGCCAGATCCGCCGACGGCGCACGACGCAGGCTGCTCGAGAACGGTTTCGAGGCGATGGTGCTCAGCGGGAACTGAACGATGCGGAAGCCGACGCCGCCGGAACAAAAGGATCATGCCTGACGTGCCGGCCATGCCGGCACTGGTGCTGCCCGGCGGTGGCGCCCGAGGGGCTTACCAGGTGGGTGTACTCAAGGCGATAGCCGAGACCCTGCCGGGTCAGTCCACGCCTTTTCCGATCATCGCCGGGACCTCCGCCGGGGCGATCAATGCCGCGGTCATGGCCAGCCACGCGGACGATTTTTCCCGCGGCGTCTCACGGCTGGAACATTTCTGGGGTAACTTTCGTTGCCACCACATCTATCGCACGGGCTGGGGCCATAGCCTGGGGAGCGGCCTGCATTGGCTGGCGGCGATGACCCTCGGCGGCCTGGGTGTAGCCAACCCGAAGTCCCTGCTCGACAACCGGCCGCTGGGCGAACTGCTCGAACGCGAACTCAGAGTCGAAGGCGTCGACCGGGCGGTGAAAAGTGGTTGCCTGCGCGCCTTGATGATCACGGCCTCTGGTTATTCGACCGCCCGGGCGGTCACATTCTTCCAGGCAGCCGATGATGTCGACGGCTGGGAAGACGACAAGCGCACCGGCAAGCCAACCGTGATCCGGCCATCCCACTTGCTGGCCAGTGCGGCTTTGCCCTTGCTATTTCCGGCCTGCCGGATCGGCCACGAATTCTACGGCGACGGCGGCATGCGCCAGACCACGCCACTGAGCCCGCCCATCCGCATGGGCGCTGACCGCCTGCTCGTCATCGGCACCCGCGACGTCAAACCCGATCCCGAGCCCGTTGTCGATGCCGACTATCCCTCGCTGGGCGAAGTCGGCGGCTACCTGCTCGACGTCATCTTCATGGATCATCTCAACAATGACCTGGCCCGGCTGGAACGCATCAACCGCACACTCGAACACGTTCCCTCCGAGGCGCGGCCGAACACCGGGCTGCGGCGTATCGACACGCTGTTGATCAAGCCTTCGGAGGACCTGCGTGAAATCGCCGGACGTCATCGCCACCGCGTGCCAGCCAGTGTGCGCGCCCTGCTCAAGGGGGTCGGTGCCTGGGGCAGCGGCCGGCTGCCCAGCTACCTGCTGTTCGAAGCCGAATTCTGCCGCGAGTTGATCGAACTGGGCTATCGCGACGGCCTGGCGCAGGGCGACGAGATTCGGGCGCTGATGGAAAACTGACGAACTAGCGGTCGCCGTCGAAGCGGAGAATGTTGCCACCTCTCAGAAGGTATAGCTCGCCGGCTTCGTCTTCCCCGAAGCCGTAGATATTGCCGCCGCTGTTGCCGAATTCCAGCACTTCCCAGTCATCCGGCGCGGTTTCCTCGGCGAACCAGACCGTGCCACTGCAGAAATCACCGAATACGTAGCGTCCCTGCAATGACAAGACCGGCCCGCGGTAGCGAAAGCCGCCGGTGACCGAGCAATGGGGCGAGACCCGAGCGTACTCGAACACGGGCGGGAAATGGCCGGTCAGATCGCAGGGTGTACTGGTGCCGCGCAGATGACTGCCTTCGCAGATTCTCCAGCCCAGGTTGATGCCGCCCGCGTTGCCGGCCGGAACGTGGTCGATTTCTTCCCAGCTGTTCTGTCCTACGTCTCCAATCCACAGGTCGCCGGTGTTGCGGTCGAAGCTGAAACGATAGGGATTGCGCAGGCCGTAGGCCCAGGTTTCGGCGCAGGTCCCGTCCGTGATGCCCAGGCTCTGGGGCGGAAGCGCGAAGCGATCCCGAAAAAGGGCGACGACGAATGGATTTTCGGCCGGTATCGAGTAGGCGGCCGAGCCATCTTGTCTTGCACCGCACAGATTGTTCTCGCCGGTTTCGGTGGCGTTGTCCACATCGATGCGCAGCATCTTGCCCAGCAATGCCTGGGCATCGCCGACAGGATGGTTGCCGCAGTTGGTGTCCAGCTCGGCCGGGTCGAGGGTCTGCGCCCGGTTGCAGGGATCATTGCCGCTGCCGCCGTCGCCCAGGCCGATCCACAGGAAGCCGTCCGGTCCGAAATGCAGGTCGCCGCCATTGTGATTGGCAAAATCCTGAGGCACTTCCAGGATGACGCGCTCGCTGGACGGGTCGGCGACGTCGGGATCGGTTCCACTGACAGTGAATTCGGAAATGCGGCTGATCAGTCCCGTGCCGTTGTCCCAGGTGTAGTAAACGAAGAAGCGACCGTTGCCGGCAAAGGCCGGATGGAAAGCCAGCCCCAGCAAGCCGCCTTCGCCGGTCGTGCTGACCTGGCTGGCGATGTTGAGAAAGGGAGTGGTTTCCACGTTGCCGGCCGCGTCGACGAGCTGGATGATACCGCCGCGCTCGACCACGAATTTCCGGTCGCTGCCGTCGCCGGCGTGGCGCAGCGCGACCGCTGTCGAAAAGCCAACGCCGCCGAAGGCCGGATCGAGGTGCACGTCCCCGGGTACGGCCGCCGACAGCGGCAGGGCTACGGTCAGCGCAAGGGCCGCCGCGTGAGCTGGGTTCAATGCGTGCATAAGCAACCTCCGGTCGAGACTGCCCCTTGCGTTGAGTATACCCACTGGCGGCGACTTGCTCGAATGGGCTACCCTTGCCGGCACGATAACAACCACAAAGAGGGAATCCCATGATCGATCAGATCACCGCCGCCAACGCCTGGCTCAACGGCATCGTCTGGGGACCGCCGTTCATGATCCTGCTGGTGGGGACCGGTATTTACCTGACCGTGCGTCTGGGATTCTTCCAGTTTCGCCACCTCGGCCATGCCTGGAAACACAGCTTCGGGCGCCTGTTCAGCCGTGAGAAGGATATCGAAGAGGGTGCGATCACGCCGTTCCAGGCGGTGACCTCGGCGATGGCCGCCACCATCGGCGTGGGCAATATCGCCGGCGTAGCCACCGCCATCGCCCTGGGTGGACCCGGTGCGATCTTCTGGATGTGGGTCGTGGCGCTGGTCGGCATGGCGACCAAGATGGCCGAAGCCACGCTGGGCGTGAAGTATCGCCACGTCGACGCCGACGGTCATGTCTCCGGCGGCGTGTTCTGGTACATCGAGAAGGGCCTGGGTCCGAAGTGGAAATGGCTTGGCATGCTCTACGCCTTCCTGGCCGGCGTGGCCGCCTTCGGTATCGGCAACATGGTTCAGTCCAACACCGTGGCGCAGTCGTTGACCACCGGGTTCAACCTGCCCGACTGGGTCACCGGCGTGGTGCTGGTCGTGCTGGTCGGCGCCGTGACGCTCGGCGGCATCCGGCGCATCGCGGTCACCGCCGAGAAGGTCGTGCCGATCATGGCCGTCGCCTACCTGGCCGGTGCACTCGGCATCCTCGCCATTCACGCCGCCGAGATTCCCGGTGCCCTCTTGATGATCGTGCAGTACGCCTTCGAGCCGGCTCCGGCAGTGGGTGGTTTCGCTGGCGCAACCGTGGCCGCTTCGGTGCGCTACGGCATCGCCCGCGGCATCTTTTCCAACGAGGCCGGCCTGGGTTCGGCCTCGATCGTGCATGCCCAGGCGCGCAATCTGCCGTTCCGACAGGGCTTCTGGGGCGTATGGGAAGTATTCATCGACACCCTGGTGGTGTGCACCATGACCGCCCTGGTCATCCTGGTCACCGGCGCGATGGAAACCGGCGAGAACGGCGCCGACCTGACCAGCACGGCGTTTTCCACCGGCCTGCCCGGACCCGGGGGCTACATCATCATCCTGGCCATCGCGTTTTTCGCCTACACCACCATGCTGACCTGGAACTTCTACGGCGAAAAGAGCTGGGAGTACCTGTTCGGCCGCAAGGTCGTGGTGCCCTATCGCCTGGTGTTCCTGCTGTTCGTATTCGTCGGCGCCATCGGCGGACTCGACCTGGTGTGGGATATCGCCGATACCTTCAACGGCCTGATGGCCGCACCCAACCTGATCGCCTTGCTTTTGCTCGGTGGCGTAATGGCGAAGGAGAAGTTGGATTACTTCAACCAACTGCGTGATAAGGCGCCGCCGGCGGATCGCGACGAGGTGTGATTTTTTGGCCTTCGGCCGGGGGTGTGTTGTTCGGGGCGCTTGGCGCCCCGTGGACCCTGGATTGGCTGATGCCACTTGTCGCCGTGGTGGCCTCGACAAGTCAAAAGCGGTTTCGCCCGGCCTGCTTCGCAGGCTCTTTGGGCGAGGTACTTTTGTCGGTTGCAACAAAAGTACCCAAAAGTGCGCTTAAAAGACGCGGTTGGTGCGCAGGACCAGAAGGCTTCAGGGCTTAACGGAGATACCGCTTTTGGCTTCGCGATGACTCGGTCGTGAAACATGGCGTATTCGATAAAGCCTTGGCGTAGCCCGCACCCAGACAGCACGACTTCGATCGGGGTCGGCTTCGATTGAGGGTGGGACAGCGGTCGGGGTGGAACGCCACTCGAAGTCGCAGTGCCAGACGCGGGCCACTGCAGGCGTTA
>NZ_JAAIVI010000016.1 GCF_011008905.1 Wenzhouxiangella sp. XN201
AATCTTCGACACCACGCCGGCGCCCACGGTGCGACCGCCTTCGCGAATCGCGAAGCGCAGGCCATCTTCCATGGCGATCGGCGCAATCAGCTCCACCGTCATCTGAACGTTGTCGCCCGGCATCACCATCTCGGTGCCCTCGGGCAACTCGCAGGATCCGGTCACGTCGGTCGTGCGGAAGTAGAACTGCGGGCGATAGCCCTTGAAGAACGGCGTGTGTCGGCCGCCTTCGTCCTTGCTCAGGACATAAACTTCCGCCTCGAACTTGGTGTGCGGGGTGATCGATCCCGGCTTGGCCAGCACCTGGCCACGCTCGACATCGTCACGCTTGGTGCCGCGCAGCAGCACGCCCACGTTGTCGCCGGCCTGACCCTGGTCAAGCAGCTTGCGGAACATCTCCACACCCGTGCAGGTCGTCTTCGTCGTGTCCTTGATACCCACGATCTCGATCTCGTCGCCAACGTGAATCACGCCGCGCTCGATACGACCGGTTACCACCGTGCCTCGACCCGAAATCGAGAACACGTCCTCGATCGGCATCAGGAATTCCTTGTCCAGGTCGCGCTCGGGCTCGGGAACGTAATCGTCCAGCGCCTCGACCAGCTTCAGGATCGACGGCACGCCGATGTCGCTGTCGTCGCCTTCGAGCGCCTTGAGCGCCGAGCCGGTGACGATCGGGGTGTCATCGCCCGGAAAGTCGTAGTCGCTCAACAGCTCGCGAACTTCCATCTCGACCAGTTCGAGCAGCTCGGCGTCGTCGACCATGTCGGCCTTGTTCAGGTAAACCAGAATGCACGGCACGCCCACCTGGCGGGCCAGCAGAATGTGCTCGCGCGTCTGCGGCATCGGGCCGTCAGCGGCCGAAACCACCAGAATCGCACCGTCCATCTGCGCCGCACCCGTGATCATGTTCTTCACGTAGTCAGCGTGACCCGGGCAGTCCACGTGGGCATAGTGACGCTTGTCCGACTCGTACTCGACGTGGGCCGAGGCAATCGTGATACCGCGCTCGCGTTCTTCCGGCGCGTTGTCAATCTGGTCATATGCACGGAACTCCCCACCGCGGGCTTCCGCGCAAACCTTCGTCAGCGCCGCCGTCAGCGTCGTCTTGCCGTGGTCAACGTGACCAATCGTGCCCACATTGACGTGCGGCTTCGTGCGTTCAAACTTTGCCTTGGACATAGCTGCTATTCCTTTTTCCTGTTCTTAGCGCTCAAGCGCTCTTCTTCATGATTTCGTCGGCCACGCTATTTGGCGCTTCCTCGTACTGCAGGAACTCCATCACGTAGGTCGCACGGCCCTGGCTCATCGAGCGCAGGTCGGTGGCATAACCGAACATCTCTGACAGCGGTACGTGGGCGCGGATGATCTTGCCGGCCGGGGCGTCTTCCATGCCCTGGACCGTTCCGCGGCGACGATTCAGGTCACCCATGACATCGCCCATGTAGTCTTCCGGCGTAACCGCCTCGACCTTCATGATCGGCTCGAGAATCACCGGGCTGGCCTTCAGGGCGCCGTCCTTGAACGCCATCGAACCGGCGATCTTGAACGCCATTTCGCTGGAGTCCACTTCGTGGTAGGAACCGTCGTACAGCGTCGCCTTGATGTCGACCATCGGGTAACCGGCCAGGACGCCGTTCTGCATCGCTTCCTCGATACCCTTGCCGACCGAGCTGATGTAGTCCTTGGGCACGACGCCACCGACAATCTTGTCGACGAACTCGTAGCCACCGCCCTCGCCGTTGGGTTCCAGACGGATCTTGACATGACCATACTGGCCGCGACCGCCGGACTGGCGAACGAACTTGCCTTCGGCCTCGACTTCCTTGCGAATCGTTTCGCGGTAGGCCACCTGCGGCTTGCCTACGTTGGCCTCGACCTTGAATTCGCGCTTGAGGCGATCGACGATAATGTCGAGATGCAACTCGCCCATGCCGGAGATGATGGTCTGGCCGGATTCTTCGTCGGTGCGCACGCGGAATGACGGATCTTCCTGGGCCAGCTTGCCCAGTGCGATACCCATCTTTTCCTGGTCCGCCTTCGACTTGGGCTCCACGGCCACGGCAATCACCGGCTCCGGGAACTCCATGCGCTCGAGCGTGATCACGTCGGACGGATCGCACAGGGTGTCACCGGTGGTCACGTCCTTGAGGCCCACGGCCGCGGCGATATCGCCGGCGTAGACTTCCTTGATTTCCTCACGCGTATTGGAGTGCATCTGCAGCAAACGGCCGACGCGCTCCTTCTTGCCCTTGACCGGGTTGAACACGGTATCGCCAGCCTTGACCACGCCCGAGTAGACGCGGAAGAAAGTCAGCGTACCGACATACGGGTCGGTCGCGATCTTGAAGGCCAGAGCGGCAAACGGCGCTTCGTCGCTGGAAGGACGGCGCTCTTCCTCGTCGTTCTCGTTGAGGCCGCGGATGTCCTTGACCTCGGTCGGCGAAGGCATGTACTGCACGATCGCGTCAAGCAGGGCCTGCACACCCTTGTTCTTGAATGCCGTGCCGCACAGCACCGGCACGATCTCGTTGGCCAGGGTCTGGTCGCGCAGGCCCTTGATGATTTCTTCCTCGGTCAACTCGCCGTCCCCGAGGTACTTCTCCATCATCTCTTCGGAGGCCTCGGCGGCAGACTCGACCAGCTGTTCGTGCGCAGCCTGCGCTTCTTCAGCCAGCTCGGCGGGAATGTCACGGGCCTCGTAGGTCGTGCCCATGTTCTCGGTGTCCCAGTAAATGGCCCGCATCTTCACCAGGT
Organism: Wenzhouxiangella sp. XN201; assembly: GCF_011008905.1. NCBI lineage: Bacteria > Pseudomonadati > Pseudomonadota > Gammaproteobacteria > Chromatiales > Wenzhouxiangellaceae > Wenzhouxiangella > Wenzhouxiangella sp. XN201. The sequence goes on from NZ_JAAIVI010000016.1 coordinate 2,758, forward strand.
CGATCACGCCTTCGAAGTCTTCCTCGGCGCCGATCGGCAACTGGATTGGAACCGGCCGGCCACCCAGGCGGCCCTTGATCTGATCGACCACACGATGGAAATTGGCGCCGGTGCGATCCATCTTGTTGATAAAGGCCATGCGCGGCACTTCGTACTTGCTGGCCTGGCGCCAGACCGTTTCGGACTGCGGCTCGACGCCGCCGACGGCACAGAACACGGCCACGGCACCATCGAGCACGCGCAAGCTGCGCTCGACTTCAATCGTGAAGTCGACGTGACCCGGGGTGTCGATAATGTTGATGCGGTATTCCGGCCAGTCCTTGTCCATGCCCTGCCAGAAGCAGGTCGTGGCGGCGGAAGTAATGGTAATGCCACGCTCCTGCTCCTGTTCCATCCAGTCCATGACAGCATTGCCGTCATGCACCTCGCCCAGCTTGTGCGAAATGCCGGTATAGAACAGGATGCGCTCGGTCGTCGTAGTCTTACCGGCATCAATATGAGCCATGATGCCGATATTCCGATAGCGCTCGATGGATGTTTTGCGTGACACTTTAAAAACCTCGGTTACTTGCTACTCACCAGCGGTAGTGGGCGAATGCCTTGTTGGCTTCGGCCATCCGGTGGGTCTCTTCACGCTTCTTGACGGCCGAGCCGCGTTCTTCCACGGCGTCCAGCATTTCCCCGGCCAAACGCCGCGGCATCGTGTTCTCGCCGCGCTTGCGCGCAGCGTCGATCATCCAGCGCATGGCCAACGCCTGCTGGCGCTTTGGCCGCACTTCGACCGGAACCTGGTAGGTGGCCCCACCCACACGACGCGACTTGACCTCGACGGCCGGCGCCACATTGTCCAGCGCCTTCTCGATCGCGGCCAGCGGCTCGGCCTGGCCCTTGGCTTCCATTTCCTCAATGGCGCCGTAGACAATTCGTTCGGCGACCGACTTCTTGCCGTCCATCATCACCATGTTGATGAAGCGGGCGATCATTTCGCTACCGAATCGGGGATCCGGCAGGATGTCGCGTTCGAAATTCGAGTGTTTGCGGGACATGAGCTTCTATTCCGTCAGTTCTTCGGGCGCTTGGCGCCATACTTGGAGCGACCCTGGCGACGATCCGACACACCGGCCGTATCCAGGCTGCCGCGCACGGTGTGGTAGCGCACGCCGGGCAGATCCTTGACTCGGCCGCCACGAATCAGCACCACCGAGTGCTCCTGCAGGTTGTGCCCTTCGCCGCCGATATAGCTGGTCACTTCGTAGCCATTGGTCAGCCGCACACGTGCGACCTTCCGGAGCGCCGAGTTCGGCTTCTTCGGAGTCGTGGTGTACACGCGCGTGCAGACGCCGCGCTTCTGCGGCGAGGCTTCCAGCGCCGGTACGTTCGATTTGTATTCTTTAGCCCGCCTTGGTTTGCGGACCAACTGATTGATCGTGGCCATAATTTTTGGTATCGCAAGAAAACAAACGACAGGCCGCAAATCCGGCCTGCCGAAGAACGAGAATTTTAAGGGGTTGTGGGGGGTGTGTCAAGCACCGGCGTCGGGGAATTGCACCGGAGAGGCCATTCCCGGGCTCACGCTCTGATCGGAGCCCTAAATTTCGAAATCCGAAGCACCAAATCCGAAACAAGCACGAATGACCGAAATCCGAATGCTCGAAACGGGAGACCCCGGCTTCACGGACCCGCCATGGCAGTCGTTTTCGTCATTCGAATTTCGAATTTCGCCGAAAGGCGCCATGCCGGGCGTCCCGGCATGGCGATCTCGGCGCGCCTATTCTTCGGCGTCGCTGCCAGCCGCCTCTTCTGCGGGGGCTTCCTCTGCATCCGAAGCCCGCAGCAGTGCTGCCAGCTCGGCGTCCGCCTCCTCGTGGCGACGCTCCTTGCGACGCTGGATGGCGATGCGCCCGGTGCCCGCCGGAATCAGGCGCCCGACGATCACATTCTCCTTCAGGCCGCGCAGGCTGTCGACGGTGCCGCGAACGGCTGCGTCGGTCAGTACCCGCGTGGTTTCCTGGAAGGACGCGGCCGAGATAAACGACTCGGTCGCCAGTGACGCCTTGGTGATCCCCAGCAGGACACTCTGGCCCTTCGGCGGTACCTGTTTGGCTGCTTCGAGGCGCTCGGTCTCTTCCAGAACGCGCGTCGCCTCGAGCTGCTCGCCCCGGAGGAAATTGCTGTCACCCGCGTCCAGGATCTCGACCTTGCGGAGCATCTGGCGAATGATCACCTCGATGTGCTTGTCGTTGATCTTCACGCCCTGCAGACGGTAGACATCCTGGATTTCCTGGACCAGATAATCGGCCAGCCTTTCGACACCCAGCAGGCGCAGGATGTCATGCGGGTTGGGCTCGCCGTCGACCACGGTTTCACCCTTGGCCACGTGTTCACCCTCGAACACCAGCACCTGGCGCCACTTCGGAATCAACTCCTCATGGGCCTCACCGCTCTCGTCGGTGATCACCAGGCGCTGCTTGCCCTTGGTTTCCTTGCCATAGCTGACCACGCCCGAGGCCTCGGCCAGAATGGCGCCTTCCTTGGGCTTGCGGGCCTCGAACAAGTCGGCCACTCGCGGCAGACCACCGGTGATGTCGCGGGTCTTTGACGATTCCTGCGGAATGCGTGCGACCACGTCACCCACCTTGATCACCTGGCCATCGGAGCAATTGATGACCGCACCGGCCGGCAGGTAGTATTGCGCCGGCTGCTCCGTGCCCGGAATATTGAGCACCTTGCCCTTCTTGTCGAGCAGGCGGATCATCGGACGCAGGTCCTTGCCTTCCGAACCACGCTTTTTCGGGTCGGTGACGACCATCGAGGTCAGGCCGGTTACCTCATCGACCTCCTCGGTGACGGTCACACCCGCGATGAAGTCGTGGAAGCTGGCCACACCGGCCAGTTCGGCGACCACCGGGTGGGTATGCGGGTCCCAGTTTGCGACCTGCTGACCGACTTCGACCTTGTCGCCTTCCTTGACGTGCAACAGCGCGCCGTACGGAATCTTGTAGCGCTCACGCTCGCGACCGTGACTGTCGATGATCGACAGTTCGCCCGAGCGTGACACGGCGACCAGCTTGCCGTCGACATTCTCGACCGACTTGAGGTTGTACAGACGCACACTGCCGCCGGACTTGATCTCGATATGGTCGACCGCGACGGAGCGCGAAGCAGCACCACCGATATGGAAGGTCCGCATGGTCAACTGCGTGCCGGGCTCGCCGATGGACTGCGCCGCAATCACGCCGACGGCCTCACCCTGATTGACGATCGAGCCACGCGCCAGGTCGCGACCATAGCAGGTCGCACAGATGCCGTGCCGCGTCTCGCAGGTGATCGGTGAGCGCACCAGGACGCGATCGACACCGGCTTCTTCCAGCGTATCGATCCATTCCTCGTCGAGCAGCGTGCCGCGGGCGCAGAACACCTCGTCGCTCTCGGCCAGGTAGATATCCTGGGCTACAACACGACCAAGAATACGCTCGCCCAGCGGTTCGACCACATCGCCGCCTTCGACGATCGGCAGCATTTCCAGGCCCTGTTCAGTGCCACAGTCTTCCTCAATCACGACCAGGTCCTGGGCCACGTCGACCAGGCGACGGGTCAGGTAACCCGAGTTGGCGGTCTTGAGTGCCGTATCGGCCAGGCCCTTACGGGCACCGTGAGTGGAGATGAAGTACTGCAGGACGTTGAGGCCCTCGCGGAAATTCGCGGTGATCGGCGTTTCGATGATCGAGCCGTCGGGCTTGGCCATCAGGCCGCGCATTCCGGCGAGCTGGCGAATCTGTGCCGCCGAACCTCGCGCACCGGAGTCAGCCATGATGTAGATCGAGTTCATGGAATCTTCCTCGACCTCGTTGCCGTCGGTGTCGATGCGCACGCGCTTGCCGATGCGCTTCATCATGGCCCGCGCCACTTCCTCGTTGGTACGCGACCAGATATCGACCACCTTGTTGTAGCGCTCGCCCGAGGTCACGACGCCAGAGGCGTACTGATCCTGGATATCGAGCACTTCCTTCTCGGCACGCTCCAGGATCGCCTTCTTCTCCGGCGGCACCTGCAGGTCATCGAGTCCGATCGAAACGCCGGCCCGGGTTGAGTAAGCGAAGCCGGTATACATCAGCTTGTCGGCGAACACCACGGTTTTCTTCAACCCGAGTTTGCGATAACTCTCGTCGATCAGGCGCGAGATCTGCTTCTTCTTGAGCACCTGGTTGACCAGTTCGAACGGCAGGCCGTCGGGCAGGATCTCCCTGAGCAGGGCGCGGCCGACGGTCGTCTCGTAACGATTGAACACCTCGTTTTCAGTGCCGTCTTCTTCGATTACGATTTCCCGGATACGTACGGTCACCGCTGCCTGCAACTCGACCTTCAGGTTCGAGTAGGCACGGTTGACCTCGGCCACGCTGGAAAAGGACATGCCCTCGCCCATCGCCCCAGCGTTCTTGCGGGTCATGTAATACAAGCCCAGCACGACGTCCTGGGTCGGGACGATAATCGGTTCACCGTTGGCCGGCGACAGGATGTTGTTGGTCGACATCATCAAGGCGCGCGCTTCGAGCTGCGCTTCCAGTGACAGCGGCACGTGCACGGCCATCTGGTCACCGTCGAAGTCAGCGTTGAAGGCCGTACAGACCAGCGGATGCAGCTGGATCGCCTTGCCTTCGATCAACACCGGCTCGAATGCCTGGATGCCCAGACGATGCAGGGTCGGGGCGCGGTTGAGCAGCACCGGGTGCTCGCGGATGACTTCCTCGAGAATATCCCAGACTTCCGGCTCTTCGCGCTCGACCAGCTTCTTGGCCGCCTTGATGGTCATGGCCAGGCCGCGGCGCTGCAGCTTGGAGAAGATGAACGGCTTGAACAGCTCCAGCGCCATCTTCTTGGGCAGACCGCACTCGTGCAGCTTGAGCGTCGGACCGACCACGATGACCGAACGGCCGGAGTAGTCGACGCGCTTGCCCAACAGATTCTGGCGGAAACGGCCCTGCTTGCCCTTGATCATGTCGGCCAGCGACTTCAGCGGGCGCTTGTTGGTACCGGTGATCGCGCGACCGCGGCGGCCGTTGTCGAGCAACGCATCGACCGACTCCTGCAGCATGCGCTTTTCGTTACGCACGATGATGTCGGGTGCATTGAGCTCGAGCAGTCGCTTGAGACGGTTGTTGCGATTGATGACGCGCCGGTACAGGTCATTCAGATCCGAGGTCGCGAAACGGCCGCCATCGAGCGGCACCAGCGGGCGCAGGTCCGGCGGCAGCACCGGCAAAACCGTCAGGATCATGTACTCGGGTCGGTTGCCCGACTCGATGAATGCCTCCATCAGCTTGATACGCTTGGACAGCCGCTTGATCTTGGTCTCGGAACTGGTCGCCGCGATGTCCTCGCGAAGCTGGGCCAGCTCGGCGTTGAGATCGATGTTCTTGAGCAGCTCGTAGACGGCCTCGGCGCCCATACGGGCGTCGAACTCGTCGCCGTATTCCTGCATCGCGTCGAGGTATTCCTCGTCGGTCAGCAGCTGACCACGCTCGAGCATGGTCATACCCGGATCGAGCACCAGGTAGGACTCGAAGTACAGGATGCGCTCGATATCCCTGAGTGTCATATCCAGCATCAGGCCGATGCGCGACGGCAGCGACTTGAGGAACCATATGTGAGCCACCGGGCTGGCCAGGTCGATATGACCCATGCGTTCGCGCCGCACCTTGGTCAGGGTGACCTCGGTACCGCATTTTTCGCATTTGACGCCACGGTGCTTCATGCGCTTGTACTTGCCGCAGAGGCACTCGTAGTCCTTCACCGGACCGAAGATGGCAGCACAGAAAAGCCCTTCGCGTTCCGGCTTGAAGGTGCGATAGTTGATGGTCTCCGGCTTCTTGACTTCGCCGAAGGACCAGGATCGGATCAGCTCCGGCGGAGCCAGGCCGATACGAATGGCGTCAAAGTCGGTCGTCTGAGTCTGACGCTTGTACAGATTGAAAAGGTCGCGCACTTGCTGCCTCCTCCGGGAATCAGGATTCTTCGAGTTCGATGTTGATGCCGAGCGAGCGGATTTCCTTCACCAGTACGTTGAAGGATTCCGGCATGCCTGCAGACATCTGATAATTGCCGTCGACAATCGACTTGTACATCTGGTTACGGCCCTGCACATCGTCGGACTTGACGGTGAGCATTTCCTGCAGCGTGTAGGCGGCGCCGTAGGCTTCGAGTGCCCACACCTCCATTTCGCCGAAGCGCTGACCACCAAACTGGGCCTTGCCGCCCAATGGCTGCTGGGTGACCAGCGAATAGGGGCCAGTGGAGCGGGCGTGCATCTTGTCGTCGACCAGGTGATTGAGCTTGAGCATGTACATGTAGCCGACGGTGACGGGACGATCGAAGGCGTGGCCGGTGCGGCCGTCAAACAGCGTCATCTGGCCCGATTCGGGCAGGTCGGCCATTTTCAGCAGCTTCTTGATCTCGTTCTCGTCGGCACCGTCGAAGACCGGGGTGGCCATGGGCACACCGCCCTTCAGGTTCTCGGCCATCTCCAGGACTTCGCCCTGGTTGAACTGCTTCATGTCGACGCGGCCGTCCTGGTCGGAGTTGTAGATCTCGCCCAGGAACTTGCGCACGTTCTCGACCTTCTCATTCGCCTCGAGCATCGCCTCGATCTTGCGGCCCAGGCCGCGAGCGGCCAGCCCCAAGTGCGTTTCAAGCACCTGCCCGATGTTCATTCGCGAGGGCACACCCAGGGGGTTGAGGACAATATCGACTGGCGAACCGTCGTCCATGAACGGCATGTCCTCGGTCGGCACGATGGTCGAAATCACGCCCTTGTTGCCGTGACGGCCGGCCATCTTGTCGCCCGGCTGCATCCGGCGCTTGACGGCCAGGTACACCTTGACCATCTTGAGCACCGCTGGTGCCAGTTCGTCGCCGCGGGTGATCTTTTCCTTCTTCTCCTCGAAACGCTTGTCGAAGGCCTTGCGCTGCGCCTCGATCTGGCGCGCAGCGCGCTCGAGCAGGTCCTGGATCTCGTCGTTGCGCATGCGCAGCTTGAACCAGTCATCGCGCTTGAGCTCGGAGAGATACGCCTGTGTCACCTTGGCGCCCTTCTTCAGACCAGCGGGTCCCTTGTCGGCGATCTTGTTGACCAGTGCCGATTCGAGACGCGCGAAGATCGCCTCTTCCATGATGCGCAACTGATCATCGAGGTCCTTGCGGACCTGGCGGATCTCGTCCTTCTCGATGGCGATGGCGCGGGCATCCTTGTCCACGCCTTCACGAGTGAAGACCTGGACGTCGATGACCGTGCCGTCCATGCCGGTGGGAACGCGCAAGGACGTATCTTTCACGTCCGAAGCCTTCTCGCCGAAGATGGCACGCAACAGCTTCTCTTCCGGTGTCAGCTGGGCCTCGCCCTTGGGCGTGACCTTACCGACCAGAATGTCGCCCGACTTGACTTCGGCACCGATGTAGACGATGCCCGACTCGTCGAGCTTGGACAGCGTGGCCTCACCGACATTGGGAATGTCGCCGGTAATCTCTTCTGAACCCAGCTTGGTATCGCGAGCCACGCAGGTCAGTTCCTCGATGTGAATCGAGGTGAAGCGGTCTTCCTGGACCACGCGCTCGGAAATGAGGATGGAATCCTCGAAGTTGTAGCCGTTCCAGGGCATGAACGCGACCAGCATGTTCTGGCCCAGGGCCAACTCACCGAGATCGGTGGAGGGACCGTCGGCCAATACGTCGCGTGCTTCCACGGTATCGCCCACCTTGACGAGCGGGCGCTGGTTCATGCAGGTGTTCTGATTGGAGCGCTCGTACTTGACGAGATTGTAGATATCCACGCCGGGATCGTTCTCGCCGACTTCGTCGTTGTTGACACGCACCACGATACGTCCGGCATCCACCTGGTCGACCACACCGCCACGGAGCGCCACGGTGGTCACCCCGGAGTCGGTGGCAACCACGCGCTCCATGCCGGTACCGACCAGCGGCTTGTCGACACGCAGAGTCGGGACAGCCTGACGCTGCATGTTCGAGCCCATCAGGGCGCGGTTGGCATCGTCATGCTCCAGAAACGGCACCAGGGACGCAGCCACGGAAACAATCTGGCGCGGCGAAACGTCCATGAAGTCGATCTCGTCCGGCCGCTTGAGCGTGAATTCACCCTGGAATCGGCAAGGAATGAGCTCGTCCTTGAACTTCTTCTTCTTGTCCAGATCGGCGTTGGCCTGGGCAATGACGTATTCACCCTCCTCGATCGCCGACAGGTATTCGACTTCGTCGGTGACCTTGCCACCCTTGACCTTGCGATAGGCGGTCTCGAGGAAACCGTACTGGTTGGTTCGGGCATACACCGCGAGAGAGTTGATCAGGCCGATGTTGGGGCCTTCCGGGGTCTCGATCGGACACAGCCGGCCGTAGTGGGTCGGATGCACATCACGCACCTCGAAGCCGGCACGCTCGCGCGTCAGGCCGCCCGGGCCAAGCGCGGAAACGCGGCGCTTGTGTGTGACTTCCGACAAGGGATTGTTCTGATCCATGAACTGCGACAGCTGCGATGAACCGAAGAATTCCTTGACCGCGGCGGCCACCGGCTTGGCATTGATCAGATCCTGCGGCGAAGAACCTTCGCTTTCGACCGTGGTCAGTCGCTCGCGCACCACCCGCTCGACCCGCACCAGGCCGATCCGGAAGGCGTTCTCGGCCATTTCGCCAACCGAACGCACGCGCCGATTGCCGAGGTGGTCGATATCGTCAACCGTGCCATTACCGTTGCGAATGTCGATCAACACCCGCAGCACGTCGAGGATGTCCTCGCGATCGAGTACGCCGGGACCTTCGATCTCCTTGCGACCGACGCGTCGATTGAACTTCATGCGGCCAACCGATGACAGGTCGTAACGCTCGGACGTGAAGAACAGGTTGTTGAACAGGTTCTGGGCCGCCTCCTTGGTGGGCGGCTCGCCCGGGCGCATCATCTTGTAGATTTCCCACAGCGCTTCGAGCTCATTGCTGGTCGGATCGATGCGCAGGGTGTTGGAAACGTAGGGGCCCTGATCGAGATCATTGACGTAGAGCACATCGAAGCGCTTGACCTTGGCCTCTCGCATGCCCTCGAGAATTTCTTCGGTGATCTCGTCGTTGGCTCGGGCCACCAGTTCGCCGGAGTCGGTGTCGACGATATCGTGCGCCAGGATCTTGTCGATCAGGTAGTCGTCGGGAACATCCAGGGTCTTGACGCCGGACTCTTCGATGAGCTTGACGTGACGCGCAGTGATGCGCTTGTCCTTCTCAACGATGACTTTGCCATCACGGCCGGTGATGTCGAACAACGCGTTTTCGCCCCGCAGGCGCTGCGGCACCAGGTCGATCTTGGCGTCGTTCTTGCGCAGGGTGACTTTCGTCTTCTCGAAGAAGAACTCCAGGATTTCCTCTTCGTTCATGCCCAGCGCACGCAGCAGAATCGTTACCGGCAGCTTCCGGCGACGATCGATGCGGGTAAAGATGCAGTCCTTCGGATCGAATTCGAAGTCCAGCCAGGAACCGCGGTAGGGAATGACCCGGGCCGAGTAGAGCAACTTGCCCGAGGAATGGGTCTTGCCCTTGTCATGGTCGTAGAACACGCCAGGCGAGCGGTGCATCTGGTTGACGATCACGCGCTCGGTACCGTTGACGATGAACGTGCCGGTGTCAGTCATCAGCGGCAGATCGCCCATGTAGACGTCCTGCTCCTTGACTTCCTTGACCCGCTTGTTCTTGGCAGGACTTTCCTTGTCGTAAATCACCAGCCGCACCTTGACGCGCAGCGGCGCGGTGTAGCTCATGCCCCTGAGCTTGCACTCGGTCACGTCGAACTCGGGCTTGCCGAGCTCGTAGCTGACGTACTCCAGAGCGGCATTGCCTGAGTAGCTCTTGATCGGGTAAACCGAACTGAGCGCTCCATGCAGGCCTATTTCCTGGCGATCCTGCTCGGACACGCCCGACTGCAGGAACTGCTTGTACGACTCGATCTGGGTCGCGAGAAGGAACGGCACGCCGAGCACCTGGGGATGCTTGCCGAAATTCTTGCGAATGCGCTTCTTTTCCGTGAAGGAGTAGCTCATGAGCTTCTTTCCCACCTGGTGTTGCATCGGCCGGGACTTGTCATACAATGCTGCCGTGGCACCCGGTAACAGCCGTTGGCAGCGACCACTTGCGTGGTACAAACGGGAACGGGCCGGGCACCAATCAGGCACCCAGCCCTGCTTCCATCAAACAGCGGAATATGCGGAATGGTTACTTGACCTCGACAGAGGCACCCGCTTCTTCCAGCTGCTTCTTGATGTCTTCAGCTTCGTCCTTCGGAACACCTTCCTTGATCGGCGCCGGAGCGCTTTCGACCAATTCCTTGGCTTCTTTCAGACCCAGGCCGGTGATGCTGCGTACGGCCTTGATCACGCCAACCTTGTTGTCGCCGAAGCTCGACATAACGACATCGAACTCGGTCTTTTCCTCAGCGGCTTCGCCTTCGCCACCACCGGCGGCTCCGCCAGCGGCCACGGCCACCGGAGCAGCAGCGGAAACACCGAACTTTTCTTCCATGGCTTCGATGAGGTCAACGACATCCATCACGCTCATGTTCGAAATGGTTTCGAGAATATCTTCCTTTGAAACGGCCATTTTCTTTAACTCCAGATAAGTTTGCTTGATTCAATCATCTCAGGCAGCTTGCTTGCTGTCGCGCACCGCGGCGACTGTTCGAACCAGCTTGGCGTGCGGCTCGGCAAGAGTGCGGACAAATTTCTCGATCGGCGCCTTCATGACACCCATCAGCATGGCGATCGCCTGGTCATACGTCGGCAACTTGGCCAGGCGCTCGAGTTCACTGGCATCGTGAAGCTCGGCACCGACCGCCACCAGACGGGCAACCAGCTTGTCATTTCCCTTGGCGTAATCCTTGATGAGGCGTGCAGCCGCACCCGGATCTTCCATGGAAAACGCAAACAGCAGCGGGCCGGTCAGGCCCTCGCTCATGCATTCAAAGTCCGTACCCTCAACGGCACGCTTGACCAGCGTGTTCTTGGCAACCTTCAGATACACGCCCCCACTGCGCGCCTTGCTGCGCAGTTCGGTCATGTCGCTGACGGTCAGCCCACGGTACTCGGCAGCAACCGCAGAGTGCGCAGATTTCGCCGCATCGGCGACTTCCGCCACCACCGCCTTTTTCTGCTCAAGTGTGAGCGCCATTGGCTACCTCCATTGAGTTCGAATCACCGGAATACTCCCCGGCAATCCATACCATCCCGGACCCGAAGGCCCGGACCTGCTGGTGGCCGTTTCTCCCGAATTAACGGGATAGTCGGGCGACACCATCTGCGCGGGCGGCCCTTTCGAGCCATTACCGCCGCCGGCTTGCACCGGCTTCGACCCGCGGTCTTGGACGGGCGCTCCCCTGGGGGAGCGAACGCCCGCTCTTTGGTGAGTTGCAAGTTCTCAGGTCTAAGCTGCAAGTACCGCAATCCACGGCCCTGAACTCAAACCTCAAACTCGCCACACCTCCAAATCCTTTTCCTGCCGGCTTACAACTAACAACCGACAACTAACAACTAATCAGACGCTCAGGCTACCTGCATCAACGGTCAGCCCGGGACCCATGGTGGTCGACAGCGCAACCTTGCGCAGGTACTGACCCTTGGCCGCCGGCGGCTTGGATTTCATCAATTCGTTGACCAGCGCCACCAGGTTGCCCTTCAGCGCCTCGGCATCGAAATCGACCTTACCGATGATGCTGTGAACAATACCGCCCTTGTCTGTGCGGAACTGCACCTGGCCGGCCTTGGCATTCTTGACCGCGGTCTCGACGTCGGTCGTTACCGTACCCACCTTCGGGTTTGGCATCAGACCGCGCGGGCCGAGCACCTGGCCGAGCTTGCCCACCACGCGCATGGCGTCGGGGGTGGCGATGCAGACATCGAAATCAATCTGCCCGCCCTTGATCGTTTCGGCCAGGTCATCCATGCCGACGATGTCGGCGCCGGCCGCTTCGGCCTTCTCGGCGTTCTCGCCCTGGGCGAAAACGGCCACGCGCACGCTCTTGCCCGTACCGTGCGGCAGGACGAGCGCGCCGCGCACGACCTGGTCGGACTTGCGCGGGTCGACACCAAGACGAATGGCCACTTCCACCGACTCGGTAAACTTGACCTTGCTGAAAGACTTGAGCAGCTCCAGTGCCTCATCGACACCATAGGTCTTGCCCGGCTCGAGCTGTTCGCGGATCGCGCGAATACGCTTGGACTTGGCCATTACTCGACTCCTTCCACGTTGAGGCCCATGCTGCGTGCGCTGCCGGCAATGGTGCGCACGGCGGCGTCCATGTCGGCCGCTGTCAGGTCGGGCTCCTTCATCTTCGCGATTTCTTCCAGTTGCGCGCGGGTGACCGTGCCCACCTTGTTGGTGTTCGGCTCACCGGAGCCCTTCTGGATCTTCGCGGCCTTGCGCAGCAGCACCGCCGCCGGCGGAGTCTTGGTAATGAAACTGAAGCTGCGATCGCTGAATACGGTAATCACGACCGGAGTGGGCAGGCCCTGCTCGATATCCTGGGTCTGGGCATTGAATGCCTTGCAGAACTCCATGATATTGACGCCGTGCTGACCCAGTGCCGGCCCCACGGGTGGGCTCGGATTGGCCTGGCCGGCCGGCACCTGCAACTTGATGTAACCGGTGACTTTCTTAGCCATTTTGTACTAACTCCTCGGGTTCAGGCGCCGGGCCACGTAGGACACTCGGCTCCCCGTATTGGTTCAAATGCCGGACTGCTCGTGCACATCCGGTTCCTTTCTGTCCCTTCATTCGGCGCGTTGCCGGCCGAAGGGGATCCCGGATCGCGGCCCGGGATCGAAAAGCTTTAACGCGCTGCGTTACAGCTTTTCGACCTGTGTAAAATCCAGTTCGACGGGCGTGGATCGACCGAAGATCGATACCGCCACGCGAAGCCGGCTCTTTTCGTAGTTGATCTCTTCGACCACACCACTGAAATCGTTGAACGGGCCTTCCGTGACCCGAACCATCTCACCCGGCTCGAACAGCACTTTGGGCCGCGGCTTGTCGACACCTTCCTGCACACGCTGCAGGATGGCATCGGCCTCGGCCTTGCTGATCGGCGCCGGCCGATCCTGGCGGCCACCGATGAACCCCATCACCTTGGGGACATCCTTGACCAGATGCCAGGTATCGTCGTTCATTTCCATTTCCACCAGCACATAACCGGGGAAGAACTTTCGTTCACTTCGGCGCTTGACGCCTTTCTTCATCTCCACCACTTCTTCGGTGGGCACGAGAATCTCGCCAAACTGCTCTTCCATGCCGGCGCGCTGGATTCGCTCCTCGAGCGACCGCTTGGCTGCCTTTTCGAAGCCCGAATAGGCGTGCACGACATACCACTGCTTGGCCATCAACTGCCCCCCGTGCCGATCAACCTGCGCACGATCCATCCGAACAGCGTGTCCATCAGAAACAGCATGATCGCCACGATGACGGTAATCACGATCACGACCAGCGTGGTCTGGAGCGTTTCGTTGCGCGTCGGCCAGACCACCTTGCGCCGCTCCACGTCGGCTTCACGCAAGAACGAAAAGAACTCGCCGCCCTTGACAGTCTGCGCAACCACGAACGCGGCCACGATCAGCAAAACGAGCAGGCCGGCTGCGCGGATTGGTGTCATGACATCGTCGGAGAAATGGTAAAAACCAAAAACTCCACCAACCACGATCAGCAGCCCGATCAACCAGAACAGGTAGTCTCGCGCGGACGTCTTTTCAGCAGCCATTCAGTTGCCCTGCATTCCAATTCGGTGGCAGGCGAGGAGGGACTCGAACCCCCAACCTGCGGTTTTGGAGACCGCTGCTCTGCCAGTTGAGCTACTCGCCTAAAATCTCTAGGGACCAGGGACTGGGGACCAGGGACCAGTTGGGCTTCGACTTCGCCTTTACTGGTGCCTGGTCCCTGTGTCCCTGGTCCCTACATCATCATTCAATAATCTTCGACACCACGCCGGCGCCCACGGTGCGACCGCCTTCGCGAATCGCGAAGCGCAGGCCATCTTCCATGGCGATCGGCGCAATCAGCTCCACCGTCATCTGAACGTTGTCGCCCGGCATCACCATCTCGGTGCCCTCGGGCAACTCGCAGGATCCGGTCACGTCGGTCGTGCGGAAGTAGAACTGCGGGCGATAGCCCTTGAAGAACGGCGTGTGTCGGCCGCCTTCGTCCTTGCTCAGGACATAAACTTCCGCCTCGAACTTGGTGTGCGGGGTGATCGATCCCGGCTTGGCCAGCACCTGGCCACGCTCGACATCGTCACGCTTGGTGCCGCGCAGCAGCACGCCCACGTTGTCGCCGGCCTGACCCTGGTCAAGCAGCTTGCGGAACATCTCCACACCCGTGCAGGTCGTCTTCGTCGTGTCCTTGATACCCACGATCTCGATCTCGTCGCCAACGTGAATCACGCCGCGCTCGATACGACCGGTTACCACCGTGCCTCGACCCGAAATCGAGAACACGTCCTCGATCGGCATCAGGAATTCCTTGTCCAGGTCGCGCTCGGGCTCGGGAACGTAATCGTCCAGCGCCTCGACCAGCTTCAGGATCGACGGCACGCCGATGTCGCTGTCGTCGCCTTCGAGCGCCTTGAGCGCCGAGCCGGTGACGATCGGGGTGTCATCGCCCGGAAAGTCGTAGTCGCTCAACAGCTCGCGAACTTCCATCTCGACCAGTTCGAGCAGCTCGGCGTCGTCGACCATGTCGGCCTTGTTCAGGTAAACCAGAATGCACGGCACGCCCACCTGGCGGGCCAGCAGAATGTGCTCGCGCGTCTGCGGCATCGGGCCGTCAGCGGCCGAAACCACCAGAATCGCACCGTCCATCTGCGCCGCACCCGTGATCATGTTCTTCACGTAGTCAGCGTGACCCGGGCAGTCCACGTGGGCATAGTGACGCTTGTCCGACTCGTACTCGACGTGGGCCGAGGCAATCGTGATACCGCGCTCGCGTTCTTCCGGCGCGTTGTCAATCTGGTCATATGCACGGAACTC
>NZ_JAAIVI010000017.1:1215700-1279727 GCF_011008905.1 Wenzhouxiangella sp. XN201
CCGACGCCGGCACGGACCGCCCTCCTAATGGCAACTTTCAGCGAAGCAGTCGCTCCAGACTGTCGAGGGTGCGGTCGAGGGAGTTTCCCACCGGTGCGAAATGCGGGGCTTCCCGGCTCAGGCTGTCGACAAAGCTGCGTTCGGAATCCAGCAGTTGACGATTCAGACCCAAACCGAAAGGCTCGAGGAAGGCTTCCAGGTCATCGGCCCGGGCGCGTAGTTCGGAGCGGGTGATGCGGTAGGCGTGATCGGCCAGTTCGTTGCGCGACGAGTAGCTGAACACGTTGGTGTAGAACATCTTCTCGTCGTTACGGTTGGGCTCGACCAGCATGATGGCCGATTCCGGATAGGAGGTTTCGTATTTGCGCATACCGATCTGCATGCGTGACTGGATCAGTGAGCGGAAGGTCTGGGAGAGCACCACCGGCAACCCGCCGCGGATCATGCGATCTCGAGAGCGGGTCATATCGGGCGGCAGGCCGTCAGCGTCATAGGGCACCAGCGGGTTGATGGCGAACAGCAGGTCGGCACCTTCCTCCAGCGCAGCCGATGCATGCAGGGTGCGCCGCAGGGCCCCGTCGACATAGTACTGGCCGTTGATTTCGACCGGCGGGTACAGGCCCGGTAGCGCAGCCGAGGCTTGCACAGCCCGAGAAATGGAGACGTTGTCCTTGCCCGGTTCGCCGAATCGCACCGCCTGGCCCGATTCGAGTTCGACGGCCACCACCCGCAGCCGGGCATCGAGCTTGCGGAAGTCGTTGGTTCGGCCGGGTTTCTCCAGGGTTCGGGCGATGAAGCGTTCGATGCTGGTGTTGTCGAAGATGCCGGTCGGAATCAGCCGGCTCAGGCCTTCCAGGCTTTCCAGGCTGGTCAGGCGCTGGGGATGTTGGATGGCTTCCCGCAGCAGGTCGAAAACCACCGTGGGAATGCTGGTGGCGCGGTCGAGATACTCGCGTAGCGCCGGCTTGAGAAACTGCTCCGGCCGGAAAGCGAACTCGGCGTCGGGCGCGCCCATGAACACCCGCGCCATCTGCGAGGTTGTGATGCGATTGGCGAGGTTGGCCGACAGCACCGCCCCGGAACTGACGCCGACGTAAATATCCAGATCGTGCATGTGGGCGCCGTCGATGGACTCGTCGAGCGCTTGCAGCGCGCCGAGTTCGTAAATGGCGCCGAGCGGGCCGCCGCCGGCAATCGCCAGGGCAATGGTGGGGTGTCGGCTGGTTTCGCGGGGTGAACGTGCGGGGGTCAGTTTCAACATGCAGGCATTATAATGCAAGGTCATGAGCCTTCGTATCGGCGATCGCGCCCCTGATTTCACGCTTGTTGACGACCACGGCGAGCCCTTCACGCTTTCAAAGCATGCCGGGCATCGCATTCTGCTGGTGTTTTACCCGGGCGACGACACGCCGGTATGTACCAGCCAGCTATGCGACTACCGCGACGGCATCGAACAGTTTGAGGGTCTGGGGGTCGAAGTGGTCGGCATCAGCGGCGACGACGCGGCGTCCCATCGCAAGTTTCGTGAAAGACACCAATTGCCTTTTACCCTGCTCAGCGACCCCGATCTGGGCGTGGCCGGGCAATACGGTTGCCGCGGCATGCTCGGCATGAAGCGCGGGGTGTTCCTGGTCGACGAGGGCGGCATCCTGCGCTACGCCCACGTCGAGTCCGTGGCCGTATTCCGGCGCAGTCGCGAAGAGCTCATTGAGGTCATCGAGCAACTGGAATGAAGGATTCGGCGACTGTTCGCCACCTGCAGGCCCAGATCGATCGCAACCTGGCGCTCGCGGCCCGGATTCCCGAGCACGGGCCGCTGCGGGACTCACTCGAGCGCCTGCAGCGCTGGCAGCGGGCACGGCTGGCGGCGACCTATGCCGACCTGGCCGCCGAGGATCGTTATCGTGCGGCCTGCGACTTCTTCCTCGACGAACTCTACGGCGGGCGCGATGTGCATGCTCGCGACCGCCAGCTCAGGCGCGTGGTGCCGGTCATGCGCCGCTTCCTGCCCGACCACCTGTTGCACGCCACTGGCGAGGCCATGCGGCTGCAGGCAGTGAGCCTGGCCTTCGATTTCGAGCTGGCCGAAATACTGGTCGACGTCAAATTCATCACCCAACCTGACTATGCCCGGGCCTACCGAATCCACGGCGCCTGGAGGGCGCGCGGCGAGCAGATCGAGCTGATCCGCCAGCTCGGTGAACTGCTCGACCAGACAGTCCAGCGGCCGACGGTCCGTCGCCTGGTGCGCATCATGCGCCGGCCGGCCGAACTGGGCGGGGTTGGACTGCTGCAGAAGTTCCTTCAGCGCGGGCTCGACGCCTTTGCCCGCATGAATGGCGCCGACCATTTCCTGGCGACCATCAACGAGCGGGAATCAGCGGCGCTGGAAGCGATGACGCGAGGCGCGGACTGGCCGTTCGAGGCGTGGATTGGTCGCGGCCCTTGAAGAATCCTTACAGAATTTGACTGAGCGGCAGAGCTTCCCGGCCCGTCGGCAGTTCGACGTGAATGATTTCCCGGCCGCCGAGCGCTGATGGGTCGGTCTCGTCCAACGCATGGTCGTGCACCGCCAGAGCGAGGCCGATTCCATCGAGTGACTCGTGCAACTGCTGGAGAGCCGCTGTATCGAGTTTGGCTGCGTTCACCAGGCAGGCCAGGTGAAGACGCCGGTGTGTGTTTGTCAGTTGCTCGAGTTCGGACAACAGAATGTCTACGTCTTCGATCTCGATCGGATCGACCGGCAGCAGCAGCAGGTGGTCGAGATCCAGTTCGTCCGATTCGGCCGCGGCCAGGTAACGAAGCAGGCTGTGATATCGTGCTTCCTCGCCGAGCTGGGCCGCCATTTCGCGCAACTTGTGGTGGTCTGCCTGCAGGGTCGGGTGGAGACTGGCCGCCATGATCAACAGGGCTTCGCCATCACCGTCCTGGGTGCGCGCCAGTATTGCCCGGGGTTCAATCAGAGCCTCGTTGAGCAACTCGTAGAACTGCGGCGCCTGGACTGGAAAACCGGTCGGATCCCCGGTGAAACCGGAGATGGTCTGGCCGAAGACCGTTTCTGGCTGCCCAGCGCGTTGCTGTGCGGGCCGGTCACCCTCGCCGAGTGCAAACCGGAAGGCGTAATCGGCCACGTGCAGGGTGTCGCCCGGCTTCAGCAGGGCAGGGGCCGACAGGCGCTCGTTGTTGAGGAAGGTGCCGTTGGTACTGCCGAGATCCTCGACCAGGATCTGTTCGCCCTCAAGCTGCAGGCGCAGGTGTTGGCGGGATATGCGGTCGAGGTTGAGGCGAAGACTGCAGTCGTGACTGCGACCGATCACGCATGGAAACTCGGCAATCCGCAGCGGACCGGTCTCGCGCGCGGTCTCGTCGAGCGGCTGCAGGCTGAACGTTGTCGTCATTCGTTTCGTTCCCCTCCGTCTTCGACTTGTTGCCGTCGATGGGCCGGCCAACCCTGCCCCGGTGTAGACAAACGCTTCGTTCGCGCGTCATTCTGTATCAGAGTCTGCCGGCCTGCAAGCGTTCGGTGGGGTAAATACTTCAAATGTTGCCTTCTTAAATGAGAGATGATGCACGCTGTTTCAGAGATGGTGTGAATGTTGCATTAATATGGATAGATGAAAAGTCAGTCGCCACAGCTTTCCCAACAACGCAGATCCGGTTTGTCCGGTAACGGGCGGGCTACGTCCGCTCACTGGCGGGGATTCACCACCACGGAACTGCTGATCGTATTGGTCATTGTCGGTGTGCTGGCGTTCATCGCGATCCCCCGGTTGGATATTCCATCTCTGAAAGTGGCGCCCGTGGCCGAACAGATTGCCGCGGAAATTCGCTATGCACAGAACCTCGCCATGACGCGCAGTGCGGCCCACAGTTTCACGGTCGGTGGCGGCAGCTACTCGATCAGCAACGCCGGCGGCGGTGTGCCGCTGTCAAACGGCGAGGGAGCCGGCAGTTACGAAGATGTCACAGTCGACGCGGTAACCGTCACATTCTCACCCCGCTTCGGCCGTCCCGACGGCGGATCATCGATCGCCGTTTCCGCGGGCTCGAGCGTTGCCACTATCGTGGTCGAAGGAGAAACCGGCTATGTCTACATCGTGGAGTGATCGCAACCGATTCCGGGCGCAGGCCGGCCTGACCCTGCTGGAAATGATCTTGTTCATCGTCGTGCTTGGCGTGGCCGCTGTTGCGATGCTGGCGGCCCTGTCGGGACCGCTGAGCGGGGCGGGTACACAGACGGAGGTGGTGACCGCTGCCCAGGTCGCCCAGGCACGCATGGAAGTGATGCTCGGCTACAAGCGCAAGAACGGCTTTCCATCCGACAATCTGTGTGAACCCGATCCGGATCCTTGCCCCGGCCCGGCTGCCTGCGCGACGCCGGCAGGCTGGACGGTCGATACCGCTTGCGAGGCCTGGTCCGGCAATGGCGATACCTCGGCCTTCCAGGTGTTCGTCGTCACGGCAAACGGGCCGGCCAGCAGTTACACGATACGAACGCTGGTCACGCGGCTGGGAAACTGATCATGACTCGAAGCAAGGGCTTTACATTGATCGAACTGATCCTGGTGATCGTTCTGATGGGTGTGCTGGCCGCAGTATCGTTGCCGATGCTCATGGCGGGGTTCAATGCGTTCAGCCAGCAACGGGAAACCGCGTCGATCGAGCGAGAAGCCATGCTGGCACTCGATCGCATTTCCCGCGAGGTTCGTATGAGCCGGAATTTTGTCTTCAACGGTGATTCGATCAGCTTCGAGCGTGACGATCCCGCGGTCGCAATCACCATTCGGGCCGATGGGGCCGATCTGCTGCTCGAACAAGGTGGCACGAGCCGCATACTGGCGTCGAATGTTTCGAATGTCTCCTTCTCGGGTGAACTCCACGATGACGTCTGCTACATACTGGCTTCTTTCAGTACGGCCGGTATCAACGAGCCCTGGCGTTCGGTGACCTACGCGAGGAACGACACATGTTGAATGTAGCCCCCACCAGGCAGGCCGGGTTCATGGCGATCGTCCTGGTCGTGTTTCTCGTGGTCTTCACGGCCATGGCCGCGGCGATCGTCTCGATGTCGACATCCGGAGCCCGCGGCGGTGCTGATCATGCCAACGCCGCTGGTGCCCTGTTCATGGCCGAGTCCGGCATTGAATGGGCTGCCCGCAGACTGTTCGATACGCCTGATCCGCAAGCCGACTGCAATGCACTGGCGGGCACTACACCCGCAACCGATGTGAATGGCGGCGGCAGCTTCGATATCACCGAATCGAACTACGACACGATGGACGGCAGCTGCGGGCTAACCAGTATCGGCACGGTCAACCAGACCCGGCGCGTCCTGAAGGGCAATATTCCTGAAAGCGTGCTTAATGGAGACGAGGGTGGGGGAGATGACTTGTTCGAGAATTCTGATGAAAAATTCAATAACTGCAACCAGCAGAATCTTGAATGTCAGGACGGCGCAATGACTTTCGAGCGACCGTCCGGTGCGGCCGGGCAGGGAAATACCAACACGCAGGCCAAGGCGGGCGATCTGATTACGGATGACTTCGAAGCTGGTGACACGGTGTATTTTACGGCCAATTTTGAATGGGACACAACGGACGTTCCTACTGGCAATCGTTTCAATATCGAACTGACCAACAATATCGCGAACTGCGATGTTTTCCTGCCGGATTTGAGCAGTCCTTGTGCGGCGCCGGCTGATGATCCCCTTTACGACCTCTATGATGTTGTGTTGATTCTGGGTGATAACTTTTCTGCTGGCTCTATCAACCATGTCGATCTCATGGTCGATTGGGGCAACAATCAATCCGACTGGGTTACGCTAAGCGAGGGATGCATCGGCCGCGCCGGGCACTGTGTCGGCGAGGGTAGTGATGATCCAATCGACGATGGCACCTGGAATGAGGACCCTTGAGGGTTCGCGCTGTGGCTTGTTCGAACTAGAAAAAAAAGACCCCGCACGGTGGCGGGGTCTTACAGCATACTGATTTCCTCAGCAATTAGGCGTCATCACAGAGGTTGTCCGACACAGTCAAGGGATTCTGAGGACATGCTTCTCCACCAACTTCCACGACGAAATCGCACGTGCCAGTCGAAGTGATTGCCCAACCATCTTTAATGGTATTGGTATCAATGTAGGCAGGATCCGGGAGATTGCCAACTCCACCGCCGCCAAGGGGATCTGCGATGCCAATGGCCGCAGTACTATTTAATGCCCCGAAGATGCCGTCACAGGTTGCTCTCTCGGCCTCAGTGGTTAGATCGAGATATCGGGGAACAGCGACGGCTGCCAGTATTCCGAGAATAACGATCACGATGACCAATTCGATCAGGGTAAAACCGCCCTGGCTGGTACGAATATTCATGTTTTTCATTGGGGAAACTCCTTTTGGGGTCTGTTTTCGGCTCGGACCGCGGCCCGGGTGCCGGTTTGCTGGTCGCGTTGGAATCGGCTGGGCCGCAGCCGGACCGATTCCACACTGGTTGAATGCAACCTCACCCCAGTATATGCATTTTGCGTGCCAGGCAAGTGTTGGTGCGGCGTAGTACCCCTTTTTGCGGGGTTGCAGGGTATATCCCAGCCGTTTACGTGAATGCTCAAAAACCAGTGCTGACGAGGATTGTCAGCTTCTGACCGCACATCCTGTCGATTCAAACGGCGAATTGGCGCAAGAGCAGCCAGCCGCTGGTGAGGGCGACGACAAGTGCCACGACAAAGAGCAGCAGGGCCCGGAGTCGGGCCGGGAGGCGACGGCCGGCATCGAAGGCGGTGATGCGATGCCAGCGGTTGCTGAGGTCTTCAAGCGGTTTGAGCAGGCTCGGGCGCGTGATGATCAGAACACCGATGATGAGATTGACGACCTGGCCCCCCGCCAGTAGCCAGGCGAGCAACGCCCAGGGTTCGGTTACCGCCGAAGCAGTGAAGAATTGCAGGTGTGAGAGCTGCCAGATGCAGCTCAGCGCGATCATGACGACCAACAGACCGAAAACGCGATGGTGACGGTAGACCCAGCGCTCGACACGCCATTGGCGATCGAGTTCGTGCAGCGACTGCCGTAGCCCGCTGTGATTGCCGATCCTGGAATCTCCGGCAGTGACAAGCAGTGCCAGTGAGCCGGCCAGCAAGGCCAGCGCAAGCACCAGCACCACGACCAGCAGGGTAACCATGAGAATACCGGTGAAGGTCATGCGGTTCGGACCCGGTTTCTGCCGTCGTTCTTGGCGTTGTAGAGCGCTTCGTCCGCCCGCGCAATGGTGTGGCTGACCGAATCGCTGGACTGGTGCTCGGCCACGCCGATCGAGGCCGTGCATTCGACCAGGCCGGTGCTGGTTTCGAACGGCTTCTCGCAGATTTCCCGGCGTAGACGTTCGGCCGCCCGGCTGGCGCCAGCGAGATCGGTTCCGGGCAGAATGGCGAGGAATTCCTCACCGCCGAAACGGCCGAAATCGGCGATCGTTTCGTCGACCCGCACGAGCGCGTCGGCACCGCGCAGCAGATCGGAGGCCCGCCGCGCCAGTTCGGTCAGCACCTCGTCGCCGGCCTGGTGGCCATAGCGGTCGTTGATGCGCTTGAAGAAATCGAGGTCTAGCACGGCTACGCTGAAGGTCACATTGGACTGGCGGGCGCGTTTCGCCGCCGACTCCAGCTGGGCGATCAATCGGCGGCGATTGGGCAGGCCGGTGAGTTCGTCATGATCGGCCAGGTGCTGCAGGCGGGCCGACAGGTCGCGCAGTTCGCGATTGCGCCGACTGAGCGTTCGGCGCATACGTGCGATGTGGGCTCCGAACCAGGCAAGCCACAGCATGATGAATGCAAAACCCACCAGTTCGAGTACTACCACCTGGGTGGAGGCCTCGATGCGCTCTATAAACAGGTCACGGATAGTGATGGCGGTGTAGCCGCTGACGGAGACCAGGGCGACCAACATGAACTCGCGCTGGCGCAGCTGAAAGGCGCCAAAGAAGGTCGAGAGAATGAAAAGCATCAGCAGGATCGTGCGGGCCTCGCCAGCCCGGCTGATGACCCACAGGCCAACCAGCACTGCGAGCAGAATATGAGCCAGCGTCATGCTGGGATCGCGGAAGCGTTCCGACCAACCGGTTCGCAGCGCCATGTGAAAGAATAACTGACTGGCCAGCACGAGCAGCAGTAGCGCGGCCATTTCCAGCGGCCCCACCTCGAGCAGACCGAGCGCCCAGGCAGCAACCGTCAGGCCGCCTGAAAGCGCCCAGGCCAGAGTGGCCATGCGCAATCGGCTCATGCGAAGGGCCAGTTTGGCGGTTGGCCCCGTATCGTCGGTCCGGGGGCGTCCAGTCACGGCGGGCTGTCAGTCGCGGTGGCTTCCGGCATGTCGATAGTCTGCCACGTGCGATCATGCAGGGCACGCAGGTCGAGGCCGTGGACCGCATCGATGCCGGGATCGTACTCGCCGTTGCCGTCCTGGTCGGTGAAGCTCAGCTTCACCCGCCACGTCAGGTGAACGGGTTCTTCGCCCGGCTGTTGCAGATACTGGGGATAGCGCACGCGATAGCCGAGTCGGTCGGTCGCGCGTTCGAAATACCACTGCCCGCGCTGAACCTCTTCATTGTCGGCCGACTCGATCTCGCCAATGTAGTTGTCCGGCGTCTTGGCGAGCAGGGCCATGGGGTTGATTCCGTTCAGTTCCGACAATCCGGAAATGCCGTTGTCCAGGACGCGCTGGGCGGTCGTCATGCCCAGCGCGGAACGAAGTGTGCCGACCGTGCTAGCGACGTGGGCAGCCTCGGCCTGGCCGCGCAGCGGCAGCAGCCGGTCGAAGGCGACCAGGAACAGCAGGACTACCAGGATGATGACGATGATCAGTTCCAACAGGGTAAAACCCCGCTGGATTGGCGATTGACCTCGACCGTGGCATTCAGCCCAGTGCCGCACGACCGACATCCCACATTGGCAGAAACACGCCCAGCGCCAGGATCAGCACCAGCACGGCCAGGAAGACCAGCAGGATGGGTTCGATGTAGGCGCTCAGGTTGCGCAGATCATAGTCGACCTCGCGCTCGTAGTATTCGGCGGTTTCAGTGAGCATCGCGTCGACGTCACCGGTTTCCTCGCCGATGCCGAGCATCTGCAGCACCAGCGGCGAAAACAGACCGGCGGCAGCGGCCGTGCGTGACAACGATTCGCCGCGTTCGATGCCCGTGCGCATGTCGTTGACGGCCTGGCCGATGTATTCGTTCTCGACCGCACGGGCGGTCAGCGTCAGGCCCTGAACAAGCGGTACGCCCGAGCGATAGGTCATGGAGAAGGTTCGGGCGAAGCGCGCCATGGTGCCTTCGAACAGGATCTTGCCGATGACCGGAAACTTCAGCTTGGCGCGGTCCCAGCGGTAGCGGCCGGTTTCAGTGCGGATCCAGGAACGAAAGCCGACCAGGGCCAGCGCCATCGCAATCAGAATGACCCACCACCATTCGGCCGTGAAATTCGACGTTGCGATGATGATCTTCGTCGGCAGCGGCAGTTCGGCATCGTGGCTGGAGAAAAAGTTCGCGAAGACCGGGATGACCCAGACCATCAGAATGGCGACCGCGATGAACATCGCGATGATGACCATGATCGGATAGCGCAGGGCCTGTTTGAGGCGGGCGCGGAAATCGCGCTCGAGCTCAAGGTAGTCGGTTAGCTGGTCAAAGGCCTGCTCGAGATTGCCGGAGTTTTCACCGACCCGCACGATGCTGACGAACATCCTCGGAAAGACCTGCGGGTTCTGGGCCAGGCCACTGGCCATGTCGCGTCCGGACTCGAGTGCATCGACCACGTCCTCGATGGCTCGGCGAAGCACCGGATTGCGGGTCGACTCGCTGACGTTGCGCAAACCATGAATGATGGGGACCCCGGCCTTGGTCAGGGTGAACATCTGGCGGGTGAACAGGATCAGGTCGTTGATGCCGGGTTGGTCCAGGCCCAGGCGCTGGCGCCAGCTTTGGGCGTTGGCATCACGCGCCTCGGTGGCATGGATATCGATTGGCGTGATGTCCAGGCGCATGAGCTGCTGGGCCACGGCATCGCTGGAGTCGGCCTCGACCTGGCCATCGACCAGTTGCCCGCGTGCGTTGCGACCTCGCCACTGATAAGCGCCCATCAGTGCACCTCGTCACCGAGCTGGAAGGGATCCAGCTCGGTATCGCGCAGCTCGTCCAGGCCGCCGGCCAGGCGGATCACTTCCTCGATCGAGGTGACCCCTTCACGGGCGTAGTCGAGCGCGCAGTCGATCAGCGGGCGGTAGCCCTTGCGGGTACGTGCCAGGCTGGAAAATTCGGCGGTGTCCATGCGACGCAGGGCGTCTGTGAGTTCCTCGTCCATCTCGAGCAGTTCGTAGACGCCGATGCGTCCGCGGTAACCAGTGTTGGAACAGTGCGCGCAGCCGCGCCCGGCGCGGAAGGTCATGCCCTCCTCGAAGTCATTCTCCAGTCGTGCCTTGAGCCAGGCGGTCTGACCTGTGTCAGGTCTGACATCTTCGCCGCAGGAATCGCAAACGCGCCGTACCAGGCGCTGGGCAATGACGCCGTCGAGCGCGGCGGCCACCATGAAGCCCTGTGCACCCATATCGACCAGGCGCATGACGGTGGCGGGGGCGGAGTTGGTGTGCAGGGTCGACAGCACCAGATGACCGGTCATGGCGGCACGCAGGCCGATCTCGGCGGTTTCGCGGTCGCGCATTTCGCCGACCATGATGATGTCCGGATCCTGCCGCAGGGCGGTGCGCAGCACGCGCGCGAAGTCGAGGTTGATCTTCGGATTGACCTGCACCTGGTTGATGCGCGGCAGCCGGTATTCGACCGGATCCTCGACCGTGATGATCTTGTACTTCGCGCGGTTGATGTGATTGAGCGCGGCATACAGGGTGGTGGTCTTGCCCGAGCCGGTCGGTCCGGTGGCCAGGACCATGCCGGAAGGCCGGCTGATTAACTGCCGGATTCGCTTTTCCATCGCCTCCGGTATGCCGAGCTTGTCGAGCTCGAGCAGGCCGGCGGACTGGTCGAGCAGGCGCATGACCATCGATTCGCCGTACTGGATGGGCATGGTCGAAAGGCGCACGTCGACATTGTGGTCCTTGACGCGTACCGAAAAGCGGCCGTCCTGGGGCAGGCGCTTCTCGCTGATGTTGAGCGAGGCCATCAGCTTCAGGCGGGTAACCAGCGCGGAGGCCACGCGTCGGCCTTCGATTACCTGCTCCTGAAGTTCACCGTCGACGCGCTGACGAATGCGCAGCACCGATTCGTCCGGTTCGATGTGAATGTCGGAGGCGCCGATCTGCACGGCATCCTCGAACATGGACTGCAGAAGCTTGATCACCGGCGCATCGACCTGGCCTTCGTCGTCTTCCAGGTCGGCAATGTCGTAGTCGCTGCCGGACAATTCCTCGCCCAGTTCCTCGGCCAGGGAGGAAATCTCCTCGGTGCGGCGATAGACGATGTCGATGGTGCGCAACAGGTCCGATTCGCGTACCAGCACGATGTTGACTGGTTTCTTGAGAATTCGTCCGAGTGCGTCGTAGCCGAAGATGTCGGTGGGATCGGCCATGCCGACGGTCAGTTCGTCTTCCTTTTCGGCCAGCACGATGGCGCGGTAGCGGCGGGCATGGGTCTCGGGCAGCAGGCGCACGGTCTGCGGCTTGAAGTTGAAATGCTTGAGATCGATCACCGGAATGTCGAGCTGCCGGCCGAGAAAATCCAGCAGGTCATCTTCGGCGACGTGGCCGAGCTGGACCAGCACGCGACCGAGCTTGTGACCGGAGCGCTTTTGTTCGGCCAGTGCGTCTTCGAGCTGGCGCTCGGATATGATCTTGTGCTGCACCAGCAGGTCGCCGAGACGAATCTTCTGTCTTGCCTTGCGAACTTCGTTCATGCCTTGAGTCCCGGAGTCGGTCACTTGAGTTGTTCGATGCGCTGCCGGGCGTAGCGGGCAGCGCGCGGATCCCGGCTTTCGATTGCCCGCTGGTAAGCGGCGACGGCTTCGTCAAATCGCTCCAGCGACTCCAGCGAGGCGCCCAGACCGATCCAGATCCTGGCGTTGCCCGGAATGACATCGCCCAGCTGGCGATAGGTCGCGGCCGCAGCGGCGTGGTCGCCGGCCTGGTGCTGTGTGGCTGCCAGCAACAGGTGGTAGTCGGGGTCCGCCATGGGTTCGGGCCGGTGTGCTTCAAGAATGCTTCGGGCACGCGCGATTTCGCCGCGTTCGACCAGTATGCGGCCGAGCAGGGCGGCCGGGCGAGCCGGTGCATCGGCGATGGACAGTGCGCGATCAAGGGTGTTGATGGCGGAACGGGTCTGCCCCTGGCGCAGCAGGGTGCGTGCCAGCAACAGATGGCCGTCAGTCAGTTGCGGATGATCACTCACCAGAGCTCGCGCCTGTGAGGCGGCCAGCTCGAAGTGACCGCGGGCGAAGGCGCGGCGTGCGTCATCGAGACGGTCCTCACCCGGCTTTTGTGCCGGACCGGCCGGCTCGATGCGGATGCTCGATGTTGCTGGCGATGGATCTGGCTGCTCGGCTTTGCCCGCTTGCCTGGATTCGATCACCGGTTCGGAGTCGGCTCTGGCCGGCGGATCGGTTTCTTTCGGCTCAGCTGCGCCACGGGCTTCGTTCGGTGGGGCCGGCCGCGCTGTAGCGTCGCTCGATCCTTCACCCATCGCACGCTCGCCCTGGCCGGCCGACGGCTGCGGGGATTCCGTGGTCGGTGCTTGGGCCGGTTCGAGGGCGGCAGTTGCGGCATCGGCCAGCAGCACTGGGGCCGGCTCCGGTTCCGGGGTGGCGCGCTCGTTCTGGGTCGAGGCAAGCAGTACGGGCTGTCGCGCGTTGCCCGGCGGCGATTCATTCAAAACCCAGTGGAGCGCTCCGCCGGCGATGACCGCCGCGAGCAGCCACAGCGGCCAGTGCGAGCGTTTCGAACGGCCGGGGCGCACGGATGTGGTGCTCCGGAATGGCCCGCTCGAGGTCTTGCGCTGTTCGAGATCGCGCAGCACATCGTTGATCAGACTCATGCGCCACCCCGCAGAAGCTCGATCGCCAGAAACGCCCCGAAGGCGACCAGGGTAACAGCGGCCAGACGGGCGACCGGTTGCAGACGCGGCCACCAGAGATGGTCGAGCGTCGACTCGGTATCGGCGATGGCCCGGCGGACATCGAAGTAATCCGCCTGCGTCTTGCCGCGGCCGTAGGCTGCCAGCAGGGTCTTGTCGGCCAACACGTTGACCAGGCGCGGCACCCCTCTGCTGGCTCGGGCCAGACGCGCAATCGCGGCCCGGGTGAACAATGGCCGGTCGGCGCCCGCCTGTGCCAGCCGGTGCTCGACGTAGTCGGCTACGCCTGCGCGATCGAGTGGCTCGAGATGGCACGAATAAGTAATGCGCTGACGCAGCTGTCTGAACTGCGGCATGGCCAGTCGCCGGTCGAGCTCCGGCTGGCCGAACAGCACCACTTGCAGCAACTTGCGGCGTTCGGTTTCCAGGTTGGTCAGCAGGCGCACGGTTTCCAGCGTGCTGGCTGGCAAGGCCTGTGCCTCGTCGATGATCAGCACTGGTCGCCGGCCTGCGGCGACCATTTCGGTCAGGTGCTTGTGCAGCAGCTCGTGGACCTGCTGCTGGGTTGGCCGGGCGGGCAGGTCGATGCCGAAATCGCGTGCGATCGCGCTGCGCATGGTGCCCGGTGAAAGGTGCGGATCAGGCAGCCAGGCGGTCACGAATGGGAGTTCAAGTTCGTCGAGCAGGGTGCGGCACAGAAGGGTTTTTCCCAGTCCCACTTCGCCCACGACCTTGATGAAGCCTTCGCCCTGCTCGAGGGCAATCTTCAACGTCGTTAGCGCATCCGCCTGGGAGGGTTCCGGATACCGGAAGCCCAGATCGGGTGTTAGCCGAAATGGGCGCTGATCGAGTTGAAAGTGTTCAAGGTACATGGTCCGCTTTGAGCACGCGTCCTAGCGCGGCCACTCGCCGGACATGCCGCGGACTCGCTCCAGCGCGCCGGAGGCCGCTTCGTCCCAGCCTGTCTGGTGGTCGATGACGATCGGCCTGAGCAGGATCACCAGCTCGGTCTTGACCGTCTCCTCGTTGCGACTGCCGAAGGCCTGGCCGAGCAGGGGGATGCGACTCAGTCCCGGCGTACCGAATCGGCGCTGATTCGAGGACTCGCGCATCAGGCCCCCGATGACGACGACCTGCCCATTGCGGGCCCGCACGATGCTGTCCGACTGCCTGACCGAGGAAAAGGCCAGCGGCAGGGATTCTTCCTCACCGGAAACGGTGAAGCTCTTGATCTGATCCTGGACCTCGCTGACCGTCGGGTGAATGTGCAGGATGACACTGCCGTCGCGACTGATCTGCGGCGTGACATCCAGCGCGATACCGGAGAAGAACGGCGTCAGCTGTACGGTATTGGATGTGGTGGTGCTGGCCGCACCCGTGGCGCTGCGGCCGGTAATGCCGGTGACGAAGAATTCATCCGTGCCGACCTTGATGACGGCCTTCTGGTTATTGATGGTCGAAACGCGCGGGCTCGACAGCACGCGCGCCACGCCCTGGGTTTCGAGCAGTTCGATGAAGGCGTTGAAATCACCGGCATTGGCCGTCAAAGCGGTCGAGCCGCCGAAGGCCTCCGAATCAAATCCGTCGAACGCCTGTCCGGGACGAACGTTGAGCGGGTTTTCCGCCAGCGCCGAGGCGCCATCCTCGAAGATGTTCTGGCCGGCGACCTGTCCGAAGCCGAACGTGCGGTTGCCGTAACTGGCCAGTGCGGTCCAGTTGATGCCGGAGCGGAAACCATCGCGCAGCTCAACCTCGACGATCTTGGCCTCGAGGATCACCTGCCGCTGGACGCTTCCCTCGATGGCAGCCAGCAGCTCGCCGATGGCGCGTTGCTCGTGCGGCATGGCACGCACCGAGATTACGCCCGACAACGGATTGATCATGACATTGCGCCCTTCGCGACTGTCGAGCATGCCCTCGATCGCGACCTGCAGGCCGCTCCAGAAATTGGCTTCCGAATCGGTGTTGATGATCGTTCCGGCGCCCTGATCGCTCTGGCTGCGTCCACCCTGAACCTGTTCGGTGACGAGCCGGCCTTCATCGTCCCAGGTGGTGCGGACTCGCGGTTCAGAAGCGTCCTGGCCGCGACTTCGTCCCGAGCCGGTGTCATCATCGAGCGCGTCCGGGTTTTCGGTTGCCTGGCCCGAACTCACCCGGGTTCTTGAAGAGCCGCGACGATTCATGTCGAGATAGTTGACCTCGTAGACCCGCTGCTGAAGTTCTGGTTGACGGACGATGTAGCCGGATTCAGTTCGTCGGTATTCCAGTCCGTAGACCTCGCGCACGATCTCCATGACTTCCTCGACCGTGACATTGCGCAGTTCCAGCGTGATTCTCTGTTCGACTTCCGGGTGGACCACCATGTTGACGTCGGTGTCGGCGACCAGGCTCATCAGGAACTCACGCACCGGCGCGTCCTCGACCGTGACGTGAAAGCGTTCTTCCGGCGGCGCCTCGATCTCCGGCTCCATCGGCGGCATCAGCAGGTCCTGCGTTGCCGCCGGATCCGGCTCGCTCGACTGACTGGCCTGCGCCAGTTCGTCCTGAATGCTGCGGTCGAGCTGTTCGGCCCGCTCGCTGGTGGCGGTACACGCGGCCAGGCTGGCGGCCAGCGTGCTCGCGATCAGGGTTCTGTAGTGAAGTTTTTGCATGGGTGCTCTGTCAGTTGTCGGTTCGGTAGCTGGAATTCAGTTCGAGCAGGATGGTTTCGCCGTCGCGCTCGAGCCGGACCCGTCCCGGTTCGATGGCCTGGACCCGGGCGTTTTCGATCTGGTCGCCCACGGCCACACGCTGACCGTTGATGATGGCGAGCTGGCGCGAGTCCGACAGGAGAATGGACTGCAGTCGCAGGCCGGGGCGTTCGCTCTCTTTCCCGGCGGACTGGTCCAGCCAGGCGCGTATTTCCACCTCACTCATGGGGCGCGTGGGGTCGTCGATGTTGGCCAGCACGGTGCTGCTCAGAATCATGGCAGAGAGCAGGGTGATCATACGCATCATGTCAGACTCCAAGCCAGTGATCGTCGAGGGCCAGGCTGTAGAGCACCAGCTCGACACGGTTGACTGGCCAGCCGGGTACGCTCAGCTCCAGCGCCTTCCAGAATACCCCGGTGGGTAGTTCGGTGATGCCGTCGAGGTAGTCGCGCACACCGGCAAAGTCGGTCTCCACCACAACGCGAACCTGGTGAATAAAGATACCCGGAACGGCTTCCCCGGCGCTGCTTTCGAGCGATGCCGGCGGGAGATTCTCGAGCTCGACGATGGTCACGCCGGCCCGTTCGCTGAGCAGTCCGGCCAGTACCTGCAGTGATTGCTGCGGTGTGGCGATACCGCCAAACCGCTCGCCCAGACCTTGCTCGAGATCGGCAATTTCTGATTCGAGCGATACGGCGCGCTGTTCGAGGGCGCGGTCCGGATGCCGAGTGCGCGAAGTGGCCAGCCTCTGAATGCTGGCATTGAGTTCATCGAGGCGTTCCCGGGTCTGCTCGAGTCGGTCCTGCACCGAGCTCTGCCGGTCAGCCACCGGTTGCATGGCAAACAGGTCCCACAAGAGGAAGACGACGGCCAGCACGGCCAGTAACAGCAGGGCGCGTTCACGCAGGCTCAGCGCGTTGATGCGCTCGCCAGTTTGCCGCAGCCGGGCTTGCATACTCATGTGTCGTCCTCCCGGGTCGATACCACGAAGCGTACACCTGCCTGACCGTTGTCCATGGCGTCGAGACGGACCTGCCTGAAGCCGGTGCCGGCAAATTGCTGCTCGTCTCCCAGGCGCCGCAGGTAGTCCGGCACCAGCCGGGGCGCCAGTGCGCGGCCGTGAAGCGTGACCTCCCGGCCTTCGCTGGCAAGCTCGATACGCGACAGCCACATGCCCTCGGGCAGTTGGCGCGCTATTGCGTCGATGCGCTCGCCCAGCCGCGATTGGGAGGCCGGGACTTGCCGGGTCAGGGCCTGGAGACTTTGTTCAAGGGTCTCGCGCCGCTGTTCCAGGCGTGCCACACGAGCCTCCAGCTCGGGACTGGGTTCGGTCGGTCCCGCCTCCCGCTGCAGTCGCGTCAACTGTGAGACGGCGCGTTCCTCGGCCTGCAACTGGCGCTGGTGTTCTGCCTCGAGGCGACTGACCCGCTGGCTGACGAGGAAGGACCAGAGCAACAGCAGCGCCAGCAAGCCGGCCGACAGCCAGACGATGGTTCGGGCCGAGAAGACAATCTGTTCCTTGCGGAAGATCGGCTGATAGAGGTTGATCTGCTGACTCACAGGCTGATTTCCTCCTGTCGCAGGGCGCCACCCAGGGCGATCAGAAGTTCCGCTTGATGGCTCTCGGGCAGGGTGAAGTCGAGCGTCACGACGTCTTCGGCAAGATAGGTCTCAACCTCGAAGGCGAAACTCTCACGCAGGGTTGCGAGCAGTGTCTCTTGCGCATCAAGGCCGGGCAGTACACGCAGCGAAGCCACCGGCGGCTGGCCGAAATGACTGTCGTAGTAATCGAGCGAACGCTGGATTTCCAGTGCGATCTGCTGCTCTGCCGACCGACCTTCCCGCAGCAACTGCTCAATGCCGGTCTCGACCCGACGGCTCAGGTAGAGACTGCCCTGGCGGGTGATGGTGATGATGCCGTGCTGATCGTCGAGATAGAGCATGGCCATGCCGCGCACGTCGTCATCGAGGCGGGCAGCCAGGTTGCGCATGGCCATTTCGGTGACGTCGATGACCTGCAAATTGAGGTCGGCACCTTCGATCAGGTCGATATATTCACGCACTTCGCGCGCCCGGGCGGCGACGGCGTACATCATCGCCTGGCCCTGCGGCCGGTTCTGCTGGCCCGGGATCTCGAACACGTCGATGACGGCGTCATCGATGTGGAAATCGATCAGGTTTCGCACCTTCCAGCGAACGGCTGCGCGAAGCTCCGATGGTTCGACCCGCGGCGCATCCACCAGCAAGAGTTCGTACTGGTCCTCAGGCATGACCAGGGTGACCGGAGACTTGCCGCCCGGGGCCACTTCGTGCAGCAGCTTTTCGAGCTGGCTGTCACCGGCAAGGTCTCGGCACTCGGCTCTGGTCAGACGAGGCTTTCGGCCGCGCTGTTGGTCCAGCGAGACGGCGGACAGCGACTGGCGCGTGAGATGCAATCCGGTGACGGCGTGGTGCCGAACACGCTTTCGGAACAGCTTCAAGATCTGGACCCCTTTTTATCGACTTCCCGACTGGCCGCGCACACCCAGGCCCCAATTTGCCAGTCCGATGGATTCCCACCGCTGGCCCCCTGGCCTGAGGGCAAGCCTGAAAAGAAAGTTGCAACTAATTGATCAGATTGTGAAAGGTATATCAATGACATGGCCCGGTCAATTGTACGGCGCTGGTGCGTTGTCCATTACAGTCTCGTAACAGTGCAAGAAATGGGCCGAGGGCGCAATATTTGCTTACCAGTTCACTGATCCCGGGGCTTTTGCAGATATCCGGCACGCTCCGGTGGTCGAGCCCGCGCGCGGCAAGCGCGCGCCTCGTCGCAGGTCGACGCGGCCCTTGTCGATTATGGCCGGCGGACGGACCTGGCCGAGCGGTATGACGCAAAGCCGCCTGGCTCAGTGGGACCCAATTGGGTACAATACGCGGTTTGGCGGCTTGCGGCCCTCGATTGTGTACGAAGAGGTGCCAGAGCGGTCGAATGGGCTCCCGCTTCGGAATGCGACCGGCATTTCTTTCAGCCCGCTCACGCGGTCTGAAAACCGCTCCGGTCGCATGATCGGTTCATGAGGCTCGCCCATTTGGGCGCTTCATGACAGGAGCTGATAGTTACAATTTGCAAAAGTTTAGGAGAGGTGCCAGAGCGGTCGAATGGGCTCCTGCTATGGAATGCGACCGGCACTTCTTTCAGCCCGCTCGCGCGGCCTGAAAACCGCTCCGGTCGCATGATCGGGTTAATGAGGTTCGCCCTTGAGTCGCTTCAAGGGGTGGAGTCAGTAGGTACAATTTGGAGCAGTTTTGGAGAGGTGCCAGAGCGGTCGAATGGGCTCGCCTGGAAAGCGAGTGTACGGTTATCCCGTACCGAGGGTTCGAACCGAGCGGCAGCGAGCTCGATGCGGAGTCCGCGAAGCGGACGGAGCTACCCGGAGCGAAGCGGAGGGCAAGCGCCGACAGGCGCGCAGTCAATCCCTCCCTCTCGCGGCCCGAAAGGCCGCCCGCCGCAAGGCGGCTGAATTGACTGGACAATTGAAGTTTACGGAGAGGTGCCAGAGCGGTCGAATGGGCTCGCCTGGAAAGCGAGTGTACGGTTATCCCGTACCGAGGGTTCGAATCCCTCCCTCTCCGCCACCATTAAAAAACCCCGCCTCGAGCGGGGTTTTTTATTTGCAGGTGGAACTGTAGGCGGGCTAATCGTTGGCGGAGAGGGAGGGATTCGAACCCTCGAAGGGCGCAAACCCTTGCCGGTTTTCAAGACCGGTGCATTCAACCGCTCTGCCACCTCTCCGTGCTTGAACTCCAAATTGTAAACGCTCCCGCGACGAGATGCTTCAAAGCAAGCTCGGGCGATTGCCTTCTAGCGGCCCCCATTAAGAAGGCCCCCACCAGCCCGACCCCAGCACCTGTTCATCCCGCTGCCGCTGCTCCCTTCCGGGCCTGACGGGGTTGACGGGAAGATCAGTGTGGGAAGACCGGTGGGAGCCAATCCCCATTATCCCATCCGGGGCGAAGGCCTGACAACCTCAATGATGCATGAATCCGCTCGCATGCTTGCGGCGCGAGAGGGTGGAACGATCGTGTAAACTCGTGCAGGTAAGCCGGATGCCGGTCCCAGATGCCGGAAACCACCCCTGAAACCTTTTTAAGTGAATTTGAATCAGTGAGTTATCAGGTTCTTGCCCGAAAATGGCGACCGCGGAATTTCTCCGAGCTGGTCGGCCAGTCACATGTCGTGAAGGTGCTCGGAAACGGACTCGCCGAAGGCCGTGTGCACCACGCCTTTCTGTTTACCGGCACGCGCGGAGTGGGCAAGACCACAATCGCCCGCATCCTGGCCAAGTCGCTCAACTGTGCGCAGGGGGTAACGGCCACGCCCTGCGGCGAGTGCGAGAACTGCGTGGCCATCGACGAAGGCCGCTTCGTCGACCTGCTCGAGATCGACGCGGCCTCGCGCACCAAGGTCGACGACACGCGCGAGATTCTCGACAACGTCCAGTACGCGCCGACCAGCGGGCGCTTCAAGGTTTACCTGATTGACGAAGTGCACATGCTCTCGCGTCACAGCTTCAATGCGCTGCTCAAGACGCTCGAGGAACCGCCGGACCACGTCAAGTTCGTGTTGGCCACCACCGATCCACAGCAGATTCCGGTCACCATCCTGTCGCGTTGCCTGCAGTTCAACCTGCGCCGCTTGTCGACCGAGGAGATCGGCGGGCAGCTCGAGCGGATACTCGAGTCCGAACAGGTCGAATTCGAGCAGACGGCCGTGGACTTGCTCGCGCGGGCGGCCGACGGCAGCATGCGCGACGGCCTGAGCCTGCTCGACCAGGCTCTGGCCGGCAGCGGCAAGCTGGTCGAACCGGACGTGCGCGACATGCTCGGCAGTGTCGAGCAGCGCCATGTGCACGCCATCCTGGAGGCGCTGGCCGAACGCGATGCGGCGGCCGCAATCGCCGCGGTCGGCGAGGTCTTTGCCCAGGCTCGGGGCATGGGCCAGCTGCTGACCGACCTGGCCGAGGCCCTGCATCGCATCGCGCTGATCCAGCAACTGCCGGACTATCGCGACGACAGCCGGGCCGACTGGGACGAACTGGTCGCGCTGGCCGGACGTCTCGATCCCGAGGATCTGCAGCTGTGGTATCAGATCGCGGTCACAGGCCGACGCGATCTGTCCCTGGCCCCGACCGAGCGCAGTGGCTGCGAAATGACGATCCTCAGGATGTTCGCGTTCCAGCCCGCCGAGGCGCCCGCCGGTGGTACCGATGGCGGCGGCAGCCAGACTCGGGTGAGTGGTGAGGTCGCTGCCGCGGGCGGATCGGCACCCGGCGTACCAGGGGCTAGTGCCGGCAATCCGACGCCAGCAGCGTCGGTGGCCGATCGTCCCGCACCGCCGCCGGCTGAATTATCGGCTGCCAACTGGCCCGAAGTACTCGCCGATCTGTCGCTGAGCGATTCCTTCCGCACCGTGGCCGGGCTACTTGTTGTGGCGAAGTTCGAACGTCCCCAGGTTGTGTTTACGGCCGAGCGCGACGACATGGTCCTGATCAGCGAACGTTTCCGCAAGGCGCTGGAGTCGGCCATGAGCGAGTGGGCCGGTGAAGCGCTGAAAATCAGCATTCAGCCGGTCGACGACACCGCCCTGGCCACGCCGGCGGCGCTCGAAGAGCGCCAGATTGCCGAAACCCAGGCCGATGCGGAAGTCGCCATCGACCAGGATCCGTTCGTGCAGCGCCTGGTCGAACAGTTCGACGCCGAGGTCGTGCGCGAGTCGATTCGTCCCATACAGACACGGAGCCACTGATCATGAAAGGCAATATCGGGCAGCTGATGCAGCAGGCCCAGAAGGTTCAGGAGAACCTCAAGAAGGCACAGGAAGAGTTGGCGCAACTCGAGGTCACGGGGGAGGCCGGCGGCGGCCTTGTGAAGGTGCAGATGAATGGCCGTCACGAGCTGCGCCGGGTCACCATCGATCCGGAAATCGCCGACGATCGCGAGATGATCGAAGATCTGGTCGTGGCCGCCGTTAACGATGCGGTCGCTCGCATCCAGGAGCAGACTCGAGAACGCATGGCGGGTCTCACCGGGGGTCTGCCGATGCCGCCGGGATTCAATCTCTGAGACTGCCTGGCGAATGAGCGCCGAACCCTTCGACGAACTGCTCGAAGCCCTGCAGTGTCTGCCTGGTGTCGGAGCGCGCTCGGCCCAGCGTATGGCGCTGCAGCTGCTTGAGCGCGATCGCGAGGGCGGGCGGCGCCTGGCCCGTGCTCTCGAAACCGCCATGCGTGATATCCGGCGCTGTCGCCGCTGCCGCAACTTCACCTGTGCCGAGGAGTGTCGTATCTGCGCCAGCGATCGTCGATCCAGCAAGGTCCTGTGCATCGTCGAAAGTCCGGGGGATGTCCTGGCCATCGAGGCCGCCACCGGTTTCGACGGGCGCTATTTCGTGCTGCTCGGGCGGCTCTCGCCGCTGGACGGCATCGGACCGGAGGATCTGGGGCTGGATCTTCTTGCCGAGCGGCTCGACGGGGAAGGTGTATCGGAGATCATCATCGCCACCAACACCACGGTCGAGGGCGAGGCGACCGCGCAGTACCTGCGGGAGATGGCCGAGTCGCGCGGCATCCGCACCTCGCGCCTGGCCCAGGGCGTGCCCCTGGGCGGCGAGCTCGAACACACTGACCGCTCGACATTGGCACATGCGTTCAGCTCGCGCTTGCCGATGGGGTGATGACTATAAAGAATCGGGGCCCCTGCAGCGAGGGGCCCCGGATCGATCGCGGCTGGTTCGGGCTTCAGCCCTCGGATGCCGGTTCGCCGTCGAGCTCGATGCGGTCGCGGTTGCGGTCGACCGTACGCAGGCCGATGCCCTTGACGTTGACCAGTTCATCGATGTGCTCGAAGTCACCGTTCGCCTGGCGGTAATCGATGATGGCCTCGGCCTTGGCCGGTCCGACACCGGTCAGCGCCTCCGCCAGCTGTTCGGCGCTGGCGGTGTTGACGTCGACCGTCATCTCTTCGGCCAGACCAGTCTGGGCCACGGCCAGGGACAGGAAAAGTGCGATCAAAAGATTACGGATCATGATGTTTCTCCTCTAGCTTTCAAGTTTGTTTTGCCAAACCCGCCGGGCGATCGCCCGACGTTGGGTAACAGTCTAGAAAGCCCACGGATTTCCGGCATCGGCAGATTGCCACCCGCTCTTGTAGGGAATTTTCCCTCGGATCATTCGGAAAGTGCCTTCTCAGGTTTTGAGAAAACCGCGTGTTTCCATGGCGCTGAAAAGCAGGAACACACGAAAACAAGGAGGCGTCATATGAGCAAGCCAGTGAGTAGTCGTCAGCTCAGGGACCAGATCGTGGGCAAACGCATCAGCGCTGTGATCGCCCGGCCGGGACGCGAGGGCGAGCCGCCGGTCGTGATGATGTTGCGCTTCGACGATGGCAGTGTGGTCGAGTTCGTTTCGCCCCGCAGCGATCGCCTGTTGCGCCGTGCCGTCGAACAAGCGAACCACCCGGTTCAACCCCAATCGCAGCTTCAGCTGGCCGGGCTAGCGGCGTGAAAGCCGTCACAAATCAGTGTTCTGGCGGAAATTGCGGTGTTTATCCACAAAACCTGTGGATAACCTTGTGGGTAGATGGGCGCCGGGGAGCCAGCCATCGGCATTCAAGCTTTTTGAACAAAAAATGACCAGATCAATAAAAAGCTTAAAAACCAATGGGTTGCAGTCGGATTTAGGCTCGACGCCCGGTCATAATGGCGTCAATTTTCTGTCAAGGAATGAATCAAGCAGTTGTGCATAACATTCGAAGATACTGCTTGATGAATCGGCCACAAGTATCTGATTTTTCGTTCCAGAGCCGTCGCGCTCGCTCGAGTCAAGATGCCATCCCGATTTCAGCGGGCCATTCGGCGAGTTGGCGCAGGATTTCGGCCTGATCCGGTTGCTCCTGCATCAGGTTCTGGAGCTGTTGTCTGTAGGCCTCAATGCGAATGCTGGCCAGCTCGGGATCATCGACCAACCGACGCTGGCGGAAGCGGTCCCACTCAGTTCGTTCTTCAGCTGTGAGCGTATGCGGCCACAGACGGGCGCGGTAGCGAAACAGCAATTGGTTGAGGCGTTCGTCGCTGAAGGGTGTGCCGATTT
The DNA here is from genome assembly GCF_011008905.1 of Wenzhouxiangella sp. XN201. NCBI lineage: Bacteria > Pseudomonadati > Pseudomonadota > Gammaproteobacteria > Chromatiales > Wenzhouxiangellaceae > Wenzhouxiangella > Wenzhouxiangella sp. XN201. The sequence goes on from NZ_JAAIVI010000017.1 coordinate 1,239,577, forward strand.
CGGCCAGGGCGTCCCCGTCGAGCTGGCGCACGCGTTCGATGACCGGTCGGTCGCTGTCGGGGGGAAAGCCGCCGTAGAGATCCAGTTCGGGGTCCGGGGCGGGTGAATCGCCGCGTCGGGCAAACATCGAAGCAAGCCGTTCGGCCAGGGCCGGCTGATCGCCGAGGCGGCGGGCATGCTCCCGGACACGCTCCAGATCGATGCCGAGGGCGTCTGCGCGCGCGGACTCGAGCACGTTCATAGGCGAGAGCATGGGGCAGCGATTGTTGCGCACCAGCTTGACGGGTACGCGTTCGAGTCCTTCCGGCAGATCCCGGGCGGCAATCCAGTAGCGATCGGCCAGCTCCTCGGACGTCAACGAGAGGAAGGGTTCCGGATCCACGGCCAGGTTCCAGACCAGCCATTGACTGCCGATATGCGGATGCCGTGCGATCGGAAGCACGGGTGCGACACCACAGCCGGGATGGGCGGGAAAGCGCGACGAGGCATGTAACAGGGGCTCGCCCTGCTCGAGCAGACGGTCGACCTGGTTGCGTTTACGCAGGGACAGGGCCCACTGCCACAGTCGCGGTTGGCCGTCCCGCAGCAGCCGGGCCATGGCGATCGTGGCCCGGACGTCGGCCAGAGCATCATGGGCGTTGGACACGTCCATGCCGTTGGCTGCTGCCAGGTCCTCGAGCCGGAAACTGGGGCGGCCGTCTTCATGGTCGGGCCAGGTGATGCCATCGGGTCGTGTAGCCCGCGCCAGGCGCAGCAAGTCGATCAGATCGAAACGACTGTTGCCGTTGGCGTACTCGCGGCGGTAGGGGTCGATGAAGTTGCGCCAGAACAGGTGCCGGGTGACCTCGTCGTCGAAGCGGAAATTGTTGTAGCCGACCACGCAGGTATTGGGTTCGCTCATGAGCCGTTCGATACGCGCGGCAAATTCGTTTTCGGGCAGGCCCTTTTCGCGCGCCAGCTGGGGCGTGATGCCGGTAATCAGGCAGGCCACCGGTTGGGGCAGCACGTCGTCGCTCGGGCGGCAATAGAACACTTCGGGTTCGCCCAGGGCTTGCAGCGCGCTGTCGGTGCGGATGGCGGCGAACTGGGCCGGCCGGTCGCGACGCGGGTCGGCGCCGAAGGTCTCGAAGTCGTGCCACAGAAAGGTCTCGTCGTTCATGGCCGGCATCCTTGCACAGGCCCGGCCGCGTTGCCAGATTCGATGACGAATTTTCTGCCGCCTTCGTGGTCGGATATGATTCGGGATTCAGGCATGATCCGTTCGAACGGTCAGGAGTCAGATAGTATGGAAAAGGCGACATTTGGGGCCGGATGTTTCTGGGGCGTGGAGCAGTGTTTCAGGGCCATGGAGGGCGTGATCGATGCCACGGTCGGCTACATGGGCGGACACGTGGACAATCCGACCTACCAGCAGGTCTGCACCGATCGCACCGGGCACGCCGAAGTCTGCCAGGTCAGCTTCGATCCGGCAAAAATCGACTATGCCGACCTGGTGCGCGAATTCTTCCGGATGCACGATCCGACGCAGGTCAATCGTCAGGGGCCGGACGTCGGCACCCAGTATCGGTCGGTCATCTTCGTCCATGACGAGCAGCAGCGCGTAACGGCCGAGCGGGTTCGGGATGAGGAATCGTCCAGTGATCGATATCGTGCGCCGCTTGCCACTTCGGTCGAGCCGGTCACCCGGTTCTGGCCGGCCGAGGATTATCACCAGCGCTACCTTGAGAAGAACGGCGCGAGCTGCAGCATTTCGGGTTGACGCCGTATCCCGCGCAGGCGTCGGGCCAGCAACATGTCCTCACGCATTCCGACGGGTCGAACTTGAGGGCCGGGCCGCCTCGCCTGGTGCTGGTTCGCCATGCCCAGGCAAGCCTGGGCAGTTCCGACTACGACCGGCTGTCTCCGAGGGGGCGAATGCAGGCCCGCGAGCTGGCTCGTCGCCTCGACCCGCTGCTCGAAGATCAGCCGTTGATCTTCGCGGGTACGCTGCGTCGGCATCGGCAGACGCTGTCGGCCCTGGGTGCAGGCGAGGTCCAGTTCTCACCCGATCTCGATGAGTTCTCGACCGACGGCCTGATAAGGGCGGCCCTGGCGCGGGCGGAATCCGGCGCGCTGCCACAGCCGCCGCGCCACCAGCTGCTGGACCCGGTTCGCTACCTGCCCGAACTGCTGGACTGGTTTCCGGCCGTGCTGGCGGCCTGGCAGAACGGCGAACTCGACGAGTCCCGCATCGGCACCTGGTCGGATTTCCGGCAGCGCGTACTGCGGCCACTGGCGCACTGGCGAACGGCACTGAGCAGCGGCCGCTCGGTGATCGTCGTGACCTCGGCCGGGGTGGTTGCGACCCTGGCATCCGAACTGGCCGGCCATGATCGGGCGTGGCAGCGCTCGCTGGCGGTCGGACTGTACAATGCATCGGTCACTGAATTGCGCAGCGACGGGGACGGTTGGCGCCTGGCCTGCTGCAACTGCATTGCGCATCTGGAAGACCGGGCTCAGCACACCCTCGCCTGAGAACTTGCAAGGAAGCTCTGAATGAACGAACAGCGCGTTGTCATCATCACCGGATCAAGCCGAGGAATTGGCCGCGCCGCCGCCGAGCTGCTGGCCAGCCGGGGCTGGTCGGTGGTCATCTCGAGCCGCAACCAGGAAAGCTGCGAGGCCGTGGCCGGCGCGATCCGCGACAACGGCGGCGATGCCCTGGCACTGGCCTGCCATATCGGCCGCGAGGAGCAACTCGCGGCACTGGTTGAGCAGACCGTGGATCACTACGGTCGCATCGACGCGCTGGTGATGAACGCGGCCAGCAATCCGGTTTACGGCCCGTCCGACCAGGTCGACCGCAAGGCCTTCGACGTGATCATGCACAACAATGTCTACGGTGCCCTGCGCCTGGCGCACCTGGCCCGGCCCCATCTGGCCGAAAGTGGCGCCGGCGCAATCGCGCTGGTCTCGTCGATCGCCGGCCAACTCGGCAATACACTGATCGGTACCTACGGACTGTCGAAAGCGGCCGAGAACCAGCTGGTGCGCAACCTGGCACTGGAGTTCGGCCCCGACGGCATCCGTGTCAATGCCGTCGCGCCCGGCCTGGTCAAGACCGACTTCGCGCAGGCTCTGCTGGAAAACGAACGCATGGTGAAGTATTTTGAAGAGACAACTCCGCTCAGGCGGCTGGCCGAGTCGGAAGATATCGGCCGGGTGATCGCTTTTCTGGTCGGAGAGGACTCCGGCTGGCTGTCCGGGCAGATCATCACCGCCGATGGCGGTCTGTCGGTGACCGGAGGCTTTTGAACGAGGGCATGATGCGCACTGCTATCCGACTTTTCCTGGTGCTGGGATCGCTATTCCTTGCCTGCACGGCCTGGGCGCAGGTCTATACCTATACCGACGAGAACGGCCTGACCGTCTACACCGATCGAAAGCCTGACAGCGATCGCTATGACGTCCGCAACCTCGGTTGCTACGGTACCTGTCGCAAGGGTGTGGACTGGCAGAGCACGCCGTTGCTGCCGCGTCACTTCGACGTCGAAATCCGGGCTGCCAGCGAAGTCTTCGAAATCGATGCGGCGCTCGTCCGCGCGATTGTCCATGCCGAATCCTGGTTCGAGCCGCAGGCGGTCTCGCACGCCGGTGCGCAGGGTCTCATGCAACTGATGCCGGCCACCCAGCAACGTTTCGGCGTGGCCAATCCCTTCGACCCGCTCGACAACATCACGGCGGGTGCAGCCTACCTGGCCTGGTTGCTCGAGGAGTTCGGCGGTGATCGTGACCGGGCGATAGCCGCCTATAACGCTGGCGAGAATGCCGTACGCCGCCACAACGGTATTCCGCCGTTCCCCGAAACCCGCGAGTACGTCCGCCGGGTCAACATTCTCTTTCGCCGCTACAGCGGCTCCTGATCAAGCCTTGATCTGGAGGCTTCTGATGACCGGCGCCGATTGCGCCGCGGCAGTTCCACTTCGAATCGACAACCCTCCGGCCGATCGACGGCACGAATCGATCCGCCGTGACGCTCGGCGATCAACCTTGCGATGTACAGGCCGAGACCCAGGTGTGGCCCGCGATTGTCATGACAATCGTCATGACTTCGGTTCGAAACCATGGACTCGAACGCCTGTTCGGCCAGGCCGGGCGGCAGCGGCGGACCGGGGTTGTCGACCTGCAGGCAGACCTGCGTTCCGCGTGGTACGACGCGCAGGGTGATGCGTTCGCCCGGCGGCGTGAAATCGACGGCATTCTCGACCAGCTTGTCGAGCAGCTGGCCGAGTTGCTCGGCGCTGGCATCGACTTCGACCGGTGAGCCGCTCGGCACCACCGCCGCAAAACGGTGCCGGCGGAACGTCTGGCGGCAGCCTTCGACATAGGCCGTGACCAGTTCGGCCAGGTCGATCGGCCGCAATGGTTCTTCCGACAGGCTCTGTTCGATGCGCGCGGCCTGGCTCATGGCGCGGAACATCGACTGGAGCCGTTGGGTGCCTTCCTCCGCGCGTTGGCGGTATTTCTCTTGCTGCTCGGGCGTTTCGCTGTCGGCCAGGTTTTCGAGCGATGACCGGATCATGGCCAACGGCGTGCGCAGCTCGTGCGAGAGCTTGCTCGCAAGGCTCTGCAGGTAGTCCTGGTGCCGGTGCTGGCGTTCGACCATGTCCGACAGGCTGCGACCGAGATCGGCAATTTCGTCGTGGCCCTCCGGCCCGGGCATTGCTGCACGAACGCGACCGTCGGCACCGACCGCGTGGTCGAGGGCATCGCGCAGGCGCCGGATGCGCCCGGACAGGCGCCCGGCAAAGCCGATCAGGATCGCAGCGATCAACAGCATCGCGGCCAGGCCGAGCACGAACAACTGCAGCAAGGCCTCATAGGCGGCGTTCATGAAGCGGTCGGCCGGCCGTTCGAGCAGGAGATGCGCCACGGCGTTGCCGTCGCGCATGATCGGGGCGGTGGCACGGACCACGAAACCGGCACCGTCGGGTAAGGGGTACCAGTCGGCGGACGGTTGGCGGGACATCGCCTGCGGCGGGAATCGCCCCGCATCCGGCGTATCCGTGCCGGATGAATTGGGCAGCACGCCCAACAGTCGTGCGGCCAGGGTTGCGAGCAGCTTGCTGACGTCGCCGCCATCGTCTTGCGGTGATGGCATTTCGGCGGACTGACCGGCCCGGGCGAGAACCCAGCCTTCGGGATGCAGCAGCCAGCCCCGGGTACGCTCGGGAAGCCGGGCGCGCAACTGCCCGGAAAGGGCGGCAATCGGCCGGATCAGCGGCCGGAATGCGACCTGCTCATTGTTCGCAGGCCCGACTCTCACGGCCAGGCGCTCGACCTGGAGCGGCTCGAGCAGCGCGATTTCCATGCGCCAGAAACGGTCGCCGGGTTGCAGGGCGGCCTGAACACGCAGCCGGCCGTCCTGGCCGCCTGATTCCAGCCAGCCCGGCGCGGCCGGTTGGATCATCACCCGGCCCGATTCCTGGCCTGTTTCGATCCACAGTTCGAGTGACAGTGCGTCCTTGTCAGTGTTGCCGTTCAGTGCGAACGCGTCGTCCGGAATCTCGACCAGCAGGTTCAGGCGACCACGGTACTCGGCGGCCAGCAGACGAGCCCCCGGAGCGCCATCGATGTCGGTCCAGGCACTCGGGGCGCGCCAGTCGAGCCACTCGCTGTCATAGCCATCGATCACGGGTTCACGGTCGGCGCGATGCACGTACAGGCCTGAATCCGATGGCCAGCCCACTTCAAACGATGCCAGTTCACGAGCGGCGGCGACGGTGGTGTCGATCAGCGCTTGCTGATAGCTGTCGCGCAGAGAATGCTCGAGGCTGCGCACCAGTTGCCAACCAGCCAGCGGCAGGGACAGCAGTAGCAGTGAAATGAGCGTCAGCCGGGCACGCAGGTTCACGCGGGCCGACCGTTCCAGCGATAGCCGGCGCCGTGCACGGTTTCCAGGGCGCGGAAGTCCGGGTCGAGCGTTTCGAACTTGCGGCGAATGCGCTTGACGTGGGAGGTGATGGTCGCTTCGTCGACGACCAGGTTGGCGGCTTCCATCAGCTGGCCTCGTGTCTTGACGTGTCCGGGTCGCTCGATCAGGCAGTGCACCATCCAGAATTCGGTCACGGTCAGCGCCACCGGCCGGTCTTGCCAACGAACCTGCAGGGTCTCGGGTTCAAGCTCGACGCCGCCGACCCGTATCGGGCGAGATGCCGTCGGCTGGAGGCGCACGGCCTCGACACGTCGGAACAGGGCAAGAATACGAGCCAGCAGGTGCTGGCTGGAAATGTCCTTGGTGAGGTAATCGTCGGCGCCCAGGCGCAGTCCGGACACGGCGTCCAGGTCGCTGTCGCGGGCGGTCAGGAAGATGATCGGTAGCTCGGCCGAGCGCTGGCGAAGCGTGCGGCACAAATCGAAGCCGCCTTCGGGCTCATCACCCAGTCCGACGTCGATGATCACCAGATCGGGCAGGCGGGCGGTCATGGCCGACTCGGCATCCGAACGTGAGGCATAACCCCGGGTCGCAAAGCCATAGCGTTCCAGCGCGTCGCGGTAGTTCTCGCGCAGAGTGGCTTCGTCTTCGACGATGGCGATCAGGCGCTGGCTCATTGGAAACACTTCGTGGAAGCAGGCCGCCCTCGAGGAGCGTCTGCCACAAGTTTGCCACATTCGATCAGGACTTCGTCAGCGCCGGGCAGCCTGGCTGCCATTTCGCTGCGCTCAAATGGCATGCGTCGATCACAGCAGGAGTTCGGTTCATGTCGCGTCTTTGGATACTTGTCTTGATGCTGGTTCTCGGGCCGGCCATGTCTGCGGAGTCCGGCATGTGGCTCGAACGCCAGGAAGCCGGCGGCCGCGAGGCGGCGCTGTCCCTGGCGACCGAGGTCGATATTCAGGTGACGGGCATGCTGTCGCTGGTCGAGGTCCGCCAGCAGTTCTTCAACCAGACCGGAGACTGGGCCGAGGGTGTCTATCGTTTCCCGCTGCCCGACGGCGCCGCCGTCGAGCAATTACAGATCCGGATCGGGCAGCGACTGATCGAGGGTGAGATCCAGGAGAAAGAAACCGCCCGCGCCACTTATGAGGCGGCCCGCGACCGGGGCCAGATTGCCGGTCTGGTCGAGCGCGAACCGGGCAAGCTGTTTTCGACCCGGGTGGCCAATATCCCACCGGGAGAGATGGTCGAGATTCGCATCGGCTACACGCAGGCCGTGGTCTACGAGCATGGGCGCTTCCGGCTTGATTTTCCGACTACCGCGGCACCGCAGTTTCGTCCTGGCGGCGAACTCGAACGGACCGTACGCGAGCGATTGGAGGCCGCTGCCGGCGGCCGCTTGCCGCAACGTCCGGTAACGCTCACCGTTGATCTGCGACCCGGTTTGCGCCTGGGTGACATCAGCTCGACTCACCACGCCATCGATGTCGAACGGCTCGGGACCGACTGGCTGGTCACCCTGGCCGACGGTGCTGACTGGTCGGGCCGCGATTTCGAACTGACCTGGCAACCGGAGGACAGTGGCGCAGCCGCGACCGCGGCCTTTGCCGAGCGCTTCAATGGCCGCGAGCACATCATGCTTACACTGGTGCCGCCGCAGGCTTTCGAGGCCGACGACACACCGCGCGAGTTGATCCTGGTCATCGACACGTCCGGGTCGATGTCGAACGAGCCGATCGTGCAGGCGCGCGAGTCTCTGCATTACGCCCTGGCCAGTCTAAAGCCGGGCGACCGCTTCAACGTCATTGCTTTCAATCACCAGGCGCGTTCGCTCCATCCACAGCCGCTGGACTACAGCGAGGATCGTCATCTTGAAGCGGCGCAGTGGGTTGACGGCCTGGGTGCCGGCGGAGGCACGGATATGGGCCCGCCGCTGGCCCTGGCCCTTGGGGCGCCACCCGTCGACGGCTACTTGCGCCAGGTGGTCTTTATCACCGACGGCATGGTGGGCAACGAGCAGCAGTTGCTCGAGCGCACCCGGCTGGACCTGGATGAAAGTCGCCTGTTCACCGTCGGCATCGGCCATGGCGTCAACGGCAGCTTTTTGCGTCGTCTGTCCTCGGCCGGCCGAGGCAGCTACACGGCCATTGCCGAAACATCCCTGATTGCCGAGCGCATGAGCGAGCTGGTCTTGCAGCTCGAAAGCCCGGTTATCCACGACATCGAACTGGTCTGGCCGCACCCGGTCGAGTTCTACCCTGAATCGATGCCCGATCTCTACGTCGGCCAGCCCTTGAGTGTCATCGCCCGAACGGATCGGCTCAGCGGCGACTTGATCGTTCGCGGCACCAGCAACGGACAATTCTTCGAGCGCGTCCTGCCGCTGGAGGATTTCCAGCCCGCGCCCGGCGTGGCCGGTCAGTGGGGCCGCGCGAAGATCGAAGCGCTGGAAAACCGGGCCGGTCCGCCCGGCGACGAGCTTCTGATCGAATCGGAGGTGCTCAATACCGCACTGGCCTATTCGCTGGTCAGCTCGCAGACCAGCCTGGTGGCTGTTGATCGCACGCCTGAGCGCAGCCGTGCAGAGGCCCTGCGACGCTTCGGCCTCGCTACCAGCCCGGCCCATGGGCGCGCCGGCAGCCTGCAGGCTATGCCGGCCACCGACGGCGGCAGCGTGTCGGCCGCGCTGCGTGGTGCCGTGGCCCTTCTGCTGGTCTTGCTGCTGCTGTTCCAGCGCCGCATCAACCGCAGCGAGGAGGAGTCCTGATGCGGCGCTTCCTGATCCTGACATTGGTACTGGTGGCCACCTGGCAGCTGGGCTCGGCCGGCTGGATTCAGGCCAAGGCCGGACTCGGCCAGTGGCTGCTCGAGCGGGCCTGGCAACGGGCGCTCGAGGACGAGGACGCGGACGCGGCCGAGCCCTGGCCCGGCGCGGTCAGTCACCCGGTCGCACGACTGCGCATGCCGCGCCTGTCGATCGACCACCTGGTGCTTGAGGGCCTGGACACGCCGGTAATGGGCTGGGGGCCGGGCATGGCCGTGGGCGAGGGCGGGCATCGCGTGCTCGCCGCCCACCGGGATACGCATTTCTCTTTCCTGCGTGCCGTCGAGCCCGGTGATCGCTTCGAACTCATCGATGCCGGGGGGCGCCGGCAGTGGTGGCAGGTCGAGACCATCCGGGTGGTCGATTCCCGTACCACCGGAATCGATCTCGACTGGCCGGAAACCGCGATGACCCTGATTACCTGTTATCCGTTCGACGCGCCGGTGGCGGGCGGTCCGGAGCGCCTGGTGGTGCGGCTTCGGCCGCTTGCGCCGGCGGGGGAGGTGTCGATATGACCACGCTGTGCATCGATGAGTTGTCTCGCTCGCTCAAGCGTCGCTGGGGGTGGACAAGTTTGGCGACGCATGTGCCGGCCGATGCCGACTGCCCGCTATTGGTGGATTCCGGACGGGGCCGGTCTGTGGGTCAGGACGAACCCGTTTGCGCAGTCGTTCCGCAATGGCTTCAGCCCAGGCGTGGATTCGAACGCCCGCCCGGAATCGCCGGTCTTCATGGCAAGGGGTCGCCATCAATGGGATAATGCCGCATCCAGCCCATCGGAATGACAGGAGTCCGCCGAGCGTGACTGACGACATACGAATTCCGATCGCCGTCAAGAGCGGTCAGAAGATCCGCAAGCCGCAGGGCTTTACCGCCATTCGTGACGGCATCAAGGCCCGTGCCGGGTCCGAACCTGCGCCGATCGGCCGCAAGCCCTCCTGGCTGCGGGCAAAGTTGCCACAGGGCGGCAAGTACGAGCAGGTGCGCCGGAACGTCAACGAACACCGACTGGCCACCGTCTGTCAGGAATCCAAGTGCCCGAATATCGGCGAATGCTGGTCGGCGGGTGTGGCCACCATCATGCTGATGGGTGATGTCTGCACTCGCGCCTGCCGCTTCTGCTCGGTCGATACCGGCAATCCGCGCGGTTGGCTCGACCTCGAAGAGCCGCTCAATGCCGCCGAGTCGGTGCGCATCATGGATCTCAAGTACGTCGTTCTCACCTCGGTCGATCGCGATGACCTCGATGACGGCGGGGCGGCGCATTACGCGGCATGCGTCCGCGAGATCAAGCGAGCCAATCCAGAAACCGCAGTCGAGGCGCTGACGCCTGATTTCCAGGGCCGCCTGCATGATGTGGAGACCGTGGTCGATTCGGGTCTGGAAGTGTTCGCCCAGAATGTCGAAACGGTGCGGCGCCTGACCCATCCCGTGCGCGATCCGCGTGCCGGCTACGAACAGACGCTCAAGGTGCTCGAGCACGCCAAGCGGCACAATCCGAAGGTGCTGACCAAGACCAGCCTGATGCTGGGCCTGGGCGAAACCACCGAAGAAGTCCTCGAGACGATGGACGACCTACGCGCCATCGGTGTCGATATCGTCACTTTCGGCCAGTACCTGCGCCCGACGGTCAATCACTTGCCGGTCGAGCGCTTCGTCACACCCGAGGAATTTCAGGCGCTCCGCCGGATCGGCCTTGAGAAGGGCTTCATGGAGGTCGTCTCGGGCCCACTGGTCCGATCCAGCTATCGTGCCGACCGGGTGTTCGAGAAAAACAACTGCGGAATCGATACCGACGTCGCCTGAGGTTCCTCCTGGAGCTGGTCCGATGGCCGGGACCTAGATCAGGAAGCCTGAGCCGCCCGGCGCCATGGCCAGGGCATTCTCCCTTGGGTTCTGCACGCGGGTGACTTTGCATTTCACGCAGTTTGTGTCACCCTTTTGAAGCGCTGGAGTCAGCGTCGCTCAACTGGGCGCAGGTTTTCGATGTTGCAGCCGTAGGGGCGTTATGATTTCAAAGAAATTGCTTCGGCAAATGCCGAAAATCATGGCTGCTGGTGCGGAGGCGGGTCGCGGCGGCGTGATTTTGATCCGCTTCGATCGCGGCACGTTGCTGCGCGATCAACTCGGGTTCACCGGCCTGAGTACACTCATCGACGGCGTCGTTGCCCAGACCAATGAACTCGCCAGTGAACTGGTAGGCAAAGATTACGACCTGGTTCGCTTCGACTGGGAGTGCCTGTTGCTTGTTCTCAGGGATGCCTCCGCCTCGCTGGTAAAGGAGGCCGCTGAAAATCTTTTCAGTTCTTTGAGTGATCGTATCTATGACGTCGGCGACGACGCGGTGGCCGTGAGCGTCAGCCTGTCCTTTGCGCACTTCGATCACCGCTTCAGGCACGAGGATGAACTGTTGTTGGCGCTCATTCACCGCGCGGAAGCCATTGGAATGGCCGGCGGCAACCACATGGGTGAGGCGCGGCCCGGCATCTCGGCCGATAAAGCCATTTCCTCGGCCGATCACATGCTGGGCCTATTGATGGAGTCCCTGCGAACCGATTCGCTGAAGGTTGTTTTCCAGCCCTTGCTCGCGACCAGTCCAGAGGCCACATCCGAAAGCTACCAGATGTTCCCGCGACTGGTCGCTGGTGACGGCCGCTTGCTCCCCGCCGCGGATTTCCTGCCCCAGGCCCGCGAGGCTGCCCTGTTGCCCGTGCTTGATCGCTGGATGATCGTGCATGCCTCCCGATTGTTGCGTGGCCCGCTGCGAGAGAAACGTGTGCGGTTGTTCATTAATCAGTCCGAAGCGCTTCTGGTGGAGGCCGAACGTCAGGACTGGCTTGCCCGTCATCTGGAATCCGAGCCGATGCTGGCCGGTCGACTTGTCCTGGAAATCCCGCTGGAAGACGCCATGGCGCACCTCAGTGGCACTGTCGGGCTGATCAGTATCTGCCGGGACCACGACGTCGGATTCTGTCTCTCGCACGTCAACGAGCAGAGCCGCTGGCAACTGCTCACAGAAAAGCTCAAATCCGATTTTCTGCGGATGTCGCCGGGCTTCGTCAAGCGCCTGACCCAGGACCCGGATCTGGAGGAGCGTTTCTTCGAGCTTTCAAAGCAGGTCAGGGAGCAGGGCACTCGCATCATCATGCCGATGATCGAGGATTCGAAAACAGCGGCCAGCATGTGGCGTACCGGTGCCGATTACATGCAGGGCAATCTGATTCAGGCGCCGGAGGATACGATTGCGATTTAGGTGGCGGAGATGGAGGGATTGCTGCGCGGCCTATCGGCCGCTTGCCCTTCGGGCTGTCGCTTCGCTCCAGCGAGCTCGCCTTCGGCTCGGTTCGAACCGGGGTTCTCATCCGTAGTCCCCCTCTCGGCCAGCAATAAAAAACCCCGCACAAGGCGGGGTTCTTCATTACTGGCGGAGAGGGAGGGATTCGAACCCTCGATACGGGTATAAGCCGTATACTCCCTTAGCAGGGGAGCGCCTTCAGCCACTCGGCCACCTCTCCGTAAAACTTATTGTAACCGCCGTATGCATACGGCCATTCTCGGGCTGTCGACCCGGGCGGTCCTGTCGGACCGCGAGAGGTCGGGATTGACTGCGCGCCTTCGGCGCTTGCCCTCCGCTTCGCTCCGGGTAGCTACGCCGACTGCGTCGGCTACGCATCGAGCTCGCTTCGCTCGGTTACTGCGCGACCTGCGGTCGCTTGCCCTACGGGCTCGCCGGCCTTCGGCCGGCTCGTGAGCTCGCTGGCGCTCGGTTCGAACCCTCGATACGGGTATAAGCCGTATACTCCCTTAGCAGGGGAGCGCCTTCAGCCACTCGGCCACCTCTCCGTAAACTTGCTGTTCGACCGGTCCGGGCCGGCGAGGGGCGCATTGTACCGCAAGGATTGCCTGGATGCTGCACGTCCGGGCGCGAAAGGATACCGCTCACCGTGTTTCGGGTAAAGCGCCGGGACTGGTAGAATCAGCCGTTGTTGTGGTGATTTAGCCGGTCCGGCGTCCAAGGAGTGCATGTGGAAGGGAGCGAGAAGGTGCAATCGCGGCGCTCGACGCGCGGCATCGATTTCTTTCGTGGTTTCTTGCGTAGTCCGGAGCAGGTCGGCTCCATCATTCCCAGTTCGCGCTTTCTGGAGCGGCGCATCATTAACGTTTCCGGGGTCGAATCGGCACGCACAGTGGTCGAACTGGGTCCCGGAACCGGCGGAACCACGCGCGCAATCCTGGCTGCCATGCCGGCTGACGCGCGCCTGCTGACCATTGAACTCGATCCGGATTTCTCGTCCATTCTCGAAGATTTCGGTGATGCACGTCTGATTCCGCATACCGGCAGCGCCGTAGATCTGGCCGAGATCCTGGCTGAGCACGGTCTGGGTGCGCCAGATGTAGTGATTTCGGGAATTCCCTTTTCCACCATGCCGCGCGAGATCGGGCTGGCCATCATCGCAGCCATCCGCGACAACCTCGCACCGGGAGGCCGGTTTGTGGCCTACCAGTTCCGAGGTGCTGTGGGGAGGCTCGGCAAGGAAGTGATGGGTGAGCCCGATGTCGAGCTGGAAGTTTTCAACATCCCGCCGATGCGCTTCTATACGTGGCAGATCAAGCCGGAGACTGCGGCGGTGATGGAGAAGTAGGTCAGGATGTTGCCCCTGCTGTTGGGTGGTCTGCAGTTGCCCTGCTGATCAGCCGTCGAGCAGATACATCCTGATCGGCATCCAGATGCCCATCATGATCATTATGAGGTTCTCCGTCAGCGAGACGAAGCCGAGTGGTACGTTGCTGTTGCCGCCCACGCAGGCGCACTTGAGCTCGCGTTTCTGCACATACACGGCCCGGAAGACAGAGACGGCCCCGATGAGACCAATGAACAGCGCGATCGGCGCGGCCAGCCAAATCAGGGCGCCTGCCAACATCAGCACGCCGGCCAGCGTTTCCCCGAAGGGATAGAAATACCCATACGGGACCCAGCGTCTTCCCAGCAAATCGTAATTGAGAAACATCGTGCTGAAGCTTTCGACGTCCTGTAACTTCTGGACGCCCAGCAGGCACATGGCCGTGGCGATAAACATTTCGGGCATGCGCAGCGTCCAGACGGTCCCGAAAGCCGCCCAGCTCACGGCCAGGCCCATGAGAAAAGCGGTCACGAAAATTGCGATGACCGGGCGGTAGCTGGTGTCGGCCTGGTCCGGCATGGGCTGGTCGAAATGCTGGCGCAACTCGTCATAACCGCCGATCCGCTCACCATCAATGAAGGTCTGCGGAGTTGTCTCGACCGAGTGCTTCTTTTTGAAATCGTCGGTTTCCTGCCGCGTGGTCAGCCAGTGATCATCCACCTCGTAGCCCTGTCGCTCGAGCAGGTACTTGCTTTTGATGCCGTACGGGCAGATATGCTTGTCCATGACCATGCGGTAGATTTCCGCCCGGCGCGGCTTGTGGCGGGTTTCGGACTTCGTCATGACGTACTACTCCCGTAGATCAAGGTCAGTACCTATGCCGTGCCCAAGCGGTGTACAGCCTGCCGGGGCGGCGAAACGGCCTGCAGCGTTCAGGATACCCACGCTCGAGGCTGCCGGCCAGCATGGCTGACTCCGGGGCAGTTGGGTGGTTCGGCAGGGTGCGATATGGGCTCCGCTCGGGCAAGCCGGCCGAAACAGGGAGAGCGAGATACGGGAGTTGCCTGGAGTTCGATTGGCGTTATATAATAGCCGGCTTGTCCGCTGGGCGGGCAAGACCCTTGCTCCACGGTGGCCGCAATGGCGGTTTGGCCGGGGGCTTTGCAGGCCGGGTGCCGAATGGGCCCGGGCTTGGAAAACCACGAGGAATTGACAATGCGACACTATGAAATCGTTCTTCTGGTCCACCCGGACCAGAGCGAACAGGTGCCCAGCATGCTCGATCGCTACCGGAGCATGGTTGAGGAAAAGGGCGGCACCGTTCACCGCAGCGAGGACTGGGGCCGACTGCAGTTGGCCTTCACCATTGCCAAGCTGCACAAGGCGCACTACCTGATGCTCAACGTCGAATGCGACGCCGAAACCCTGGCCGAGCTCGAGAGCATCTTCAAGTTCAACGATGCCATCCTGCGCCACCTGATCGTCCGCAAGGACAAGGCCGAGACCGAACCGTCGGTCATGCTCAAGCGCAAGGAAAACAAGGACGAGCGTGAGGGCCCGCGCCGCGAACGTGCCTCTGACGAGCGCGGCGACAGTGACGACGACGACGATGATGATTCCGATGACGATGATTCGGATGATTCCGACGACGATCAGGATACTGATCAGGACACCGATCAGGACACCGATCAGGACAAAGAAAAGGTGGAGGGCTGACCCATGGCACGATTCATGCGACGTAGAAAGTTTTGCCGGTTCACGGTCGAGGGTATCGAGGAAGTCGATTACAAGGACGTGGACCTGTTGAAGGATTTCGTCGGTGAAACCGGCAAGATCGTTCCCAGCCGCATTACCGGCACCAAGGCACGATTCCAGCGTCAGCTGAGCACCGCGATCAAGCGTGCTCGCTACCTGGCGCTGCTGCCGTATACCGACAACCACTGATCGCTTGAGGTGATGTCATGAAGCTGATTCTGCTCGAAAACATCTACAACCTCGGTGACCTGGGCGATACCGTGACCGTGCGACCGGGCTATGGGCGCAACTTCCTGCTGCCGCGCGGCCTGGCCGTTCCGGCGACCAAGGAAAACGTCGACAAGTTCGAGTCCCGCCGTGAGGAACTCGAGCGCCAGGCCAACGAACGCCTGAGTGCCTCCGAGGCCCGTCGCGAAGCCATCGACGAGCTCGACGAGCTGCGCTTCGAGGTGCCGGTCAGCCCGGAAGGCCGCCTGTACGGCTCGATCAACCCGCACGAGATCGCCGGCAAGCTGACTGAAATGGGTTACCCGGTCGAGAAGTCCGAGGTTGACATGCCCGAAGGTCCGATCCGCGAGCCGGGCGAGTTCACCATCGGACTGATCCTGCACGCCGATGTGCAGACCGAGATCAAGCTGACCGTGGTCGCCGCCGAAGGCTGATCGATCCGATTCCTGTTCGGCGCCGCCGAGCAGGCTGCGAGAACCACCGTCCCTGCCCATTCCGCCGTTGGCGCGTGCACTGTGCCGCCAATCCGGACGCAAACGGTGGTTTTCCGTTGGCCATTCGGCCCGGATCGGGACTATACTGATCGGCCGCGTCCGACTGACGAAAACCGTGGCTGAACCCCGAATTTCCACCCTGAGCAATCTCAAGGCCCCGCCACACTCCAACGAGGCGGAGCAGTCGCTGCTGGGCGCGCTGATGCTCGGCGCCGACGTCTGGGACCGGGTGGCGGACCAGATCGACGAAGTCGATTTCTACCGCGAGAACCACCGCCTGATTTTCCGCGCCATCGCGGAGCTGTGCCAGGAAGGCCAGCCCTGCGACGCGATCACCGTCAATGAATGGTTTGCCCGCCATGGCAAGCTTGACAAGGTCGATTCCGGCGCCTACCTGACCATGCTGGCCAATGAAACACCGGGTCCGGCCAATGCCGTCGGCTATGCGCAGATCGTGCGCGAGAAGTCGATTCTGCGTCAGCTCGTCGAAATCGGCACGAATATCGCCGATACCGCATTGAGTACGGCCGGACGCAGCTCGCGCGATGTGCTCGAGGAGGCCGAACAGCGCATCTACGCCATTGCAGACCAGGGGGCACGGCGCGCCAGCGGCTATGTCAGCGTCAAGGAGGTCATGGCCAGCGCCATGGACCTGCTCAACGAGCTGCAGGAAAACGAGGGTGATCTGACCGGCGTGCCGACCGGCTTCACCGCGCTGGATCAGCGGACATCGGGCTTGCAGAAGACCGACCTGATCATCGTCGCCGGCAGACCATCGATGGGCAAGACCAGTTTCGCCATGAATATCGCCGAGCGGGCAGCCATCCGCCACAAGGTGCCGGTGGCGGTTTTCTCGATGGAAATGTCGGACATCCAGTTGGTCATGCGTCTGTTTTCCTCGCTTGGCCAGATCAA
This sequence comes from Wenzhouxiangella sp. XN201, assembly GCF_011008905.1. Taxonomy (NCBI): domain Bacteria; kingdom Pseudomonadati; phylum Pseudomonadota; class Gammaproteobacteria; order Chromatiales; family Wenzhouxiangellaceae; genus Wenzhouxiangella; species Wenzhouxiangella sp. XN201. The sequence continues at coordinate 1,256,332 of NZ_JAAIVI010000017.1, forward strand.
CCAGGAGCGACTGCGCACCGGCAAGCTCGAAGGACAGGACTGGGTCAACCTGCGCTCGGGCATGACCCTGCTCAAGGGGGCCAACATCTTCATCGATCAGACGCCGTCGCTGTCGCCGACCGACCTGCGCGCCCGGGCCCGGCGCATGAAGCGCGAGCACGGCATCGGCCTGATCATGGTCGACTACCTTCAGCTGATGAAGGTGGCCGGTCACTCGGAAAACCGCACCAATGAAATCAGCGAGATCTCGCGCAGCCTCAAGGCCCTTGCCAAGGAACTGGATGTCCCGGTGATCGCGCTGTCGCAGCTCAACCGCTCGCTCGAACAGCGCCCGGACAAGCGGCCGAAGATGGCCGATCTGCGTGAATCCGGCGCGATCGAGCAGGATGCCGACCTGATCCTGTTCATCTACCGCGATGAGGTCTACAACGAGGACTCGCCGGACAAGGGCACGGCCGAGATCATCATCGGCAAGCACCGCAACGGTGCCACCGGCAGTTTCAAGCTGGCCTTCCAGGGCGAGTATGTGCGCTTCCGCGATTTCACGCCCGACCACTACGGCCAGGACAGCTGAGCGGGCGCCTGATTCATGGCCCGCAACACCATCGCCCGCATTGACGCCGCCGCGCTCGCCCACAACCTGGGCCGGGTGCGAGAATGGGCGCCCGACAGCCGCGTCATGGCCGTGGTCAAGGCCGATGCCTACGGTCACCGCATCGACCTGTGCCTGCCGGCGCTGGAGGGTGCCGACCTGCTGGCCGTGGCCACCATCGAGGAAGCACGCGCCATCCGGCGTCTGGGTAATGGCCTGCCGGTCCTGCTGCTGGAGGGCGTTGTCGACTACGGTGACCTGGCCGTGGCGGCTGACCTCGGTCTGGAACTGACCCTTCACCATGTGCAGCAGATCGAGGCGCTCGAGCGCTTCGGCCGTTCACCCACAGAAAGACTGTGGCTCAAGATCGACACCGGCATGCACCGGCTCGGTGTGCCGGCTGAATCTGCTGGCGAGATGCATGCCCGGCTTTTGGCCTTGCCCGGTGTCGAGCAGGTCAACCTGATCAGCCATTTCGCCTGTGCCGAGGAACCGGAACATCCGCTCAATGCGCTTCAGCTCGAGCGCTTCGAGCGCGCAACCGCCGGTCTGGAAGGCGAGCGCTGCATGAGTAACTCGGCCGGTCTGATCAACTTCCCCGCCGCACGCTATGAGTGGGTGCGGGCCGGCCTGGTGCTGTACGGTATTTCGCCGCTGCCTGACCGATCCGGCCCTGATCTGGGGCTCGAGCCCGTGATGACGCTCAGTGCCGAGTTGCTGGCGATCAATCGGGTGGCTCGCGGTGAGCAGATCGGCTACGGCGCGCGATTCACGGCCGAACGCGACATGCTCGTCGGCGTGGCCGGCATTGGCTACGGCGATGGTTATCCGCGCGGCATGGCCGACGGAACGCCGGTGCTGGTCGATGGCCGCAGCTGCCGACTGTGTGGTCGCGTCTCCATGGACATGATCACCATTGACCTGACCGACGGTCCCGAGGCCCAAATCGGCGATGAGGTCATCCTGTGGGGGCGCGGCCTGCCGATCGAAGGCATCGCCGCTTGCGCCGACACCATCCCCTACGAGCTGGTCTGCCGCATTACCCGGCGGGTCCGTTTTCGCGACCAGGCCCTGGTCGGCAGCGGCGGCCTGCGTGCGGTAAAATGACCGGTCATTCAGAGACATGAGCGATTAATGGCCGGCAAGCTCTACATTCAGACTCACGGTTGCCAGATGAACGAGTACGACTCGGGCAAGATGGCCGACGTACTCGCCGCCTCGCACGGCCTGGAGTTGACCGAGCGGGCCGAGGAGGCCGACGTCATCCTGATCAATACCTGCTCGATTCGCGAGAAGGCGCAGGAAAAGGTGTTCTCGCAGCTCGGGCGTTGGCGGCCGCTGAAGGAAGCGCGGCCCGATCTGGTCATCGGCGTGGCCGGTTGCGTCGCCAGCCAGGAAGGCGAGAACATCGTCAAGCGCTCGCCCTTTGTCGACATGGTGTTCGGCCCGCAGACCATCCACCGGCTGCCGAAAATGCTCGACAGCGTGCGCGAAAGCAGCCAACCGGCCATCGACATCTCTTTTCCCGAAATCGAGAAGTTCGACCACCTGCCCAGCCCGGGCAAGCAAGGCGGCAGCGCCTTCGTGTCGATCATGGAAGGCTGCTCCAAGTACTGTTCCTTCTGCGTGGTGCCCTACACCCGCGGCGAGGAAGTCAGCCGTCCGCTCGACGATGTGATCGCCGAGGTGGCTGAACTGGCGGGGCAGGGCGTGCGAGAAATCAACCTGCTGGGGCAGAACGTCAACGCCTATCGCGGCCCGATGCACGACGGGGGTACGGCCGACCTGGCGCTGCTGATCCGTTATATCGACCATATCGAGGGAATCGAGCGAATCCGCTTCACCACCTCGCATCCGGTCGAGTTCTCCGACAGCCTGGTCGAGGCCTTCGGCGCGGTTTCGAAACTGGCCAACTACCTGCACTTGCCGGTGCAGTCGGGTTCGGATCGTGTCCTGTCGCTGATGAAGCGAGGACACACCATTCTCGAGTACAAGCAGAAGATCCGCCGCCTGCGCGAAGTCCGACCCGACATCACTCTGAGTTCCGACTTCATCGTCGGTTTTCCCGGCGAGACCGAGCACGACTTCCAGCAGACGCTCGACCTGGTCAAGACGCTCGAGTTCGACCAGAGCTTCAGCTTCATCTACTCGGCCCGCCCGGGTACGCCGGCGGCCTCTTTCCCCGACAACGTCACGCTCGCCGAGAAGAAGGACCGGCTCAATCGCCTGCAAGACCAGCTCAATCGGCAGGCGCGCGGCTATGCCGAGGCCATGGTCGGTACGCGTCAGCGCGTTCTGGTCGAGGGCAGCAGCCGTAAGGAGGCCAGGGAACTGGCCGGGCGCACCGAAAACAATCGAGTGGTCAATTTTCCGGGGCCGCCCGAACTGGTCGGCCGCATGGTCGATGTCGTCGTGACGGAGGCCATGGCCAATTCGCTTCGCGGCCGTCTCGACAGCCAGTCCGCGGCAGCCTGAATGACTACGGTCTCCGAAACGGCCGTCACGCTCGAGCTCGAGCCGGTCGATAACGAACGCCTGGCCAATCTCTGCGGCCATCTCGACGAACATATCAGTCTGATCGAGAAGCGCCTGGGTGTGTCGATTTCCGCGCGTGGCAACCTGTTCAGCATCGAGGGCGAGCCGGATGCGGTTGGCGCCGCCCGGCGTGTGCTGCGCCAGCTCTACCGTCACTCCGAAGGCGAGGTGTTGAGTCCGTCGACGGTCAACCTGCAGCTTCAGCAGTCAGGCCTGGACGAACCCGAGAACGAGGACATCGAAGTCGGTATCCGTACCCGCCGGGGCATGATCCGCGGACGCGGTCCCAACCAAAAGCGCTACATCAAGCGCATCGGAGAATCTGACGTCAACTTCGGCGTCGGGCCGGCCGGCACCGGCAAGACTTTCCTGGCCGTGGCCTGCGCCGTCGACGCGCTGGAGTCCGACCGCGTGCAGCGCATCGTGCTGGTGCGGCCGGCCGTCGAGGCCGGCGAGCGCCTGGGCTTCCTGCCCGGGGACCTGGCTCAGAAGGTCGATCCCTACCTCAGGCCGCTTCACGACGCGCTCTACGAGATGCTCGGTTTCGAAAAAGCGGCGCGGCTGACCGAGCGCAACGTCATCGAGGTCGCCCCGCTGGCGTACATGCGCGGCCGCACTCTCAACGACGCCTTCATCATCCTCGACGAAGCGCAGAATACGACTTCCGAGCAGATGAAGATGTTTCTCACGCGCATCGGTTTCGGCTCCAAGGCGGTCATCACCGGCGACCTGACCCAGATCGACCTGCCGCCCAAGATTCACTCCGGCCTGCGTCAGGCGGTGGCCCTGCTCAAGGAGGTCGAGGGTGTGAGTACGACATTTTTCGACGCCCGCGACGTGGTGCGCCACCCGATTGTTCGCCGAATCGTCGAGGCCTACGAGAGTGCTGATGAGCAAAACGATTGAACGGCCGGCTGTCACCGAGTTGTCCATCCAGCGCGAATGTGAATCAGGCTCGCTGCCCGACGACGAGGACATACGTCGCTTCGCCGCCGTGGCGCTGGCCGATCTCGACGACCCCGTGTTGAACCTGCGCATCGTCGACGAAGCCGAAGGGCGGGAACTCAATCGCCGCTGGCGTGGGCGCGATAACGCCACCAACGTGCTCAGTTTTCCCGCCGAACTGCCCGATGGCGCCGGCATCAATCTGCTCGGCGATATCGTACTCTGTGCCCCGCTCATCGAGCGCGAGGCGGCCGGGCAGGGCAAATCGCTGCATGCCCATTTCGCGCATCTTCTGATCCACGGCATCTTGCATCTGCGCGGCTTCGACCATATCTCTGCCGAACAGGCCGAGGCCATGGAATCCCGGGAAATCCGGCTCCTGGCCGATCTGGGCATTGGCAACCCGTACGTGACCTATGACCACTAATCCGATACCCGCTGTCGCTCCAGGCATTCGGCCGGTATCCACCCCCATATGAACGAAGAATCTACCGACAGTCCAAACGGAAGTACCAGCGCCAGCTCCCGTGGCTGGCTTGAACGAATCGGGCGCGCCCTGGGCAGCGACCCTCGCAGCCGCGAGGACCTCGTGGAGCTCCTGCGCGGTGTCAGCGAGCAGGGCCTGATCGAGGCCGATACCCTGGCCATGCTCGAAGGCGCGCTGGAGGTCGACGAACTGCAGGTGCGCGACGTCATGATTCCGCGTTCTCACATGGTCGTCATTCCGGATGGCACGGCGCTGGATGAAGTCCTGCCCATCATCATCGAATCGGGTCATTCCCGCTTCCCCGTGGTCGGCGAGGACCGCGATCAGATCAAGGGCATTCTGCTGGCCAAGGATCTGCTCAAGCTGGTTTCCAACGGCGACGATGTCACACTTTCGGACCTGCTGCGCCAGGCGGTGATCATTCCCGAGTCCAAGCGACTGAACGTGCTGCTGCGTGAGTTCCGTATCAGCAAGAATCATATGGCCATCGTGGTCGATGAATACGGTGGCGTTTCGGGTCTGATCACGATCGAGGATGTGCTCGAGGAAATCGTCGGCGACATCGACGACGAGCACGATGCCGAAGCCGTGCAGGACATTCAACGACTGGACGAAGGCAAGTACCTGGTCCAGGCCCTGACCGCCATCGACGACTTTAACGAAGCCTTCGAGACCGATTTCAGTGACAACGAGTACGACACCATCGGCGGCCTGGTGGTGGCCGAATTCGGGCGCTTGCCCGAGGAGGGGGAATCGGTCGAGATCGGCGGCTGGAACTTCGCCGTGACCGGTGCCGACGATCGCCGCCTGCATGCAATGGAAGTCTCTCAGGCCTGAATACTCATCCGGGCAGCGGAATAGGGTACAGTCATGCCTGTTCCGCCAGTTTCAACTCCTGCCGTGTCTGAAAGGCGCATTCCTCGCGTTCTGGCTCGTATCCTTCTGACGCTCGCCTTGCTGCAGGGCGCGGCGGCCACCGCACAGGCACAGGAGGCCTGGCTTGTGACCTATGGTCCCGGCCAGGAGGTGTGGGAACGCTTTGGTCATAACGCAATCTGGCTCCGGAACGCCGAGCTCGGCCTCGATCACGTCTACAGCTTCGGCTACTTCGAGATGGACCGGCCCGGGTTTCATCTGGATTTTGCCCGCGGCATCATGAAGTACTACGGTTCGGCCGCCGCCCCTGAAAACGAATTCGCGTTCTACCGCATGCGCGATCGATCCATCCGCATTCAGCGACTCGAGCTCGATGCCGGGCAGATCCGCGAACTGCACGAGCTGCTGCACGAGAACGTTTTTCCGATACCGCAGTACTACGACTACGACTACTTTTTTGCCAATTGCTCGACCTGGCTGCGCGACCTGATCGACCGGGTTGTCGACGGGCAGCTGCGGGAGCAGCTGCAGGCCACACCTGCCCGGCTCAACTTCCGCGACCATATCCGGCGCTACAACGAGAGCCGCCTGGAGTTGCACGCCGGCTTGCTGCTGCTGCTCGGTCCCATGATCGACCAGCCGCGCACGGCCTGGGAGGAGGCGTTCGTTCCCGAGGGGCTGGCGGCATGGATGGCGAGCGCGACCGTCGACGGAAATCCGCTGGTGGGCGAGACCGAAACGCTCTATCGCTCCCAACGGCATTCAGCGCCTCACGAGCCATCCTTCAAGGGTGGGTTCTATGTGATGGTGTCGCTGCTGGTGGCTATGCTGGTCGCCCTGGCCCTGCGTCGTGAACCCGGTTTCTGGGCACTCCTGCCCTGGCGCGTATCGGCGCTGATTACGGGAATGGGCGGCGTCGTGGTGTTGCTGATGTGGTTCGCGACCGGCCACGAGGTGGTCGACGGCAACTGGGTCGTACTCATGCTCAATCCCTTCTGGCTGCTGATGCTGCTGCCGTTGCCGCGCCCGGCCGCAATCGGCGTGTGGTGGTTGCTGGCCGCGGCGGCAGCTGCAGGCGCAGTTCTGCTTGCCTGGCCGGGTAGTCTGCAGTACCGGCCGGAGATCGTGCTGGGATTGGTGCCGCTGCTGGCAGTTCTGCTGTGGGTCGGGCGAGTGCGGTCCTGGAATCGTCGAGAATGGCCATCGAACGGCTCGGTACCGGCGGCGAAATCGTGACATATGGTGTTATAAATTGGGATTTATGATGCGAAATGTGATAGATTTCACGTGAATGGCGCAAGCGGAGAGCCTCGATGATCGAACAGCGGGTCGTTTCCCACTTTATGGATGGGCGCATTCTCAAGGGCGTAACCAGCGATTTCTTCCCCAACCGGCCCGCGTTTCACATGCGGCTGGCCGATTCCGGCGAAAGAGTTCGGATCGACGTTGACGAGCTCAAGGGTGTGTTCTTCGTGAAGGATTTTGAAGGCCGCCCTGACTACAGCGAGCGGCAGGACATAGAGCGCCGGGGCTATGGGCGCCGTATCTCCGTTAGCTTCGTCGATAACGAAACGATTGTCGGGCATACACAGGGCTACTCTCCGGATCGTCGGGGCTTTTTCGTGGCGCCGGCGGATCCGGAGAGTAATAACGATCGCATCTTTGTGGTCAAGTCGGCTACCACCGACATCACCTTGCACTGAACTGCTGCAAAGACCGGGCGCGTTTGCCCTACAAGCGAATCACCCGGTCGTAGCGCGGTAGCCATTCGGGCTCGTGGCTGATCATCACCACCGTCCGACCTTCCAGCCATCGTTCGATGCTCGAGGCCAGACCGATTGCCGTGGCCTTGTCCAGGCCGGTGGTGGGCTCGTCGAGGATCACCGCGGGCGGATCGACAAGCATCAAGCGAGCCAGTCCGACCCGCCGCAACTCGCCGCCGGAGAGGCTGGCGCCGGCCTCGTCCAGCCAGGTCTCGAGACCGTTTTCCAGGCTTGCGAGCCACTCGCCAAGCCCGGCCTCGTCAAGCGCTTTCGCCAACTCGGCCTCGGTGGCCGCGGGAGCGGCGACGCGCAGGTTGGCAGCCAGGGTGTCGCCGAACAGGTTCGGCCGCTGCGGCAGGTAACCGAAGTGGCCCCTCAGTGCGTCTTCCCGGATGTCCCTCAGATCAAGGCCGTCGAGTCGGATAATGCCCGATTCGGGATCGATCTGGCGCATCAGTAGCAGCGCCAGGGTGGTTTTGCCGCTGCCGCTCGGTCCGGTGATCAGCAGGCGCTCACCCCGGCCCAGATCGAGATTCACACCGTCGATGACCGGCTGCCGAGAGCCCGGCCAGGTGAAGCAAACATCCCGCAGTGATAGTGCGCCGCCGCCGGACTGGGGCAAGGCAGTGCCGGAGGTCTCCAGCAAGGGCTTTCGATCTGCCAGTTCCGCCACTCGCTCGGCGGCCAGACGGGTGTGCGTCATTCGGCGCCACGCCGCCGGCACAACCTGCCAGACCTCGATCAGACCGAACGTGACGATCACGGCCATCACCGCGGCCGGGCCGGAGGACTGTCCACCTGAGTAGCCGGCCAGCGCGAGCAGCAGGACCAGCCACATGCCGAGGTAACCGGCCATCTGCACCTGGCCGCGTCCGAGCGCATCGATACGGTCGAGCTTGAGCTGGTGGCCGACCTGCTGCGTCGAAAGGCTTTCCAGCGCCTGAAGATGATCCGTGATGCGTTGCTCGGCCACCAGCGACTTCAGGCCTTCCAGGCTTTCGGTGCACTGGTGTTGCAGTGCAGGTTCGGCCAGCGCGCGCGCTCGGCCAGGGCTGCGGCCTGCCCGGCTGGCAAGCGTGGCAATACTCGTTCCGGCCAGACCCACGCCCGCAATGACCAGCGCGGCTTGCGGAAAGCCAAGCATCAGCAGCGCGATGGCTACTCCCAGCGTGGTCAGCGCGGCGGTCACGACGGGACCAGCCACGCCCGCGTAGAGGTGGTCGAGTGACTCGACATCACCGGTGAAGCGGTCGAGGGTCTCACCGCGTTGCAGGCGTCGCAACTGCAGTTCGTCGAGCTGCAGCAGGCGTTGCAGCAGGCTGATGCGAAGCGCGGCGAGCAGGCCGAGCGTGGCACGGTGTGTGGCCATGCGCTCACCGTAGCGGGCCACGGTTCTGGTCAGGGCTGCCAGCCGTATCCCTGCGCCTGGCGCGAAGATCTCGACGGCGGCAATCAGCCCCACACCCGCCATTGCGCTGGCGGTAATCAGCCAGCCCGAGAGTCCGAGCAGTACCAGTGCGGCCGTGCTCGAAACCAGCATCAGGACAACGCCCAGGGCCAGCCAGCGCCACTGGCGCCGCCAGGTCGTGGCGATCAACCTGCCGAGCCTCATGGCCGAAGCTCCTCGAGACGGCCGTTTTCGAGCTGGAAGATCCGATCGGCCCAGGCTTCGGCCAGCACATCGTGGCTGGCACAGATTACGGTCGGGCCGTCTCCCCGCGACAGTTTGCCAAGCGTCTTCCAGAGCGATTCGGCCGTATCGATATCCAGGCTGGCGGTGGGCTCATCGAGCAACAGCAGCGGACGTGGCCGCAGCAGGGCGCGGGCCAGCAGCACACGGCGGGCCTGGCCGCCCGACAGGCCTTCGCCGGAGGAGCGGATTGGCGTGGCCATACCCTCAGGCAGTTGCGTGATCCAGTCGGACAGGCCGGCGGCCGAGACGGCCCGGTCGAGTGCGGTTTCGTCTGCTTGCGGCATCGACAGTCGGATGTTGTCGGCCAGGCTGGTGTCGAACAAGCCGCCGTTCTGACCCATCCAGGCGCGCATATTCGACAGGGCTTGCGCGTCGAGCTGCTGCAGCTCGACGCCGTCGAGGTGAATGGTGCCGGAGTCCGGTACCAGAAAGCCACCGACCAGGTCGAGCAGGGTCGACTTGCCGCTGCCGCTGGCCCCGCGGATCAGCACGCACTGACCCGGTTCGGCGGTGAAGCCGGCGTCTTCGAGGATGACGCCGCGCCCGGGACGTTGCAGGCACAAGCCCACGGCTTCGACCCGGCAGGCGGCGCCCGGGGAAATCGTAGCTGGATGAAGCGGTTCCCGCCGGGCCGGGGGTGTTTCCATGACAGTCCGGATAGAGCCGGCCGCAGCCAGTCCGTCGGCGCGATCGTGCCAGGCCTGCGAGAGCTGCCTCAGGGGCTGAAAGAATTCTGCCGCGAGGAGCAGCACGAACAAGCCGCCGTGCAGGGTCAGTGCCGGAGCGGGGCCGAACTGGATGTATCCGAGCAGGCCGAGACCCACATAGATGGCCACGGCGGCGATGGCCACGGCACTGAAGAATTCAATTGCCGCCGTCGACAGGAAGGCCAGGCGCAGGACCGCGAGCGTGCGTTGACGGAAGTTCTCGACCAGTTCACCAAGCCGCTCGAGTTGGTACTGTTCGCTGCCGAAGCGACGGATGGTATCGAGCCCTCTCAGGCGGTCGAGAAAAACCCCGCCGAGCCGGGTGAGTTCGCGCTGCTGATTACGACTGGCCTGCTCGGCTCCCCAGCCGATCAGGATCATGAACAGCGGAATCAGTGGGGTTGCCAGGGCAAGGAACAGCCCGGCCAGCCAGTCGCGCGATCCGACGGCAATCAACAACACCGGCACGCTTACAACTGCGGCGATCGCCTGCGGCAGAAAGCGACCGTACCAGCGCTCGAGCAGGTCGACCTGCTCGATGAGCGTGGTCGACAGGGCTCCGACGCCAGTGTGTGCTGCAAATGCCGGGCCGGCTTCGGCGATGTGCTCGAACAGCCGCGGCCGCAGCTTGCGTTGCACCCGGGCGGCAGAACCGGAGGCGATCCAGCCGCGCAGGGTTTCCGTGCCCGCCCGGGCGGCAGCGGTGGCCAGCAGCAGCGTGAGCGGGAATGCCATCTGGCCGAGCTCACGCCCGTCGATCACGACGGCGTGGACGATTCCGGCCAGCAACCAGGCCTGGGCCACGATCAGCCCGGACTGGATCAGCGCCACCGCAATCAGTCTTGTGCGCAAGCCCCTGGGCTCTTGCGCTGCCAGCCATTGGCTTACGGTTTGCACGTCGCGATCTTGGCGGGGAAGTCAGTGCCCGTAGCCCTCACCCGGACGGACCTTGCCGCGGAACACCCAGTAGGACCAGGCGGTATAGCCGAGAATGATGGGCAACAGGAACAGCATGCCCAGCAGGAGAAAGAGCTGGCTGCCCGGATCGGAGGCGGCGTCCCAGAACGTGTGCTCCGGCGGAACGGCGTAGGGCCACATGGAAGCCAGCAGACCGAAGTAGAACAGGGCAAAAAGGATCATCGAACCAATGAAGGGCGCAGCGTCCGAGCGCTGCCGGAGCTTGTGCAGGGTCCAGGCGGCCATGGCGACGGTCAATGCGGGGAATGCCCATAACAGCGAAACCTGGTCGAACCAGCGCGCCCGCACGTGTTCGCTCGCCAGTGGTGTCCAGATGCTGACCAGGAGGAAGAAGCCCATCACCACGGCCAGCAGCGTTGGCGCGATGCGGTAGGCCCAGTCGCGGGTTTCGCCCTGGGTCTTGAGAATGGCCCAGGTCGCGCCCAGCAGGGCATAGCCGGCGACTACCCCGATTCCGGTCATGACCGTAAACGGGGTCAGCCAGTCGAAGGCGCCGCCGACATAGGAAAAACCTTCAACCTCGAAGCCCTGGATATAGGCCCCGACCACCGCGCCCTGGGCGAAGGCGGCGACGGTCGAGCCGATCGAAAAGGAGCGATCCCACCAGTGCCGGTTGCTGCCGGACTTGAAACGGAACTCGAAGGCAATGCCGCGAAAGATCAGGCCGGCCAGCAACAGGAATACGCCGATGTAGAGCGCCGGCAGGAACACCCCGTAGATCATCGGAAAGGCAGCCAGCAGTCCGGTGCCGCCGAGAACCAGCCAGGTCTCGTTGCCATCCCAAACCGGGGCGACAGAATTCATCAGGTCGTCGCGCGCCGAGTCGTCGGGCGCGAAGGGGAAGAGAATGCCGACACCGAGGTCGAAGCCGTCCATGAGGACGTACATGAACACGCTGATACCGATGATGACGATCCAGATCAGGGTCAGGTCGAACATTTCCATGGTGTCAGCTCCTCTCTTGTGCCGGGCGCTCGTCCGAGGTCCCGCCCACGGCCGACCAGGGTCGCTTGGCATGGGCCGAGCGGTTCTCGTGCTCACCCGGCCCGGGTTCCGGGCCGGCCAGGATCACCCGGCGCAGGTAGGTGAGTCCGGCGGCGAAGACGATCGTATAGACGGTGATGTAGCCGATCAGGGTCGCCAGCACCATCCAGCCGCTCAACGAAGGCGTGATGCCCTCGCTGGTGCGCATGAGACCGTGGATGATCCAGGGTTGACGGCCGACCTCGGTCACGAACCAGCCAGCCAGAACAGCCATGAAGGGGAGGGGGATCATCCAGGAGATGACCCTGAGCAGGCGCGGCGAGTGCTCCAGCCTCCCGCGCAGGAGTTGCATGGCGCCAAGTAGCGAGACGCCGATGAAGATCATACCCAGGCCGACCATGACCCGGAAGCTCCAGAAGACGATGCCCACCGGGGGTCGATCTTCGGCTGGCACCGACTTGAGGCCCAGGACCTCGCCGTCGAGACTGTGGGTCAGGATCAGGCTGCCCAGGTAGGGAATGGCAACCTCAAGGTGGTTCTCCTCGGCCGATGAATCGGGAATGGCGAAAAGAATCAGCGGCGCGCCCTGTTGGGTTTCCCAGTGGCCTTCCATGGCGGCAACCTTCACGGGCTGGTTTTCCAGGGTATTGAGTCCATGCAGGTCGCCGACCAGAAGTTGCAGGGGAGTAATCACGGCCAGCATCGGCAGGCTCATCTTCAACGCCGTCATGGCGGTACTACGGTGGCGATTCCGAAGCAGGTACCAGGCGCTGACGCCGGCGACCACGAAACCGCCGGTAATGAACGAAGCCAGACCCATATGGGCGAACCGGTAAGGGAGAGAGGCGTTGAAAATGGCCTCACCCCAGGAAGTGATCTTTACGGTGCCGTCGACGAGTTCGACGCCAGCCGGCGTTTGCATCCAGCTGTTGGCCGCCAGGATCCAGAAACTCGAGATGAAGGTGCCGATCGCAACCATGCAGGCCGCGAATAGGTGGACTCCCGGTGGCACCTTGTTGCGGCCAAAGAGCAGCACTCCGAGGAAGGTGGCTTCCAGGAAAAAAGCGGTGACGACCTCGTAACTGAGTACCGGGCCGATGAAATTTGCGGCCTGGTAGGAGAAGGTGCTCCAGTTGGTGCCGAACTGGAACGACATGACGATCCCCGAGACCACGCCCATGCCGAACACCAGGGCGAACACCCTTGTCCAGAATATTGATAGGCGCAGGTAGTCCGGGTGACCGGTGCGGTAGTGAAGGCTTTCGAGAACCGCGATGTAGGTGGCCAGACCGATCGTGAAAACCGGAAAGATGGCGTGGAAGGACACCACGAAGGCGAACTGGATTCTCGACAGCAGCAGGGGGTCAAGTTCCATGATCGTTCGCTCCTCGTTAAGGGTGCCTGCGCATTATAAATAGCTAATGTAGCGAGGGGGGTGGCGTGCCGGCGTCGGTCGGCGTCGCCAGGCTGGATTGATCACCTTCATCGGATCGTGACCACGATGTGGCGGCTGTGGGGCCGGTAGCGGTGCTCCCAAAGGAAAATGCCCTGCCAGGTACCGAGGGCCAGCCGGCCGGCCGTGACCGGGATGGTCAGGTCCGAGTGCGTCAGCGCCAGGCGCACGTGCGCGGCCATGTCGTCGGCCCCTTCAGCATCGTGCCGAAAGCGCGGGTCGCCGTCGGGCACCAGGTCGGCGAAGAAGGTTTCCAGGTCGCGCTGCACGTCCGGGTCGGCGTTCTCGTTGATCAGAAGCGAGGCCGAAGTGTGCTTTAGGAAGACATGGCACAGGCCGGTTTCGATGCCGCTGGCGACGACTTCTCGGGCGATCTGCTCAGTGATGTCGAGGGTGTCGCGCCCGGCCGTTTCGATCGTCAGTTCGGTCTGGTGCATCCGTTTCAGTGTGCCGTCAGTTCGGCCAGAAGTTCAGCCTGGTGGGTTTCTATCAGCGGGTCGACGATCGCGTCGATCTCCCCGTCGATGATTTTGTCCAGATCATACAAGGTCAGGTTGATTCGGTGGTCCGTGACCCGGCCCTGCGGAAAGTTGTAGGTGCGGATACGTTCGGAGCGGTCGCCCGAGCCCACCTGGAGCTTGCGCTCGGCCGCGCGCTCGTCCTTTTGCTGCCGTACCTGAGCTTCCAGCAGCCGGGCGCTGAGCAGGCTCATGGCGCGGGCTCGGTTTTTGTGCTGCGAGCGCTCGTCCTGGCACTCGACCACGATGCCGGTGGGCAGGTGGGTGATACGGATGGCCGAGTCGGTCGTGTTGACGTGCTGACCACCGGCGCCGGACGAGCGATAGGTGTCGACGCGCAGGTCGTTGGCATCCACGTCGACCGCTTCGACATCATCGGCCTCGGGCAGGATCGCCACGGTGCACGCCGAGGTGTGGATGCGGCCCTGGGATTCGGTTTCGGGTACTCGCTGGACGCGGTGTACGCCCGACTCGAATTTCAGCCGTGACCACGCGCCCTTGCCGATGACGCGTGCGATGACTTCCCGATAGCCGCCGGCCTCGTTTTCCTGGGCCGACATGATTTCCACCTTCCAGTTGCGTCGCTCGGCATAGCGGGTGTACATCCGCAACAGGTCGCCGGCGAACAGGCCGGCTTCCTGTCCACCCGTGCCGGCGCGAATCTCGAGAAAGATGTTGCGCTCGTCGTTGGGGTCGCGCGGCAGCAACAGCTTCTGCAGCCGTTCCTCCAGCGTTTCGGTTTCGGCCTCCAGCGCTTCGAGCTCGTCACGCGCCAGCTGACGCATCTCGCCGTCGCTCCCCTCGAACATTTCACGTGCCTCGCCCGTGGCCGTCTCGTTGTCGCGAAATTTCTGCCAGACCTGGACGACGGGTTCGAGTTCAGCGTACTCGCGCGAGAGCCGCTCGAACTGTTGACGATCGGCGATGATGTCGGGGCTGGAGAGCAGGTGTTCGAGCTCCTCGAATCGCTCGTCGGCTTCGGCCAGGCGTTGCCGCATGCCTTCATTCATGACTGGTCATCCAGGAAGTAGAAGCGGGCAGCGGCCAACAGTTCTTCGTCGCCGCTTTCAGCGGCCTGGCGAAGGCGAATGCTGGGACCGTGCAGCAGGCGGTTGACCAGGCGATGGCTGAATCGTTTCATGACCTCCTCCGGGTCGGCGCCGCGCGACAATTCCTGCCGCGCCTGTGCGAGCAACTCATCGCGTTCGGCCTGGGCGCGCTGGCGCAGCAACTTGAGCGTGCCGGAGGTGGCTTGCAGTCGCAGCCAGCGGTCGAAAGCGGTCACTTCCGCATCAACGATCGTGGCGGCGGCCTGGAGCGCCTCTTCGCGCTGCTGCTGGGCCGACTCGACGATTGCGCGCAAGTCATCGATGGTGTAGAGATACAGGTCCTGCAGGCTGCCGCTGTCGGCCGTGATGTTGCGCGGCACGGACAGGTCGAGTGCGAACATCGGTCGTCGACGCCGGCCGCTCAGTGCGGCCTTGAACATACTGCGATCGATGATCGGCTTCGGGCTGGCGGTGCAGGCGACGACCAGATCGTTTTCTCCGAGCAGTTCAGGCAGGTCGGCCAGGTCGCGGGCCTGGGCTTCGTATTTGCCCGCCAGATCAGAGGCACGCTCCGCGCTTCGATTGACGATCGTCAGGCCGGCCATGCCGCTGCCGTGGAAATGGCGGGCGCAATCCTCGATCATTTCACCGGCACCGATGAGCAGAACCCGGAGCTGGTCCAGGCTGCCGTAGATCTGGCGCGCCAGGCGCAGGGCGGCAAAAGGCAGGGTGACCGGGTCGCGGCCGATTCCGGTCTCGCTGCGAACCCGCTTGGCCGCGGAGAAGGCATGTTGGAACATCCGGTCCAGATATGAGTCGAGGGTGCCGCTGGTCTGGGCGGTCTGCCAGGCTTGCTTGGCCTGGCCGGCCACCTGCGGTTCACCGACGATCATCGAGTCCATGCCGGAAATGACCTTGATCAGGTGATAAGTGCAGGCCGATCCGCCGAGCTGGTAGATGTGCTCATGGAATTCGCCGGGTGCCAGGTTATGCCATTCGTGCAGCCATTCCACTATGCTGCGCGTGATAGGCTGTTCGGCCGACGCGTACACCTCGGTACGATTGCAGGTGCTCAGAATGCTGCAGCCTCCAACGCCGGGAACCGTCGACAGCGATTTCAGCGCATCGGGCAGCGACTCGGCCGTGAACGCCAGCCGTTCCCGAATTGCGATCGGGGCGGTCTGGTGGCTGATTCCCAGGGTGAAAAGCGACATGCAGGACCAGTTGATGGACAAACGTGCAATTTTCCTATCCGCGGCCAACCAGTTCAAGCGCCTTGTCGTGGCGAGCCTGTGCCTGTTAGTTGCGGCCTGTGCGGCGACGGGTCAAGGCGGCGGCCGGGAGGCCGACGCCGAAACCGATGATGCCGACGCGATGTTCCATATTGCCACCGCTGAGCGCCTGGCGGGTGTCGGTGAATACGAGTCGGCCCTGGAAGAATACCTGGCGGCGGCACAGGTTTCCGGGGATCCGGAGGTCGCACGCATGGTTACACGCCTGGCCGGCCGACTGCAGGCCTGGGAGACTGCGGTCACTGCTGCCGAGCGCTGGCTCGAGCTCGAGCCAGCGGCCGAGAGTGCGCATCACGTGCGCGTGGTCGCACTGGTGAATCAGCGCCTGCCGGATCGAGCGCTGGTGGCGCTGCAGGACTGGTTGTCGCAGGATGCCGAACCGGCGCAGGCTCGCTTCTGGCGTCGCGCAGCCATGCTGCTGAGCGCTGCCAATGAACTGGATACGGCGCGCGAGGTGCTCGCCGGGCTGGCTGCCCGACACGGGGACGAGGCGCCGGTGGGTGAAATCGATCATGCCGAAAGCATCATGCTGTGGCCCCTGGATCAGCGCGAGCCGGCGCGAGACAAGGCGCTGGCGGCAGCCCGGGCCAGCCAGGACCCTGAACACCTGGAGTGGGCAGCCCAACTGGCCGTTGACGAGGGCGATCTCGAGCAGGCCCTGTCGTTATACCGGCAGGCCCGGGAGCGGGATCCGGACAGGGCCTCGCTGGCGTTGGCCGAGGCCGAGGTACTCCGCCAGCTCGATCGCGACGAGGAGGCCATCGAGCTGTTGGCTGCACTGCCGGAAGACAGCGAAACCCTCTACACGCTCGGTATCTACCTGGTCCGGGTCGAACGCAGCGAACGCGCCGAAGCTGTCTGGCAGCAACTCGCCGGCTTGCCCGAAGATCGGCAGGCGCCGGATCATGCCTTTCTGGTCGCACAGCTTGCCGAACTGGTCGAGCGGGACGAAGACGCCCTGGCCTGGTATGCCCGAATCGAAGACGGCGAGCAAGCGCGCCGATCGCTGCTGCGCCGAGCGATCATCCATGGTCGGGGCGGGGAAGTTGATGAAGCGCGTGATCTGCTGGAGCGATATCGCGAAGATGCCAGCGACGATGAGCTCCACGATGCCTGGCTGATCGAGGCGGATATCCTGCGCAGCGGAGGTCAGCCCGAAGCGGCCGTCGAGCTGCTTGCCGCACCCCTGTCGGATAATCCGGGCAGCATCGATCTGCTCTATGCCCGCGCCCTGAGCGCCGCGCTGGCCGAGAATATCGACCTGGCGGAGCAGGACCTTCGTCGCATCATCCAGATGGACGGCGACAATGCAATGGCCTTGAATGCCCTGGGTTATACGCTCACCGACCAGACCGATCGGCACCAGGAAGCCTATCGACTGATTCGCCGCGCGCTCGAACTTGATCCGGAGGATCCGGCCACGCTCGATTCGATGGGCTGGGTGCTCTACCGGCTGGGCCGGGCCGAAGAGGCTGTCGATTACCTCGAGCGCGCCCTCGAGGGCGACGAGAACCCCGAGATCATGGCGCACCTGATCGAAGTGCTCGATCACATCGGCCGCTCCGAAGAGGCCGCCGACCTGGCCGAGCGCGCGCTGGCCGACCATGCCGATGACCCGTATCTTCGGGCGACGCTGGAGCGGCTGGGATACGAGCAGTGATTGCCATCGGCGAATTTCGGCCGCTGATCATCATTGGTGCCTGTTTACTGATGGCGGCCTGTGCCACCCCGCGGGATCCGCGTCCCGCCGGGGCCTGGCTGGAGGAACGGGAAGCCTTCTTCGCGGACCACCCAGAGTGGTCGATTGACGGTCGCGTCAGCCTTTCGGACGGAGAGCGCGGTGGCTCGCTGTCGTTTTCCTGGCAAGCCACCGGCGAGCAACATCGGATTCACCTGCGCACGGGCGCCGGGGGCCGGCAATGGCGGCTGCATTTCTCACCGACCGGCGCCGAGCTCGAAGGCAGCGAAGTCGGCCGGATCGTTGGCGAAGATCCTGATCCGCTGGTCGAGGAAGCGATTGGCTGGCCCATACCGGTGCGCGCCCTGGCCTGGTGGATTCGCGGTCTTCAGCCCCCGGCGAGCGGGCAGTTGGCTTTTGCCGATGACGGCACCCTGGAGCGCGCCAGCGATGGCGTGTGGCTGCTCGAGTACGGGCGCTGGAAGCAGATAGACGAAAGACTGTTCCCGGTGCGCCTGCAGGCCGTGTCCGAACCGTATCGCGTCCGAATCGTCATTCGTGACTGGCAGTTCGGGGTCGAAGGTCAATGAAAAATCGTTATAATGCCGCCAGCGCGACTGGCCGGCAGCGTCGGTCGATCCAGATTCATGGTTTCGCCTTGCAGGGACGTCGCCAAGCTGGTTAAGGCACGGGGTTTTGATCCCCGCATTCGCAGGTTCGAGTCCTGCCGTCCCTGCCATTTTTCGCAATTCCAGCACAAAGGATGTTCGCTTGAGTCATCCCTCGTTGATGGTATTTACCGGGAACGCTAACCCGGAACTTGCCCAGGCCATCGCCGAAAACCTGGGTGTCCCGATGGGCCGTGCCAACGTCGGTCGCTTCAGCGACGGCGAGGCGATGGTCGAGATCATGGAAAACGTCAGGGGTCGCGACGTCTACGTGATTCAGCCGACCTGCCAGCCCGCAGCCGAGAACTTCATGGAACTGCTGGTCATGATCGATGCGCTCAAGCGCGCATCAGCCTGGCGCGTGACCTCGATCATCCCGTATTTCGGCTATGCCCGGCAGGACCGACGCCCGCGCTCTGCACGTGTGCCGATCACGGCCAAGGTCGCAGCGCGAATGATCTCCGTCGCTGGAACCGATCGTGTCGTTACGGTGGACCTGCACGCCGACCAGATTCAGGGTTTCTTCGACGTGCCTGTCGACAACGTCTATGCCTCGCCGTTGACCCTGGCCGACATCTGGAAGCACTACACCTCCGACGAAATCATCGTCGTCTCGCCCGACGTCGGCGGCGTGGTGCGCGCACGCGCCATCGCCAAGCGCCTCGACTGTGAACTGGCCATCATCGACAAGCGCCGCCCGCGCGCCAACGAGGCGACCGTGATGAACCTGATCGGCGATGTAAAGGGCAAGATCTGCGTGTTGGTCGACGACATGATCGACACGGCCGGGACGCTTTGTTCGGCCGCCGGTGCCCTGAAGGAAAAGGGCGCAAGGCGGGTCGTGGCCTACTGCGTTCATCCGGTTCTTTCCGGTCCCGCGATCGACAATATCAGCAATTCGCGCATCGACGAGATCGTGGTGACGGACACCATTCCGCTCAGCATTGAAGCGCGCGGTTGCGCCCAGATTCGCCAGCTTTCCGTGGCCCAGATGCTGGCCGAGACGATTCGCCGGATGGCCGAGGGTGAGTCGGTCAGTTCTCTGTATGTCGACTGATTGCTGCGGGAGATATTGAAACCGCAGATTTCGCAGATGACCGCAGATTTTTGAAAGAGCTTTCTGGGCGTACGGATTTAACCGCACTACTTGAGCAAACACGCTAGCAGAGCGTGCTTTAACTGTTGATCTTTCTGGTTTTTAATCTGCGTTCATCTGCGCAATCTGCGGTTCCAAATGCTCACGTGTAGCCAATTTGCACCGCGACCACCATCGCCACCGCGGCAGCCGCCAACAGCTTGAGTATCAGCGGAAAGACGAAGCGGAACCAGCGATCGTAGGGAATGCCGGCCAGGCCGAGAATACCCATCAGGACCGGGTTGGTCGGCACGATCATGTTCATGAAGCCGTCACCGAACTGGTAGGCCAGTACCGAGACCTGCCGGGTAATGCCCACCAGGTCGCCGATCGGCGCCATCAGGGGCATGGTCAGATAGGCCTGTCCGCTGCCCGAAGAGACGAAAATATTCATCACGCTCTGGATGCCCAGCATGCCCACGGCGGAGATTTCCGCCGGCAGGCCAATCAGGGGTGAGGCCATCGCGTGGACGATTGTATGCAGAACCTGACCGTCTTCGAGGATCAGGGCGATCGACTTGGCGAAGCCGATCAGGATGGCCGTCCCGGCCAGCTCCGAAGCACCCAGGGAGAAGGTCTTGGCCAGGTCGTCAAAGGACATGCGGTCGATCAGGGCCACAGCAACGGCCAGGGCAATGAACATGGCACCCAGTTCCACCAGGTACCAGCCGTGGCCGACGATACCGTAGACGAGCACGGCGAGCGCCAGCGCAGTCGCGGCCAGAACGGCCTTGCGCCGACCGGTCATGGCCGGCAGTTCCGTTTGTTCCGGCGGCTGAGCTGATTCGATGCCGTAGACCAGGCTGGCTTCCGGATCGCGCTGTACCTTGCGCGCGTAGGCCCAGACGTGGTGGATGCCGATTGCCAGGAAGGGCCAGAAAATGATGGCCCGATACGCAATGCCGGAGCCCGGTTGCAATTCGGCAATGTCCTGGGCAATGAACAGGGTAAATGGGTTGAGGATGGCGGCGCCGTAGCCCACGCAATAGCCCACGACCATGATGCCGATGGCTGCCACGGTGTCCATGCGCATGGCCACGCACAGTGAAATCAGAATGGCTGCCAGAGGAATGTATTCCTCGGCCATGCCGAGCGTGGCCGAAGCCGCCGCGAACAGAAATACACCAAGAGAAATCAGCCAGAACGCGCTGTTGCCGAAGCGCCGGATGACAGAGCCCATGAAGGCATCGATGGCACCGGTCTGCCGAATCACGGCGAGTGAACCACCGATCAGTAGCACGAAGAAAATGATGCCCTGCACGTCGGCCATGGCCCGCGGCACGGCCGTGAACAAATGCCAGGGTGCCAGGGTATCGGCGTCCTCGATCAGGCTGAACGTGCCCGGCTGGACCACCTCGCGGCCGCTTTCGTTGGTCACGGTCTCGAAACTGCCGGCCGGCAGGACCCAGGTCAGTACCAGTGCGACGATCATCATGATGAACATCAGCACCAGGGTGTGCGGCATGCGCAGAGTTCTGGACATCGGATTCTTTCTCCCCGGGAAACCGCGTCATTCTGTCAGAAAGCCGGCGGCCTGTCAGGTTGCCGGTTGTGCGCTGCGCCCGGGTATCAGAAAGCTGATTCGTCCAATGCCATCAGGGTGTCGCCACCGGCTTCGATCTGGGCCGCCAGACCCAAAGTTTCGGGCAGGACTCTGGCCATGAAGAATCGCGCCGTGTCGAGCTTGGTCCGGTAGAAGGATTCCCGCTCCGTGCCGCCCTCGATGGCCCGCTGCGCAATTCTGGCCTGTTTGGTCCACGACCAGGCCATGGCGGTCAGCGCGAATAACTTCAGGTAGTCGACCGAAGCGGCGCCGGCCTCCAGCGGATTGCCAGCCATGTTCCGGTAGACCCGGGCGGTCGTGTTCCTGAGCCGCTCGGTGGCCTCGGCCAGAGGTTGCGCGAACTCATTCATTGCCTCGTCGTCGGCGCACTCGGCCAGCAAGCGCTCTACCTCGGTGAAAAATGACTTGACCGTCTCCCCGTTGGCGGCAGTGAGCTTGCGGCCGACCAGGTCGAGGGCCTGGATGCCGTTGGTGCCCTCGTAGATCTTCGCGATGCGGGCATCGCGGAGGAACTGCTCGACGCCGGTGTCGACGATGTAACCGGCTCCGCCGTGGACCTGCATGGCCAGGCTGGTGACTTCGAAGCCCATGTCGGTAAACCAGGCCTTGACGATGGGCGTCATCAGGGCAACCCAGTGTCCGGCCCGCTCACGTGCTTCGGCATCCGGATGGCGCAGTTCGATCTCGAGCTGGAGCGCGGTGAACACGGCCAGCGCCCGGGAGCCTTCGATGCAGGCCTTCGAGATCATCAGCATGCGCCGAACGTCGGGATGCACGATGATGGGGTCGGCGGGTTTGTCGGGAAACTTTGGCCCGTCGAGGCTGCGGCCCTGCAAGCGTTCCCGGGCGAAGCTTACGGCGTTCTGGTAGGCCACGGAAGCCAGGCCCAGGCCCTGGATGCCGGTACCCAGGCGGGCACCGTTCATCATCGTGAACATCAGGGCCAGGCCCTTCTGTTCCTCGCCGATCAGGTATCCGACGGCCTTGTCGTAGACCATCTCACAGGTGGCCGAGCCCCGAATGCCCATCTTGTGGTCGAGACCGGCGCAGTTGACTGCGTTGCGTTCACCGAGCTGGCCATTTTCGTCGACCAGGAATTTGGGCACGATAAACAGGCTCAGGCCACGTGTCCCCTCGGGAGCACCGGGAGTGCGGGCCAGCACCAGATGGACGATGTTTTCCGCCAGGTCGTGCTCGCCGGCCGAGATCCAGATCTTGGTGCCGGAGATGTGGTAGCTGCCGTCGTCGAGTCGTTCAGCGCGGGTGCGCACCAGTCCCAGATCGGTGCCGCAGTGGGATTCGGTCAGGTTCATGGTGCCGGTCCATTCTCCGGCGATCATTTTCGGCAGCCAGGTGCGCTTCTGTTCCTCGCTGCCGTGGGCGTGGATCAGTTCCCAGGCGCCGTGGGCCAGGGCCGGGTACATGCCCCAGGAGGTGTTGGCCGCGGTAATCATTTCCGACAGGGCAATGCCCAGGAAATGCGGCATGCCCTGACCGCCGAACTCCGGCGAGGACGTCAGGCCGGGCCAGCCGTTTTCCCGGAAAGTCCGGTAGGCCTGGCGAAATCCATCGGGGGTAATAACGGCGCCGTTCTCCAGGCGGCAGCCGGCCGCATCGCCGGGGGCGTTGAGCGGCTGCAGTACCGATTCGCAGAAGCGCGCGCCTTCGTTGAGTACGGCGTCGATGATCTCTCCGTCGATCTCCTTGAGTGAGGGAAGATCACTGCAAGCTTCCAGGTCGAGGAACTCGTGGATCAGGAAGCGGAAGTCTTCGACGGGTCCGGTGTAGCTCGGCATTCGCGCGGCTCCTTGAATAAACTGAGGTTAGACCATACGGCATCGTATGGTAACAGACTAGCACAAGTCTGTCGCCGGAGGAATTGACCTGAGGCCGGGTAGTGCGCAGACTGATACAAGCAATGGGTGCTGGCCTTACGGAGTTCCGCCATGACTGAAAACAAGCTTGCGAAAAGACTGGAAAAACTGGAATTCTTCGGCGACCTGGAAGCGGAGCATCGCGAATGGCTGGCCGAACACGCCACTGAACGACAGTTCGAGGACGGCCAGCTTCTGGCACGTCACGGTGACAAGGCCGATCGTTTCTTCCTGGTCGTGGAAGGTGAACTGGTTGTCGAGGTGCCCGCCCTGACCGGGCCTTCGCTGGAAGTCACCCGTCTTGGCGAGGGCAAGATCTTCGGCTGGTCCTGGCTGATCAAGCCCTACCGCTGGCATTTCAATGCAAGATCAGCGGGAGCGACCCGGGTCCTGGAATTCGACGGTCTGGCGATTCTCGAGCGCGCCGAGGCCGAACCTGCATTCGGTTATGCCCTGCTGAGGCGATTTTCCGCGCTGATGGGTCTGCGCCTGGAAGCGGCTCAGCGCAAGATGATGGACCAGTGGGCGCCTGCCGGGCTGCCCTGAGCGCACCGGCATCCCACAGAACAGGCCACCAGAGCGGAGGGAGGGGCGACGGGCATCGT
>NZ_JAAIVI010000017.1:1579749-1846074 GCF_011008905.1 Wenzhouxiangella sp. XN201
TGACCGTGTACTCGATGCCCAGCCCATCGAGCAACTCGCGGACTTCGGCGAAATGCACCCGCGCTTCCTCACCCAGTTCGTCGGCCAGGAGCGGGGCATCGGCCATGATGCCCCGGGTCTGCTCATGTTTGCTGTCGAAGATCCGCAACGGATTCGTCTCGAGACGTCGCCGACTGTCTTCATCGAGCTGATCTGCGTGCGGACGCAAGTAGTCGACCAGGCGTTGACGATAACGCTCTCGATCATCACGATCGCCCAGGGTATTGATTTCGAGCCGAATCCGGTCCGTCAGACCAAGCTCACGCCAGATGCGCTGACCGAGCGCGATGAGTTCCGCGTCGACGGCCGCTGCGTCC
Source organism: Wenzhouxiangella sp. XN201 (assembly GCF_011008905.1). Taxonomy (NCBI): domain Bacteria; kingdom Pseudomonadati; phylum Pseudomonadota; class Gammaproteobacteria; order Chromatiales; family Wenzhouxiangellaceae; genus Wenzhouxiangella; species Wenzhouxiangella sp. XN201. Next base: position 1,580,106 of record NZ_JAAIVI010000017.1, read on the forward strand.
AGACCGAAAATCTCGGCACCGAACTGGTGAAACTGGCGCTGACGTCCCTTCTGGGGTCGCTCGTGGCGAAACATCGGCCCCTGGTACCAGACCTTGAGGCCGGGCGTGTTCAGCAGTCCGTGCTGAATGGCCGATCGCACGACCGCGGCCGTGCCTTCGGGTCGCAGCGCCAGCAGGTCGCCGTTGCGATCTTCGAAGGCATACATTTCCTTTTCGACCACGTCGGTGGCCTGGCCAATGGCACGCGTGAAGACCTCGGCCTTTTCCACGATCGGCAAGCGGATCTCGTGGAAATCATAGGATGCAAATACTTCGGCCAGGCGCGCCTCAAGCCACCGCCACAGGGGCGTGCGGTCCGGCAGAATATCGTGCATGCCACGAATCGACTGAATCTTGTTCATCATTTCCTGTCCTGCAAAAACGACAAGCCCGCCGACGGCGGGCTTCTGACCAGCTGGGTTTCGACCGGTAAGCGGGCGGTCAGCGCGCAACCCCGCCATCGGCTGCAACCTTGAGCTCGGTCATATCGCCTCGATCGTGCCCATCCCACACAACGGACTGCCCATTGACCTGAAGTTCGACGGCACTCGAGCGTCCCAGAACGACCCGGAACGGCGCCCGGCCCTGATAGTTCCGGACCTGGCCATCGCGTAGCAAATCGTATTCCAGTCGCTCGCCGTCGGCATCGTGTATCTCGATCCAGCTGTCTTCAACCAGCTCGAGCTGCAACTCCGTCAACTCGCTGAGCACATCGACCGAATTCTCGTCCAATACCTCAGCGGCTTCCGACGGCAGCTCGCGTGTCTCGGCTTCCGATTCGCGACCCAGCCGCATCGGCGAAAGCGGCAGGGCCGAGGCCGAGACGTGCCCCGCCTCGCGCCCGGAAGCGGCCTCAGCCATGGACCGTTCCGTGTCGGCAACGGGTGGCTTTGCGCGATCAGCCGCCTGCACCGTTTCAGCCGACTCCAGGACCGGAGCTTGATCAGACGACGCTGCAGGATCGCGTTCAAGCATGCGCGATCCACCGGCGATGAAGAAATAGGCCAAGGGTGGGACAATTACAGTTGTAACAAGAACATAGGTCGCTATCTTGAGATATCGCTCGAACCGCCACTCCCGCCGTGGCGCGGGCAATACGTCCTTGAGCGCCGGCGGCGCGTCCTCACCGATCGCCGCAAGCAATTCGTCGGGGTCGAGCTCGAGCAGGCGGGCGTAGTTTCTGAGATAGCCGCGCCGGTAGAGCCCCGAAAGCCGATCGATCTGCCCACTTTCAATGTCATTGATGACCATTCCCGGCAGCCTGAGCCGTTGGGCCACATCCTTCTGTTCAAGACCGAGCGACTTTCGCCGACTCGCAAGTCGCTCACCGACCTGCCGGTACTGCGTCATCCTGTCTTCGTTGTCTGCCCGGAATTGAGATTCGCTGGTTTCTTCAATCATCTTTACTGGTTAATTGTCTGAGTTCTCGCGCTTCGTTCGAATTGGGAAACTCCGCCTCAAGGCGCTGGAAGTAACGCGCCGCCTCGCTCTCATTGCCCAGTTCCCGCTCGATTCGGTATCCCAGGGCGAGCGACGCCGGATCTGCACCGGCCACCGATTCATAGCGCTGCAGAAATGCCCGGCCCCGAAACGCTTCGTCTCGCGCGACGTAAACCCGGGCCAGCTGATAGAGTGCGGCGGCATACTGCTCATCGTGCTCAAGCGCCTCTCGCAAGTAGCCCAGCGCCTGCTCATGCTCGTCGTTACGCAACGCGCAGGCGCCAGCATTGGTATAGGCGACCTCCGGCGTGCGGTAGAAGGGATCGTTGACCGCACGATCGAATAACTTTTCAGCCTCGGCGTATTCACCGTTACGGCACAGGAAGGCTGCATAGCTGTTGAGCGTCGCACCATCGCCCGGCGCCAGTTCGACAGCTTCCCGGTAATGCCTGCGGGCCCGGGACGACTGCCCGAGTCGCTCGCGCACCAGGGCCATGGTGACGTGCGCCGGCACGTGCACGGGATCCAGCTCGATTGCGCGCTCGAGTTTTTCGACGGCGAGTTGCAGATCGCCGCGCTCGAAGTAGCCCACACCCAGGCGGGTATTGATATCAGCGGCACGTACGGGACTGACGCGGTCCATGCCGCTGCGGCCCGAACCCGAGTAATCCGGCTCAACATTGGAAGTGGCACATCCACCCAGCAAGGCTGCCAAGAGCACCGCCAGGATGATGCGCCGGCAACGCATCAGGAAGCCACCGCCTGCCGTGCCAGTTGCTGCTGCACGATCACTCGGCGCTGATTCGGGCTGAGCAGCTTGCCCACCAATTGGCCACAGGCCGCGTCGATGTCATCGCCGCGTGTCTTGCGAATCGTCGTGATCAGCCCGGCTGCCCGGGTGATCTCCTGAAAACGGAAAATCGCGTCGTCGGAGGAACAGTGAAACGGCGTCCCCGGAAACGGATTGAACGGAATCAGGTTGATCTTCGACGGCAGACAACTCAGGCGCCGAACCAGGGCGCGGGCATGCTCGGGCCGGTCGTTGACACCGTCGATCATGGTGTATTCGAAAGTCACGGAACGTCGGGCCCGCGCACGCACGAACCGTTTGCAGGCCTCGATCAGTTCCTCGACCGGATACTTGCGATTGAGCGGTACCAGGCGGCTGCGCAGCTCGTTCTCGGCCGCGTGCAACGACACGGCCAGGGCGAACTCGTCGCCATCGGCCATACCATCGATGCCCGGCACCACGCCGGCAGTCGAAATGGTTACGCGCCGGGCGGCCAGCCCATAGGCCAGATCATCGCGCAACAGGGAAAGCGATGGCCGCACCGCGTCAAGATTGAGCATCGGCTCACCCATGCCCATGAATACGACATTGGTGATGCGGCGGTCCTCACCGTGCAGGGCCTCGATGCGACGGGCCGCGCGCCAGACCTGTCCGACGATCTCGTCGGAAGAAAGATTGCGGCTGAAACCCTGTGTTGCTGTCGAGCAAAAGGTGCAATTGAGCATGCAGCCGATCTGCGAGGAGATGCACAAGGTGCCGCGCCCCGCCTCGGGAATGTAAACGGTCTCGACCGCGTTGCCGCCGGAAACCGCCATCAGCCACTTGATCGTGCCATCCCCGGAAATTTGCTCGCGCAGGACTTCCGGTGCCAGCACGCTTGCTTCCGAGACCAGCTGTTCGCGGAGCTTCAGCGACAGGTCGGTCATGTCGGCAAAATCCGCCACGCCGCGCTGGTGAATCCATTGGAGAAGTTGACGCGCACGAAACGGCTTTTCGCCATGCTCGGCGAAAAACCGTTCGAGCCCGGTCCGGTCAAGACCGAGCAGATTCACTTTTTCTTCAGGCCCTGCGGGCATTTGCATGCGTTCGCTGATGATTAGCGTGAGTATAGCTCATCATCGCCGAAAAAGAAGGCGATTTCCGCCTGCGCGGTCTCCTCGCCGTCCGAACCGTGCACCGCGTTGGCATCGATGCTGGTGGCGAAATCGGCCCGAATGGTGCCCGGAGCCGCCTGCCTGGGGTCGGTTGCGCCCATCAGTTCGCGGTTGCGCGCAATGGCATCCTCACCTTCGAGCACCTGAATCATCACGGGGCCGGAGGTCATGAACTTGACCAGATCATTGAAGAAGGGGCGCTCCCGGTGAACGGCATAGAAGCCTTCCGCCTGCTCGCGCGTAAGATGCTTCATGCGGGCCGCCACGATCTTCAGGCCGGCACGCTCGAAACGGGTGTAAATCTCGCCGATGACGTTCTTGGCCACGGCATCGGGCTTGATGATGGACAGTGTGCGCTCCATGCAAACTCCTTGAAAGGGGCTGATATTGGGTGATTGACTGCAAGTCGGAAGTCATGCCGGCCGTGCGGGCGCAAGTGCACCCGACAGGGCAAGCCGCGAATTGTATACCCGAATACCGACAAATTCACGCCAAACCGGCACTTGCAGCACTTTCCGGCTTGTGCCGCAAGCCCGTAGACGCACATAATGCGTGTTCGGGCCCGATCGATCAGCACAGCCGGCGGCCGGCCGCTGCGTGCCAATTCCGTCGACTGCGCCCGAATCCTGGGAAGGGGATATGTTTCACGCGAGCTGGCTGACATCGCTGCTCCTGATTTCGTCGCTGCTGGCGCCGACGGGCGCGCGTAGCGATCCCGGCCACGAAGCGCTGCACCAGCTGCATCAGCAGACCTGGACGACGCGGCAGGGGATTCCCCACAACACCATCAACGCCATCGCCCAGACGCCCGACGGCTACCTCTGGTTCGCCACCTGGGAAGGGATTGCCCGTTTCAACGGTCACCGGTTTCGGATTTTCGAACGCAGTCCCCAGACAGGCCTCCCCGATGCCGGCGTTCTGTCCCTGTCGCTCACGCCGAATGGGCGTTTGCTGGCAGCCGGTGCCCGCGGCGGCATCAGTCTGACCGATGGTCGCAACTGGACGCCGTTCGAGCCGGCCCCCACCATGATCTCGCATGCCGTGATTGACGCGCACGACGAGCTCTGGCTGGCCACCCAGGGTGCAGGAGTGATCCGACGGCCGGCCAGGCCGTCGGGCGGCGAAGACCAGTCGTATCTGCCAGGTGACTCGTCAACACACATCCTGCCGGACGATTCCGGCATCTGGGCTGCCACATCCCGAGGACTGCTGCATGCATCCGGAGACAGCGAAACACTCCTTGGACCCGAGTCCGGGCTGCCCGCTGCGCCGGTACTCACCCTCCTGCGCCGCAAGGATGACCAACTGCTGGTCGGTACAGAACAAGGTCTCTACATGCGCAACCGCGGGGAGTCAGAGTTTCGCCCGGTGCATGAAGACCTGAATGATCTGGCGGTCAGCGCGCTGCTCGAAGACCATGGCGGAGCGCTATGGATCGGCACGATCAGCACCGGACTGTTCCGCTTGCAGCAGGGCCGCATCGAGCACTTGGGTACCGAAGACGGTCTGCCCAACAACCGTGTCCTGGCGATCTTCCAGGACCGGGAGGACAGCATCTGGGTCGGCACCAACGGCGGCCTGTTTCGCTTGCGATCGGCGCCATTCGTGACACTCACGCGCGAGCAGGGCCTGGCCGGCAACTACGTTCGCGCCCTGCTCTCCCATTCCGACGGCAGCCTCTGGGTCGGCACCAGCGAGGGTGTGAGCCGGCTTCAGGGGCGTGAGATCGAGCCGGTCGTGGACCGGGACGGACCCATCGACCTGTCGATTCTGAGCCTCGCCGAGTCCACCGGTGGCGATGTCCTGATCGGCACTCACTCCGACGGAATGCTGCACTGGCGTGACGGGCAGATCATCGCCCGTCATGATCGCAGCACGGGAATGCCCTCCAACGATATTCGCTACATCCAGGTCGACTCCAGGAAACGTATCTGGGTCGCAACGGCGAGCGGGCTGGCACGGATCGAGGACGGGGACATCAGCGTTTTCCGGCCCGAGGACGGCCTCCCGGGTGATTTTGTCATTGCCGTTCACGAAGACCGCCAGGGCCGGATCTGGGTCGGCACGGGATTCGGCCTGGCCCGATTGCAGGGCGATCGCTTTGAACCCATTTCACTGCGCCACCTCGACGAAGCGATGTACGTCTATGGCATTCACGAGGATCGTGAAGCACCCCTGCTATGGCTCGCCACGGACCGTGGACTGATTCGCTATCACCCGGATACCGGGCGGGCCGACCTCATCGGGCGTGATGCCGGTATTCCTGTCGACAAGCTCTTTCACGTCGTCGACGATCGTCAGGGCGGCTTCTGGCTGACCAGTAATCGCGGCATTGTGCGCGTTCGCAAGGATCAGGCAATTGCCGTGGCCGAGGGCGAGCGCAAGACCGTCGACCTGGAACTCTACACCGAGGGTGACGGCATGATCAGTGCGCAGGCCAACGGCGGCGCTGGACCGGCCGCGGTCTGGCATGACGATCAGGTGAGGATCGCCACCGCCGTCGGCCTGGCCAGCGTCGACCCCTTGCACCTCACGCGCTATGAGGAAACGATCCTCCCCGTCAGCATCGAACAGTTCGAGGCCGATGGGCGGCCGATCGAGTTGATGCCACCCATCGAACTGCCGCCGGGCACAAACCGCATCGCCATTCAGTTTGCCGGGCTGGGCTTCATCATGCCGCAGCGCATCCGTTACCGGACGCGGCTTGAGGGATTCGATGACGACTGGGTGTCACGCGGCTCCCAGAGTGTGGCCGAATACACCAACCTCGGTCCGGGGGAATACGTCTTCCACGTTTCAGCTGCCTACCCCTACGGCGACTGGAACGGGTCGGAAACCAGCATCCGGTTCACGATCGCACCATTACCCTGGCAACGCGCCTGGTTCTGGGTCGTGGCCACGATTGGCCTGATTGGCGCAATCCTGCTGATGACACGCTGGCGCCTTCATCGTCTTGAACAGCGCGCCGCCGAGCTGCGCAGGCAGGTCGAGGAGAAGACGCGTGAGCTCAAGCGCCAGGCCGAAAATTTCGAGCGTCAGGCCCGGATCGACCAGCTGACCGGGCTGGCCAATCGTCGTGCCTTCGACGAATGGTTGGCGGCTGAGTTCGAGCGCAGCAAAACCCGGGGCGAAATCCTCAGCCTGGTCGTGATGGACCTCGATCACTTCAAGCGCGTCAACGACGATTATTCCCACCTGGTCGGCGACCTGGTCATGAAGAAAGTTGCCGATGTGCTGCGCGAACATATCCGTACCGGCGATCAGGCTGCCCGCTGGGGTGGCGAGGAATTCACCCTGACCTTTCATGCCACGGACGCAAGAGCGGCAGCGCACATCAGCGAACGGATCCGACGCTCGCTCGAATCCACGAATTTCGATCCCATCGCACCGGGTCTGAGCATCACGGCCAGCTTCGGCATTTCCGATTCGACTGCAGCCAACAACTATGAGTCCCTGCTGCGCCAGGCTGACCATGCGCTATATCAGGCCAAGGCTGAAGGCAGAAACAGGGTAATCATTCACATTACAGACATCAAAAAGTGATGGGGTGCGCGCTATGCTGATTCCATATACCGGCACAAGGGGGAATTTCCGCCCTGCTTCGGCTAGACTCCCGGACCTGACTACCAAGGGGAATGCTTTCTTGAACCTGCCCGACTGTGGCCGGACAAGATGGCGAAAAGAAGACTGATGGACCACCCGTGAAAAGGAATACGAGTCCAAGCTCGGGTACCGCCTCGAAGCTGATCGGGCTCGGTGCTCTGACCCTGATCATCTCCCTGCTGCTGTGGTCGGCCATCGACGAGTGGCGATTCAGCAACGATCGAATCGGGGTCTATGTCAGCGAGACCGACGCCGGCATCGTGATCGACGCCGTCGAACCCAACTTGCCGGCTGATCGGGCTGGTCTGCAAGCGGGTGATCGGTTGCTCACCGTGGAAGGTCAGGCAGTCGCCAGCCTGGATCAATTCGACGAATTGTTCGAGCGGTACCACGAACCCGGCCGGGCCCTTTCAGCGCGTGTCGACAGGGACGGTCGGGACATCGAAATCACGCTGACCCCGGGTGTCCCGATGAACTTCGGCGGGCTGCTTGCGCAACTGGTCCTGGTTGCCGCCTACCTCGGACTGGCCGCCCTGGCCGCCCGCTACCGCCACGCGGATATGCGCGCACGCCTGTTGACGATCTTCGTCACGCTGGTGGCGGTTGAAATGGCCCTGCCGGAAGGTCAATCCTTCAGCGGGACGACCCGGGCCGTGATCCTGCTGTTCTGGCTGTTGGGCACGGGCATCCAGCTCAGCCTCGAACTGCATCTGGTCAGCCTGATACCTCGCCGCCTGCCGCTGCTGCATAGACACCGCTGGATCGTTCCGGCCTACTACCTTGTCGGCATCGGTGCCGGTTTCGGACTGGCGGCTCTGGCCGTACAGGAGTGGTTTTTCAGCTCCGGGGAGGCCGAAACCTCGCTGCTGGGAATCGCCGAAAGTATCGTGCTGGTGAGCTGGGCGGTTTCGGTCGCGGCCATTCTCGGCTGGCAGGTCTGGCGCGCACCAGCCGGCCGGGAAACCAATCAGGCCTTGCTGGTCCTGACGGGTCTGCTGCCCTGGGCCATTTACATACTGGTATCGACGATCTGGCCGGGCTGGCTGCTGCTCGATTCGCCCCTGACCCAGCTGGTCGAGGACATCGTCCTGCTGATCTTCCCCGCCAGTGTATTCCTGGCGATTTTCCGCTACGGGCTGTTCGACGCAGATTCGCTGGTGCGAAGAGGGCTGGTCTACGGCACGGTCGCCTTGCTGGTCATGATCCTGCTTTATGCGCTGCTGACGATGGCGCTACCCTGGTTCGAAAGCCTGCTGGGTCCGGATGCGAGCCACTGGATCGTTACCGGTATCGCGCTTCTGATCGGCATCCTTTTCAGACCCATCCGTCACGGTATCGAGCGCCTGGTCGAACGTGGCCTGTATCCCAAACGGCGCGCACTGCGCCATCGGCTGATCCGCGCCGCTGCCTCGCTATCCGTGCACAGCGAGCTCGATGCGCTGATTCAGCAACTGGCAGCCAACACACGCGAATCGCTCAATCTGAAGTGGGCTGCCGTGGTTGTGGTGGACAGTACCGGACAAGCCCTGCATTCAACATTCAGCGACGGTATCGATGGCGAAGCGCGTGAACACCTGGTCGACCTGCTCGATCTTCGCTCCGGCGCCTTCGCCCAACTCGAGCACTTGCGCCGTCCGTTGACTGTCAACCGCCTGCACCGCCGGGACCCGGCGGCGGCCGAGGCCTTGTCCGATGCCGGCGCGGAAGTGCTGGTCCCGCTGTTCTTCCAGCGCCGCATGATCGGCATACTCTGCCTCGGCAACAAGCAGAATGGCGAACTGTTCCGGCGCGAGGAAATCGAGTTGCTCGACCTGTTCTCCCACCAGGTCGCGACCAGCCTCGAGAACCTGCGCCTGTTCCAGGATGCCACTTACGAGGAACTGACCGGGCTGCTGAGGCGCGAAGCCGTGTTGCGCCAGCTCGAGGCCGAGGCGGCCCGGGCGGTGCGCAAGAGTACCCCGCTATCGGTGTTCATGATCGATCTCGATCATTTCAAGGCAGTCAATGATGCCCACGGCCATCTTTTCGGCGATCGCATTCTCGCCCGGGTGGCCGAAGCGATGCGCGAACGGATTCGCGCCGTCGACGCGCTTGGCCGCTACGGCGGGGAAGAGTTCCTGCTGGTCCTGCCCGAAACCGATCTCGATGGCGCGCTCAAGTTGGGCGAGGAACTGCGCCAGGCGGTCGCCGATCTCAAGTTCGAACCGGCGGACGGCAGCGCCACAGTCCGGGTCACCATCTCGATCGGTGTAGCCTCGGCCGGAGCCGGCCAGCAAGATGCCCTCCGGCTGGCCGCCGACCTGCTCGGCAGAGCCGATGCCGCCGTCTTTCGTGCCAAGACCGGGGGGCGAGACCGCGTCGTTCACCATGAGGCCGACTGATGGGACTGAGGAAGTCGGATTTTTTCCGCCTACGCCTTGACGAAAACAACCGCTAACCGCACAATATGCGGCTTCACATTCCCCGGTAGCTCAGCTGGTTAGAGCGGGTGACTGTTAATCACTAGGTCGTTGGTTCGAATCCGACCCGGGGAGCCAGATAACGAAAAGGCCTTGCGCGGGCAACTGCGCAAGGCCTTTTTTCTTTGGTGCCGCTTCAGTCCGATTCGACCGGCTCACCGTAATCGATGTCGATGATTTCCAGGCGGCGCGTACCGGCGGGTGTGCGTACCTTGACCTCGTCGTCGATCGACCGCCCCAGAAGCGCCAGCGCCACGGGCGAGTCAATAGAAATCCAGCCGCGTTCGGCGTCGGTTTCATCGACGCCGACGATGCGGTAGCGGACTTCGCCGCCGTTATCTTCCGCCAGGGTGACGGTCGCGCCGAAAAAGATCCGGTCGGGCCGATCTTCCCGCGTGGGGACCGGCTTGACCTCGTCCAGGCGCTTTTGCAGGTAGCGCACGCGCCGATCGATTTCCCGCAGCTGCTTCTTGCGATAGATGTACTCGGCGTTCTCGGAGCGGTCGCCCTCCGCCGCCGCTGCGCTCAGCGCCCGGGTGACCTCGGGGCGCTTTTTCTGCCACAGGTCCTTGTATTCATCCTGCAGCCTGCGATGCCCGGCGCGGGTGATGTAGGGACTGCGAGCCAGGGTCACAGACCTCCGCGAGTGAGCTTGACAGGGTCGAGCAGCCGCTCGAGTTCCTCGCGCGAGAGATCGGTCATTTCGGCAGCCACGTCGATGATGGGCCGACCCTCGGCATAGGCCTTCTTGGCCGCTGCCGCCCCTTTTTCGTAGCCGATGACCGGGTTGAGCGCGGTCACCAGGATGGGATTGCGCGACAGCGCTTCCTCGAGCTTGTCCTCGCGCACCTTGAAGCTGGCGATCGCCCGGTCGGCGAGCAGGCGCGCGGCATTACCCAGGATAGTCAGGCTGTCGAGGAGGCTGGCGGCGATCACCGGCAACATGACATTGAGTTGAAAATTACCCGACTGCCCGGCAACGGTGATGGTGGTGTCGTTGCCGATCACGCGTGCGGCCACCATGCACACCGCCTCGGGAATGACCGGGTTGACCTTGCCCGGCATGATCGAGCTGCCGGGCTGCAGGGCCTCGAGCTCGATCTCGCCCAATCCGGCCAGTGGACCGGAATTCATCCAGCGCAGATCGTTGGCGATCTTCATCAGCGAAACCGCCAGGGTCTTGAGCTGGCCGGATAGCTCCACGGCCGCATCCTGGCTGGCAATGCCCTCGAACTTGTTGTCGGCCGAGTCGAATTCGAAGCCCGTCGAGCGGGCCAGGGCCGCGGCCACTCGTTGACCGAACTCCTCGTGAGCGTTGATGCCCGTACCCACGGCGGTACCGCCCTGCGGCAGGTAGCGCATACGCGCCAGGGCGTCCCGGATGCGATTGTCGGCGCTTTCCACCTGGCAGCCCCAGGTGGCCAGTTCCTGGCCGAGGGTCACCGGCATGGCGTCCATCAGGTGGGTGCGGCCGGTCTTGGCCACGTCAGCAAGCTCTTGCGAACGCTTCCCGAGCACATCGGCCAGATGGTGTAGCGCGGGCAGCAGATGTTCGGCGGCCATCAGGCAAGCACTGACCTGAATCGCCGTGGGAATGACGTCGTTGGAACTTTGCCCCATGTTGACGTGGTCGTTGGGATGAACGCCCAGCTCGCCTTCCGGGTCGGCCAGGTGTGCAATCACTTCATTGGCGTTCATGTTCGAGCTGGTGCCCGAACCGGTCTGGTAGACGTCGATCGGAAATTGATCGTCGACTTCGTTGGCGGCCACCTTGCCAGCGGCCTCGATGATGGCTGCGGCACGCTCGGCATCCAGCAAGTCAAGCTCGCGATTGGCCTCGGCGCAGGCGGCCTTGATCAGGCCCAGGGCACGTATGAAGGGTGCGGGCATGTGCTGCCCGCTGATCGGGAAATTGTCGACGGCGCGCTGCGTCTGTGCGCCCCAGAGTGCGTCAGCCGGCACTTTCAATTCACCCATGCTGTCCTTTTCGGTCCGAAATTCGCTCATGATCCTGTGTCCGGAAGGTTACAAGAAATCCAAGGTGGGAATTATAACCGCCCCGGGTCGTCGTCCCGGCCGAATGGGCCGCGCTCATGCGACAATGCCGGCCATGATGGTCAAGCTGAGTGACTTGGCGCGCATAATCTTCGGCGGGGCTCTTCTGGCGGCCAATTCCGTGGTTCATATCCTGCCGCTGCTGCTGGTCGCACTGATCAAGGCAGTGCTGCCCTTCACCCCGGTGCGTCAGGCGTGCAACCGCGTGTTGATGGCATTGGCGGCGAGTTGGATCAGCGTCAATTCCTGGCTGCTTGATCACTTTACTGCCACACGCATCGAGGTCGAGGGCCTGCCCGACAAGGAAATGGCGGGGCAAATGCTGGTGGTGTGCAATCACCAGAGCTGGGTCGACATCCCTGTTCTTCAGAAGTTGTTCAACCGTCGCCTGCCCCTGCTACGCTTTTTTCTCAAGAGCCAGTTGATCTGGGTACCGCTGCTGGGACTGGCCTGGTGGGCGCTCGATTTTCCCTTCATGAAGCGCTACACACGCGAGCAGATCGAGCGCCGCCCGGAGCTGGCCGGACGCGACATCGCCGCCACCCGCCGCGCCTGCCGCAAGTTTCGCGACCTGCCCGTCGCCATCGTCAATTTCGTCGAGGGCACCCGTTTCACACCGGACAAGCACGACACCCAGAATTCGCCTTATCGCTATCTGCTCAAGCCCAGGGCCGGTGGTCTGGCCTTCACCCTGGATGCCATGGGCGATGCCCTGCACACCCTGGTCGACGTGACCATCGCCTACCCGGATGGCCGCCCGAGCCTGGCCGACCTGCTTGCCAACCGGGTTGGCGAGATCAAGGTTCACGTCCGCCAACTCCCGATACCGGAACACCTGCGCGGCGGCGACTACCACAACGACCCTGAGTACCGCCGCGACATCCAGGACTGGATCAACCAGCTCTGGCGCCAGAAGGACAGCATGCTCGACAAGCTTCAGGCCGTTCCCTCGACCGACTGAACCTTCGAACTTGCGCTGCATGTACTGACCCGGCAAGAATGGCGGCAGGCTCCCCACCCGAGGTTTTCCATGTACCGGCCAATTCTGATCTCACTCCTGGCCCTGCAATTCACTACAGGCGCCGAAGCACAGCAATCATCACAAGACTGGCACGACTACATCGACCAGCGTGCCGACACGCTGCAGGAACAGGTGGTCGAATGGCGACGGCATTTCCACGCCAACCCCGAATTGTCCAACCGCGAATTCGACACGGCTGAGACCCTCGCCGAATTTCTGCACTCGCTCGACATGGAGGTGACCACGGGCGTGGCTCACACCGGCGTCGTGGGCGTTCTGCAAGGCGGGCGGCCCGGGCCGGTGGTCGGCCTGCGCGCCGACATGGATGCCCTGCCGGTGCCCGCACGGGCCGGCCTGCCCTTCTCGCCCGATGTCACCAGCGAGTACCTGGGCGAGGAAGTCCCCGTCTCGCACGCCTGCGGTCACGATTCGCATATGGCCATGCTGATGGGAGTCGCGCAGATGCTGGCCGAACGTCGCGATGAACTCCCCGGCACGGTCAAGTTCATCTTTCAGCCGGCCGAGGAAGGCACTCCGCCGGGCGAGGATGGCGGGGCCGAGATGATGGTCGCCGAAGGCGTCCTCACCGACCCGGACGTCGATGTGGTCTTCGGCCAGCATATCTGGGCGCCGTCGCCGGCCGGCCAGATCGGTTACCGCCCGGCCGGCACCATGGCGGCCTCCGACCAGTTCACCATCACCGTGCACGGCAAGCAGACGCACGGCTCCACCCCCTGGACCGGCGTCGACCCGATCACCACCGCCGCGCAGATCGTGCTCGGCCTGAACACCGTCATAAGCCGGCAGACCGAACTGACCAAGGCTGCCGCGGTCATCTCGGTCGGCCGGGTACGCGCCGGCGTGCGCAACAACATCATTCCCGAGGAGGCGGAACTGATCGGCACCATCCGCACCCTCGATCCCGACATGCAGGAGAAAATCCACGCCGACATCCGGCGCACCGCCGAGCACATCGCCGCCAGCCAGGGCGCGGAAGTCACGGTCGACATCGAGCGCGGCTACCCGGTGACCTACAACGATCCCGAACTGACCGAGGCGATGGCCCCCAGCCTGCGGCGCGTGGCTGGCGACAAGGCCGTGCAGATCGACGCCCTGACCGCGGCCGAGGATTTCTCCTATTTCCAGCGCGAGGTACCGGGCCTGTATTTCTTCCTGGGTGCCGCGCCCGAGGATGTTCCGCTCAAGGAGGTCGCGCCGCACCACACGCCCGACTTCCGCATCAACGAGAAGGCGATGGAAACCGGCGTGCGCGCGCTGGCGAGCCTGACGCTGGATTACATGCTGAAACACAGCGATTGACATGTCACGCGTAACCGTCATCGGATCCGGATTCGCCGCCCTGACTGCGGTTCGCACACTGCGGCGTGCGAATCCCGAGCTCGGGATCGATGTCGTGTCCCCACGATCCGAACTGATCTACTACCCGGGAACAATCTGGATTCCCACCGGAAAGCGTCAGCCCGAAGACCTGATCGTGCCGCTGGATCGCTTTTTCGAGCGCATGCGGGTAAAGCACCATGCCACGCATGCCAACGGACTGTCAGACGACGGGCGGACGGTACACACCGAAGCCGGCGATATTGCCAACGACGGGTTGATCATCGCCTGCGGCGGTCAGTTCCTCAAGAAACTGCCCGGGATCGAACACAGTTTCCTGCCCTGCGGCGGGCCTCGGGAGATTGCCCGGGCACGCGACCGCCTGCACGCCATGCAATCGGGCTCGATCGCATTCGGCTTTGCCGGCAACCCGAAAGAACCTTCGGCCATGCGCGGGGGGCCGGTGTTCGAATTCCTGTTCGGCATCGACACCTGGCTGCGCAAGCAAAAATGTCGCGACCGCTTCACGCTGCACTTCTTCAGCCCCGCCGAAAAGCCGGGGCAGCGCCTCGGCGGAAAAGCCGTCGACCGCCTGCTCGGGGAAATGCAAAAGCGGGGGATTCGCACTCACCTGGGTCGCAAACCCAAGCGTTTCAGCGAAGACGGCGTGGAAACCGAAACCGAGCGTTTCGCCGCCGACCTGATCCTGTTCATGCCCGGCATGACCGGTAACGACTGGTTCGACGATACGTCCCTGCCGCGTTCCGACGGCGGCATGATCCGCGCCGACGAGCACTGCCGGGTCGGCGGCTTCGAGCGGGTCTATGTTGCCGGAGATGCCGGTTCCTTCCCGGGCCCGGGGTGGATGCCCAAGCAGGCGCACATGGCCGACCTGCAGGCCGAGGCCGCGGCCAGGAACCTGCTGGCCGAGCTGGGCGGCCGTCCGATCGCGGCCACCTTCAAGAGCGAATTGATGTGCATTGTCGACCTTTACGATCGCGGCATCCTGGTCACGCGCAGCGAGAAGGCCAACCGCACCCTGCCTCCACTCAGGGCCATGCACTGGGCCAAACGCCTGTTCGAGTGGCGCTACCTGCGGCAGTACCGCTGATCCATGCCCTGAACCAAGGGACAATGGCCCTCGGGTCCGGGGCATGGCAGACTCCAGCCCGGATACCCACTCTGCCCCGACCGATGCTGCAAAAATCTCTTCCGCTCCTGTTTCTGCTGCTTGCGCTTTCGGCCAATGCCGATCAATTGCTGGTTGATAAGCGTGAGTTCGTGACCGAGGATTTCACGACATTCGGTGGCACAACCCTGCCGGAGGTTCGTGTCGGCTGGGAGGCCTACGGTGAACTGAACGAGGATCGCTCCAACGTCATCCTGATCACGCATTTCTTCTCCGGCACCTCACATGCCGCGGGTCGCTACCACCCGGACGACCCGGAACCGGGCTACTGGGATGCCATCATCGGACCGGGCAAGGCGATCGATACCGACCGCTTCTACGTCATCAGCGCCGACACTCTGGTCAATGCCAACGTCCACGACGAGCAGGTCATCACCACCGGCCCGGCCAGTATCAACCCGGAGACCGGCCAGGCCTGGGGGAGCGATTTTCCGGTCGTGACCATCCGTGATTTTGTCGAGGTGCAGCGACGGCTGCTCGATTCGCTCGGCATCGAGCGCCTGCACGCGGTCATCGGCGCCTCCATGGGCTCGTTCCAGGCCCTGGAATGGGCGGTGACCTATCCCGAACGGGTCGAACGCATGGTCTCGGCCATCGGCGCTGCCCGCATGGGACCGTGGGAAGTCGCGCTGCTGGAAAGCTGGGCCCGACCGATCCGGCTCGATCCGAACTGGCGCGCCGGTCGCTACTACGGCCAGGAGCGACCGCTGGACGGCCTGACCACGAGCCTGATGCAGATCACCCTCAACGCCCTTCATCCCGATTTCTTCGACCGCCGGTTCCCGCAGCACGACAATCTGACCGACCGCGCGCTGGCCGGCATCGACAGCGGTTTCGCCGTCACCGACTGGTTGGAAGAACGGGCCCGCCAGCGCGCCCTCGTGTCGGACGCCAACCACATTCTCTACCTGGTGCGCGCCAGCCAGCTGTTCATCGCCGGCCACGACGGTGACCTCGACTCGGCCCTTGAGCGCGTGCAGGCCAGGACCCTGTTCCTGCCCGCCGAAGGCGACCTGCTGCTGCGTCCACAGCTCGCCCGCGACGCTCATCGGCAACTCGAGGCGGCGGGTGCGAACAGCCGGCTGCAGACCATCCCGGGACCCATGGGTCATCTCAACGGCGTGGCCGGCATCGCCGCCGTTTCCGACACCCTGGCGGATTTCCTCGCCGATTGAATCCCGCCGACTGCGGTATCATTCCGGCCTGCTCCCAATTGGTATTTCAGTCTCATGGACATCCAGGCCCTGACCGCACTCTCGCCGCTGGACGGCCGCTACGCCGGCCGCCTTGAAGGACTGCGAAAACTGGCCTCGGAGGCCGGGCTGATCCGGCAACGCGTTCGCGTCGAGGTGGCCTGGTTCCAGGCCCTGGCGGCCGAACCCGCTTTCCCCGCCCTGCCCGCGCTCGCGCGCGCGGACCGCGAGTTTCTGGATCGCCTGTTCGAGCAGTTCGATGATGCGGATGCCGCGGCAATCAAGGCCATCGAAAAGACCACCAACCACGACGTCAAGGCGGTTGAATACTGGCTCAAGCAGCGGCTTTCCGAACGCGAATCGCTCAAGCCGTTCACCGAGTTCGTCCACTTTGCCTGCACTTCCGAGGACATCAACAACCTGGCCTGGGCGCTGATCATCCGTCACGCAGTGGTGCAGGAACTCGATCCCCTGCTGGCCGAGCTCGACCGCCGGCTGGCCGGCATGGCGAAGGACACGGCCGAAATGCCGATGCTTTCGCGCACCCACGGACAGACCGCCTCGCCGACGACCCTGGGCAAGGAACTGGCGAACGTCGTTTTCCGCCTGCGCCGACAGCGCCGCGCGCTCGATCAGGTCGAGATCAGCGGCAAGATCAACGGTGCGGTGGGCAATTTCAACGCCCATATGGCCGCCTGCCCGGACGTCGACTGGCCGGCACTGGCGCGCGCCCTGGTCGAGGATCTGGGCCTGGTCTGGAATCCCTATACCACCCAGATCGAGCCCCACGACATGATCGCCGAGGTCGCCCATGCGCTGATGCGCATCAACACGGTGCTGCTCGATTTCGCGCGCGATGCCTGGGGCTACATATCATTGGGCTATTTCCGCCAGAACCTGATCGAAGGTGAAGTCGGTTCCTCGACCATGCCGCACAAGGTCAACCCGATCGACTTCGAAAACGGCGAGGGCAACCTCGGCCTGGCCAATGCCCTGCTCGGTCACCTGGCCGGCAAGCTGCCGATCTCGCGCTTCCAGCGTGATCTCACCGACTCGACCGTACAGCGCTCGCTCGGCTCGGCCTTCGGTTACTGTTCGCTGGCCTGGCAGTCGGTTCTCAAGGGCCTGGATCGCATCGCGCCCAACGAACAACGCCTGGCCGAGGATCTGGAGCGTGCCTGGGAAGTGCTGGCCGAGGCCGTGCAGACGGTGATGCGCCTGCACGGCGTGCCCGAGCCCTACGAGAAGCTCAAGGCACTGACCCGGGGACAGGGGATCGATCGCGAAAAGCTTCGGGC
This sequence comes from Wenzhouxiangella sp. XN201, assembly GCF_011008905.1. NCBI lineage: Bacteria > Pseudomonadati > Pseudomonadota > Gammaproteobacteria > Chromatiales > Wenzhouxiangellaceae > Wenzhouxiangella > Wenzhouxiangella sp. XN201. Next base: position 1,597,685 of record NZ_JAAIVI010000017.1, read on the forward strand.
ATTCATCCAGGATCTCGACATCCCGGCATCCGACCGCAACCGACTGCTTGAACTCACACCGGCGAACTACATCGGCAATGCTGCACAAATGGCCGCCGAAATAGACCGCTATATCTGATCAATTCGGGAGATTCGGCCCAATCAATCCGGTGCCCCCGTTATAATCAACCGTCTTTGACCGGGACGCGATCCAGGCCGCGCTTGTAATGACCGACTTCCTTCAGGAGCAGTACCGGAATTCTCATCTTTCCGGGGGTAATGCCGATTACGTCGAAGCCTTCTATGAACACTGGCTCGACGACCCGGAGTCGGTTCCCGAACAGTGGCAGAAGCTGTTCGGCCAATTGGCCGACTCGGTCGACACCGAAACCCGCCATCGCCGGATCGAAGCCCATTTCCAGGCGCTCGCCGCCAATGGTCATTACAGTGCCGGCACCGCCGCCGAGGACTTCAAACAGGCGGGCGTCCTGCGTTTGATCAATGCCTATCGGGTTCGCGGTCACCAGCGTGCACAGCTCGATCCGCTCGGCATCAGCAAACGGCCCAAGGTACCTGACCTCGAGCTGGGCTTTCACAGCCTCAGCGACGCCGACCTCGACACCGAGTTTCACACCGGCTCGCTAGCCGGCCCGGATCACCTGGCGCTGAAAGAAATCATCGAGATCTGCCGCCATACCTACTGCGGCAGCATCGGTGTCGAGTACATGCACATCACCGACACCAACCAGCGCCGCTGGCTGCAGCAGCGTCTCGAGGGCGCACGCGGCCACTACACGCCCGAATCCGAGGAACGCAAGCGACTGCTCGACAAACTCTCGGCTGCAGAAGGCATGGAAAAGTATCTGCATTCGAAGTACGTCGGTCAGAAACGATTTTCGCTCGAGGGCGGCGAGACCATGATTCCGCTGCTCGACTCCCTGATTCGCCATACTGGCAGCCAGGGCGTGCGCGAGATGGTCATCGGCATGGCGCACCGCGGCCGGCTCAACGTGCTGGTCAACATTCTCGGCAAGAGCCCGGGCGAACTGTTCGCCGAGTTCGAGGGCAAGATCGCGCGCGATGACCCGAACCGCACCGGCGATGTGAAATACCACCTGGGCTTCAGTTCCGATGTGCCCACGCCGGGCGGGCCCATGCACCTGGCCCTGGCCTTCAATCCTTCGCACCTCGAGATCGTCAATCCGGTGGTAGCCGGTTCGGCCCGCGCCCGTCAGGCCCGGCTCAGGGACGACCGCCGTGAGCAGGTGCTGCCGGTCCTGATTCACGGCGATGCCGCCATTGCCGGCCAGGGCGTCAACATGGAACTGCTCAACATGTCGCAGGCGCGCGGCTTCGCCGTCGGCGGTACGTTCCATGTCGTGGTCAACAACCAGATCGGCTTTACCACGTCGAACCCGCTCGACGCGCGCTCGACGCTGTATTGCACGGAAGTGGCCAAGATGGTCCAGGCGCCGATCCTGCACGTCAACGGCGACGATCCCGAGGCGGTGCTGTTCGCCACCCGGGTGCTGGCCGATTTCCGGCGCGAGTTCAAGAAGGACGTGGTGCTCGACCTGGTCTGTTACCGCCGGCTCGGCCATAACGAGGCCGACGAGCCGGCCGCGACTCAGCCGAACATGTACAGCGTCATCCGCAAGCTCGACACGGTACGCAAGCAGTACGCCGACCAGTTGATTCAGGAAGGGCTGATCGATAAGGGTCAGATCGAGGCGGCCAACAAGGCCTATCGCGACAAGCTCGATGCCGGCGAGCCTGTCGTCGACCTGTTGAGCGAGGACGAGGCCATCGAAACGGTGGACTGGGAACCCTATCTCGAGGCCGACTGGCGCGAACAGGTGCAGACCGGCGTCGATGCCGCCACCATCCGCGAATTGTCCGGACGCATGAACACGCTGCCCGAAGGCTTCGAACTGCACAAGCAGGTGCAGCGCGTCATCGATTCGCGCAATCAGATGGCCGCCGGCGAGAGCCCGATGGACTGGGGTTTCGCTGAAACCATGGCCTACGCCAGCCTGATCGACGCCGGTCACGGCCTGCGCCTGGTCGGCCAGGATTCCGGCCGCGGCACCTTCTTCCACCGCCACGCCGTCCTGCACAGCCAGGCCGACGGCGCCTCGATCCTGCCGTTGCAACAGTTGCATGAGGATCCCCGACGCGTGACCGTGATCGACTCCCTGCTGTCCGAAGAGGCGGTGCTCGGCTTCGAATATGGCTTCGCCACCGCCGAGCCCTCGACATTGACCATCTGGGAAGCGCAGTTCGGCGATTTCGTCAACGGCGCCCAGGTCGTGATCGACCAGTTCATCGCTTCGGGCGAAGCCAAGTGGGGGCGGCTGTGCGGCCTGGTGATGTTCCTGCCGCACGGCTACGAAGGCCAGGGACCGGAACACTCCTCGGCCCGGCTCGAGCGCTTCATGCAATTGTGCTCGGGTGCCAACATCCAGGTTTGCGTACCGACGCTGCCGTCGCAGATGTTCCACATGCTGCGGCGCCAGATGCTCAGGCGCTTCCGCAAGCCGCTCATCGTCATGACGCCCAAATCGCTGCTCAGGCACAAGGACTCGACCTCGTCGCTGGACGATCTGGAAAACGGCCATTTCCAGCTGGTGATCGACGATCCGGCCGGACCCGATCCGAAAAAGGTCAAGCGGGTCGTTTTCTGTGCCGGCAAGGTCTACTTCGATCTGGCCAAGCAGCTCCAAGAGGACGGGGTCGACAACGTCGCCCTGGTCCGCGTCGAACAGCTCTATCCCTTCCCGCGCGAGGAAGTGCAGGAAATCATTGCGCGCTACGACAAGGCCACCGAAGTGGTCTGGTGCCAGGAAGAGCCCATGAATCAGGGCGCCTGGTTCCAGATCCGGCACCATCTTCAGGCCTGCGTCCGCGACGGGCAGGAACTCGGCTACGTCGGTCGCCACGGCTCGGCATCCCCGGCGGTCGGCTACTATCAGGTCCACCTCGAACAACAAAAGCGCCTGGTCGGCGAGGCGCTGACACCAGGCAAATTCACGGAGTAAGTCACTGATGAGTGTTGAAGTCAAAGTCCCCAATCTGCCCGAATCCGTTTCGGACGCCACGGTCGCCAAATGGCACAAGAAGCCCGGCGACGCGGTCGAACGAGACGAGAATCTGGTCGACCTGGAAACCGACAAGGTGGTGCTCGAGGTACCCGCGCCGGCCGACGGCGTACTCGAGGACATCAGCGCAGAGGAAGGCGAAACCGTCACCGAAGGTCAGTTGCTGGGGAAGATGAAGGAAGGCGAGGCGCCGAGCAAGTCTGATGACGAAGCGTCCGACGACGACGGCGACGACGGGGAGTCTGAAGAAAAGTCTGAGAAGAAGGACGCCGACAAGGGCGACAAGTCCGGGCGCAAGAAGGACGAAGCGGATAAGGACGACAAGAAGTCCGGCAAGTCGAAGGGTTCGGACAAGGACCTGCCGCCCTCGGCCCGCCGACTCGCCGCCGAGAACGATCTCGACACCAGCGAGATCGAGGGCAGCGGCCGCGGCGGGCGCATTACCAAGGGCGATGTGCTCAGCCACATGGCCGGCGGTGCCACCGGCCCACGCCCGGAAGAGCGCGTAAAGATGTCGCGCCTGCGTTCACGCATCGCCGAGCGCATGAAGGAAGCACAGAACACCGCCGCAATCCTGACCTCCTTCAACGAAGTCGATCTCAAGGCGGTGATGGACATCCGCAGCCGCTACAAGGAAGACTTCCAGAAGCGACACGGCATCAAGCTCGGTTTCATGTCCTTCTTCGTGAAGGCCGCCTGCGAGGCCCTGCAGAAACACCCGGTGGTCAACGCCTCGGTCGACGACAACGAAATCATCTACCACGGCTACCAGGACATCGGCATTGCCGTATCCACCGACCGAGGCCTGCTGGTGCCGGTGATCAGGGACGCCCACCGCATGGGCCTGGCCGAGATCGAGTTGAGTATCGCCGACTACGCCGAGAAAGCCAGGAAGGGCACGATCCAGCTCGACGACCTGCAGGGCGGAACCTTCACCATTACCAACGGCGGCGTATTCGGTTCGCTGCTGTCGACGCCGCTTCTGAACATGCCGCAGTCTGCGATCCTGGGCATGCACACGATCAAGGAACGTCCGGTGGCCATCGACGGTGAAATCGTCATCCGGCCGATGATGTACATCGCCCTGTCCTACGACCACCGCATCATCGACGGCAAGGACGCCGTCCAGTTCCTGGTGGCAATCAAGGAAGCGCTCGAAGACCCGGCCCGTATGCTGCTGGGGCTTTGAGCGACTAGCACCTAAGGAGTTTTTGAAACCGCAGATTACGCTGATTTCCGCAGATTTTTACCATCAGCTCGGCGAAGATGGGCTCCAACGCGTGACAACACCACTGCGTTTCTAGAGCTTCACTTTTTCATTCTTGAATCTGCGTCAATCTGCGAAATCTGCGGTTCCCAAGAAAACCAAATCTCAAGGAAAGAAAAATGGCTGACAAGGAATTCGATCTGATCGTTATCGGCGGCGGACCCGGCGGGTACGTGGCCGCCATTCGCGCCGCGCAGCTCGAGATGAAGGTGCTGCTGGTCGACGATCGGCAAAACGATGACGGCAAGCCCGCCCCGGGCGGTACCTGCCTGAATATCGGCTGCATTCCGTCCAAGGCCCTGCTGGATTCGTCGAAACATTTCGTACACGTGAAGGACGACTACGCCGACCACGGCATCAATGTCGAGAAAGTCAGTATCGACGTCGAGAGAATGCTCAAGCGCAAGGACGGCGTGGTCAAGCAGCTCACCGGCGGCGTCAACCAGCTGCTGAAGGCCAACAAGGTCGAGTTCGTCAATGGCCGTGGCAAGCTGCTGGCCGATCGCGAGGTGGAGCTTTCCCCGCATGAGGGCGATGCCTTCACTGCCAAGGGCAAGCACGTTTTGCTCGCTGCCGGCTCTGTGTCCTTCTCGATCCCGAATGTCGAGATCGACGGCGAAACCATTGTCGACAATGTCGGCGCACTGGAATTTTCCGAAGTGCCCAAGCGCCTGGGCGTGATCGGCGCCGGCGTGATCGGCCTGGAAATGGGCAGTGTGTGGTCACGCCTGGGCAGTGAAGTCATGCTGTTCGAGGCCATGGACGAATTGCTGCCGACCATCGACAAGGACATGTCGCGGCTAGCGGCACGCGAGTTCAAGAAGCAAAAGCTCGACATCCGCCTGGGCGCCAAGGTGTCCGGCGCCGAGATCAAGGACGGCAAGGTGACCGTCACCTTCGAGGATTCTGATGGGGAACACAGCGAGACCTTCGACAAACTGCTGGTGGCCGTCGGCCGCAAGGCGGCCAGCGAGGGCCTGCTGGCCGAGGATTGTGGCGTAAAGCTGACCGACCGCGGCCAGGTCGAGGTCGACGATCACTGTCGCAGCTCGGCCGAGAACGTGTGGGCCGTCGGCGACCTCGTGCGCGGCCCGATGCTCGCCCACAAGGCCTCTGAAGAAGGTATCGCGGTGGTCGAGACCATCGCCGGCGGCCATGGTCACTTCGGCCACGACACCGTGCCCTGGGTGATCTACACCGACCCGGAAATCGCATGGGTCGGCAAGACCGAAAGGCAGCTCAAGGACGAAGGCGTCGAATACCGCGCCGGCAATTTCCCGTTTGCCGCCACCGGCCGCGGCCTGGCCATGGGCGATGCCCCCGGCGCCGTGAAAGTCATCGCCGACGCCGAAAGCGACCGGGTGCTCGGTGTGCAGATCATCGGCCCCAACGCCTCCGAGTTGATCGCCGAATGCGTGGTGACGATGGAGTTCGCCGGCGCAAGCGAGGATCTGGCCCGCATCATCCACGCCCACCCGACCCTGTCGGAGGCCGTGCACGAAGCGGCCCTGGCCGTGGACAAGCGCGCTATTCACAAGGCTAATTGATGACGTTGAGTTCTTGAAACCGCAGATTACGCAGATTGACACAGATTTGATTGGAAGCTTCATATTCCAATCTGCGCAAATCTGCGAAATCTGCGGTTTCATCGAACGCCGCAAGGAAGATCAGTGAGCAGTACTCCCGATAAGTTCCGAGCATTCCGCATCGACGACGACGAGGACGGCTATCGCGCCGAGCTGGTCGAGCAATCGATCGACGCGCAGACCGAGGGCGATGTCGTCATCCGGGTCGCCTACTCCAGCGTCAACTACAAGGACGCGCTGGCCGCCAGCGGCAAGGGCAAGATCCTGCGAAAGTTTCCGCTCAACGGCGGAATCGACGCGGCCGGTACGGTGGTGGCATCCGAGAGCGATGCCTTTTCAGAAGGCGACGAGGTCCTGATCACCGGCAGCGGCCTGTCGGAAACACGCGACGGCGGCTACAGCGAATACCTGCGCGCACCCTCCGACTGGCTGGTGCCGCTTCCGGAAGGCCTCAACCTGCACGAGGCGATGATCCTGGGCACGGCCGGCTTTACCGCCGCCCTGGGCCTGTGGCGAATGGAAGCCAACGGGCAAACGCCCGACATGGGTCCGATTGCGGTAACTGGCGCCTCCGGCGGAGTGGGATCGCTCGCCGTCGACATCTACTCGAAGGCCGGCTATGAGGTCAGCGCAATTTCCGGCAAGGAAGACGAGTTCGAGTGGCTGCATGAGCTGGGCGCATCGCAGTGCATTTCCCGCCACGAGCTCTACTGGCCGGAATCTCCCCTGGCCTCGGCACAGTTCGCCGGCGCCCTCGACAGTGTCGGTGGCGACACCCTCTCCGGACTGACCCGCGTGATCAAGCCCTGGGGCAACATCGCCGCGTGTGGCATGGCCGGCGGCATCGGCCTCAACACCACGGTCATGCCCTTCATCATTCGCGGGATCGGCCTGCTGGGCATCAATTCGGCCGGCTGCCCCTACCCGATCCGCAAGGAAATCTGGCAGCGCCTGGCTGGCGACTGGCGACCCCGGCACCTCGATCGCATCGCCGCCGAGCCGGTCGACCTGGAATCCCTGGACTCGGCATTCGAAAAACTGCTGGCCGGAAACGGACGTGGCCGGATCGTCGTGCGCGTGGGCGAATGAGGAAGAATCGGGTCGATTCGGGTATGATGAGCATCTGCCGATTTCGAGCTCACAATCGATAAACAAGGGATACTCATGGCCAAGATTCTGATCGTGGACGACTCCGAAACCCATCTGTACTCGCTCCAGAAAATTGTCGAGGGCGGCGGCCACGAAGTGATAACCGCCACCAGCGGCGAGGAAGGCGTCGAGCAGGCCAAGGGGCACTTGCCTGACGTGATCCTGATGGACATCGTCATGCCCGGGCTCAATGGTTTCCAGGCCACTCGACGCATCGGCAAGGACGAATCCACCGCCAATATCCCGATCATTTTCGTGACCACGAAAGATCAGGAAACGGATCGCATCTGGGGCATGCGCCAGGGCGCAGCCGCGTATATCACCAAGCCGGTCGACAAGAAGGAACTGCTCAAGGCAATCGACAGCGCCCTGTCTGCCTGAGAATGACGATCGAGGTCGGTGAGCGGGTACCGGAAGCGACGCTGACCGTGATGACACCGGAAGGACCTTCCGGACTGTCGACCAACACACTTTTTGGCACCGGGACCAGCGTCATTTTCGCGGTCCCCGGGGCATTCACGCCGACCTGCTCGGCTCGGCATCTGCCCGGCTTTGTCGAGCGCGCCACCGACATTCTCGCTGCCGGCGCCGACCGCATCGTGTGCATCGCCGTCAATGATGTCTTCGTGATGAACGCCTGGGGTCAATCAGCCGGGGTCGGCGAGCACATCGTGATGGCAGCCGACGGCAACGCCGAGCTCACCCTCGCGCTCGGTCTCGAAAAAGACGCCAGTTCGTTTGGCATGGGGCTTCGCTCACAGCGCTACGCCATGATCGTGCGCGACGGCGTCGTCAAGCACCTCATGGTCGAAGCCCCGGGCGAGTTCAGGGTCTCGAGCGCGGATTCCACGCTCGATAGACTGCGCTCGGAGTGACATTCAGCCTTCCGATGGATAACGGACGGGGTTGACGCCCTGCGGCTCGATCCAGCCGAGCTGAAATCCAATCCAGAGCAGGATCACCAGTCCCAGCGACAGGCCGACCCGCCAGCTCAGCCGGCGCACGGTCCGATCCCCATCGCCGGAATCCTTCACCAGGAAATAGAAGCTGGACGCCAGGGTGTAGAGAATGACGAGAAATGCAGCGATGATCAGGATCTTGCTGGCCAAGACGTGACTCCAGAGTGACACCACCCCATTATAATGGTCCGCTGTGATGCGCGCGCTTCGATCCCTCTCGGTTCGTCTACTGCCCCACCTGGCCGCCGCCGGGGTCATCCTGCTGTGTGTTCATCTGGCTAACTGGCAATTTGACCGCGCAGCCTACAAGCGCGATCTGGTCGAAGGCTGGGAACAGGCACCCGCCCTTGCGCTGGAAACCGCCGCGAGCCAAGCGCAGGAGGGACCGATACAGGTCGACGCCCGCGGACGCTTCGACAATCAGCGCCTGATCCTGCTCGACAACCAGGTCCGGGCCGGCCAGGCGGGCGTTCACGTCTATACCCCTTTCATGCCCGGCGGCCAGGACAAGACCTGGCTGGTCAATCGGGGCTGGCATGCCCTGCCCGACCGCAGCGCCGGCCTTCCCGCCATCGAAACACCGGGCGACACGATGTCGATCACCGGCCGCCTGGTCGATGCGCCCCGGGTGGGCCGTCAACTGGGCGAGGCACGGGCACTCGATGCCGAGGACTGGCCCCAGCTGGTCACCTACCTCGATCTCGAGCGGGTGGCGGAAGCCCTCGGGCACGGGCTGGGCGACCGGGTTATCCTGCTCGACCCCGAGCATCCCGCCCATCTCACCGGCGACCCCTGGCGGCCTGTGGTATTCGGCCCTGACCGGCACCGGGCGTATGCCTGGCAATGGATCACCATGGCCGTGGTCGTCTTCCTGATCTGGATTTTCCTGACCTGGCGCTGGCTGGGAAGCCTTCGAAAATGACCAAAAAAACGACTTTCATTGCCGTACTGCTTGTCTTTTTCACGCCGGTGCTGCTGGCCGTGCTGCTCAACAGCCAGTGGCTGGACTGGCGCCCGGGCGAGACCCGAAATCACGGCGAACTGATCACCCCGCCGCCGCGACTTGATGACTTCGAGCTCCAGACTGCAGCGGGAATCCGCTTCAGCCGCGAGGATCTGGCCGGCCAGTGGCAATTGCTCCACTACCGTTCGGGAAACTGCGGCGAGGACTGTCTCGACGCCCTGTACTGGATGCGCCAGGTTCGCACGGCGCAAGACCGTCACCAACCGGAAATCGGGCTGATGCTGGTCAGCGAATCGCGCCTGAATGCGGCCACGCTGACGGCGATCGACGAATTGGCCACGGACATCCGGGTGGTGCACGCCGAGGCCGGTCTGGCGCTTGCGCAAAGCCTGCCCGACCGCGGTTCTGAGGCAATCAGCTACATCGTCGATCCCGACGGCCATATAATATTGCGATATCCGCCCGAGGCGGAATTCAATGGCATGCGGCGCGATCTCAAGCGCTTGCTCACCTGGACCCAGACCGGGCCCCAATAGGCCCGGCACATCGATATCCCCGGCCACTACGCATGACCGCAGCGACTGCATCAATCTGGCAGCGAACGCGCTTCTTTCTGGGCCTGTGCAAGCTCAGAGTGGTGGCGCTGATCGTATTCACAGCGATCGTCGGCATGGCGCTGGCCGTACCCGGCATGATCCCGCTCGACGCCCTGGTCTGGGGCACGCTCGGTATCGGCATGGCAGCGGCTTCGGCGGCGGCCATCAACCACCTGCTCGACGAACGCGCCGACCGCATCATGGTGCGCACCCGCAATCGGCCGTTGCCGACCAACCAGCTCAACCGCCGCCAGGCCCTGGTGTTTGCCCTGGTACTGGCCGCGCTCTCCATGCTGATTCTCAGCCTGCTGGTCAATCCGCTCACGGCCGTGCTGACCTTCGCCAGCCTGATCGGCTATGCCGTGGTCTACACCGCCTGGCTCAAGCGGGCCACGCCACAGAACATCGTCATCGGCGGCGCCGCCGGGGCGGCCCCGCCTGTGCTGGGCTGGGTCGCCGTGACCGGCGAGGTACACGCCCACGCCCTGATCCTGTTCCTGATCGTGTTTGTCTGGACACCACCGCATTTCTGGGCCCTGGCGATTCACCGCCGGCATGATTACGCCGCGGCCGATGTGCCCATGCTGCCGGTCACCCACGGCGTCGCCTTCACCCGCTGGCAGATTCTGTTCTACACCATCATCCTCGTGCTGGTCACCCTGCTGCCCTGGCTGACCGGCATGAGCGGCCTGGCCTACCTGGCCGGGGCGATGATTCTCAACCTCGGCTTCCTGGGCTATGCCGTCGCCATCATGCGCTCCGACAACGAGCAGCTGACGATGCACATGTTCAACTACTCGGTGGTCTACCTGATGGCGCTGTTCGCCTTCCTGCTGGTCGACCACTACCTGTTCAAGACTTCCGCGCAAGGATTGTTGCTGCAATGACCGATCAACGGAACACCGCCACGCCCCTCCACGCCCACGAATCACACGACGACTTCGTCGGTCGACACATCGGACCGCGCAGCAGCGATATCCACGAGATGCTCGAAGCGGTCGGCTGCGACTCGCTCGAATCCCTGCTGCTGGAGACGATGCCGGGCAGCATCCGCAGCGACGCGCCGCTCGACCTGCCGCAGAGCGACAACGAGGAGCGTGTACTCGAACACATTCGCGGTATGGCCGGTCACAACACGGTCAATCACTCGATGATCGGGCTCGGCTACCACCCCACACTCACACCCCCGGTGATCCTGCGCAACGTGCTGGAAAATCCCGGCTGGTACACCGCCTACACGCCTTATCAGGCCGAGATCTCCCAGGGCCGCCTGGAAGGCATGCTCAACTTTCAGCAGATGATCATGGACCTGACCGGCATGGAGCTGGCCAACGCCTCCCTGCTGGACGAGGCCACCGCGGCCGCCGAAGCCATGGCCATGCTCAGGCGGGTCAATCGCAAGAACAAGAGCGAAGTCTTCCTGGTCGACGCCAACTGTCTGCCGCAGACCATCGACGTGGTCGCCAATCGCGGCCGACACCTGGATATCGACGTCCAGGTCCACGAGGACCTCGCGACTGCCATCGAACAGACCGACTGCTTCGGCGTACTGACCCAGTACCCGGGCGCCAACGGCGCTGTCTTGCCGCTTGCCGGCATCGTCGAAGCGGCCCACGAGCGCAATGCCCTGGTGGCTGTTGCCGCCGACCCGATGGCACTGGTCAAGCTCGAATCCCCCGGTCAGGCCGGGGTGGACGTGGTCGTCGGCAGCGCCCAGCGCTTCGGTGTGCCGATGGCCTATGGCGGGCCGCACGCGGCCTTCTTCGCCACCCGGGAAGACTACCGGCGCAGCGTGCCCGGACGCATCATCGGCGTCTCGAAAGACCGTCATGGCAACCCGGCCCTGCGCATGGCCCTGCAGACCCGCGAACAGCACATCCGCCGCGAAAAGGCGATGAGCAACATCTGCACGGCGCAGGCACTGCTGGCGGTCATGGCCGGTTTCTACGCCGTCTGGCACGGGCCCGGCGGATTGAAGAAGATCGCCAACCGCATTCATCGCCAGACCGCCATTCTGGCGCGGGGCGTGGTCGATGCCGGCTACGAGCTCGAGAGCGAGTACTACTTCGACACCCTGTCGGTGCGCGTCGACGAACCCAACCGCCAGGCCCTGCTCCACCGCGCCCACCAGGCCGGCATCAACCTGCGCGCCGACCGCGAGGGCTACATCGGCATCAGCGTCAATGAGCAGACCCATCGCCATCACCTCGCCGCCCTGCTCGGCATCTTCCGCGGCAACAAGCCCGACGATATCGCCACCCTCGACGCCGCGCTCGCGGCGGATTTCCAGGCCATCCCGGAAGCCCTGCAGCGCCGCTCGCCCTTGCTCGAACACGAGGTCTTCGGCCGATATCACTCCGAGACCGAGATGCTGCGCTATCTCAAGCGCCTGGAAAACCGCGACCTGAGTCTGGCGCATGCCATGATTCCGCTCGGCTCGTGCACCATGAAGCTCAATGCCACCGCCGAAATGATCCCGGTGACCTGGCCGGAGTTCGCCGAGCTGCACCCCTTGTGTCCCTGGGAGCAGGCGCGCGGCTACCACCAGCTGATCGACGAGCTCGAGCGCATGCTGCGCGAAATCACCGGCTTCGCTGCCGTCTCGCTGCAGCCCAACGCCGGCTCGCAGGGCGAATACGCCGGCCTGTTGGCGATCAAGGGCTGGCACGAACACAAGGGCAATGTCGATCGCAAGGTCTGTCTGATTCCCTCCTCCGCGCACGGCACCAACCCGGCCAGTGCGCAGATGACCGGCATGGACATCGTCGTGGTCGCCTGCGACAAGCAAGGCAACATCGATCTCGACGACCTGGCCGCCAAGATCGAAAAACACCGTGAGCGCCTCGCCGCCCTGATGATCACCTACCCGTCCACCCATGGCGTATTCGAGGAATCGGTGGTCGATATCTGCAATCAGGTGCGCGAAGCCGGCGGCCTGGTCTATCTCGACGGCGCCAACCTCAACGCCCTGGTCGGCTGGTCACGCATCGCCGAATACGCCGATGTCTGCCATCTCAACCTGCACAAGACCTTCTGCATTCCGCACGGCGGCGGCGGGCCCGGCATCGGGCCGATCGGCGTGCGCGAGCACCTGATTCCCTTCCTGCCGGGCCACGGCAGCGGCCTGCTCGGCCCCGAGCACGGCCACAACCCGCCGGTGGCGGCCGCTCCCTGGGGCAGCGCCGGCATCCTGCCGATCTCCTGGGTCTACATCCGCATGATGGGCAGCGACGGACTCAAGCGCGCCACCGAGGTCGCCATTCTCAACGCCAACTACATTGCGAAACGACTCGAAGGCCACTACGACATTCTCTACACCGGCCGCAACGGACGCATCGCCCACGAGTGCATCGTCGACCTCAGGCCCTTCAAGGACAGCGCCGGGATCACCGAGGAAGATGTCGCCAAACGCCTGATCGACTACGGCTTCCACGCCCCGACCATGTCCTGGCCGGTGCCCGGCACCCTGATGATCGAGCCGACCGAAAGCGAATCGAAGGCCGAAATCGATCGTTTCATCCAGGCCATGATCGCCATCCGGCGCGAGATCGAGCGCGTCGCCAGCGGCGAATGGGATGCCGAGGACAACCCGCTCAAGAATGCACCGCACACAATCGAGGAACTGGGCGCCGACGACTGGCCGCATGCGTACACGCGCCGGGATGCCGGCTGGCCGGTCAAGGAACTCAGATTGGGCAAGTACTTCGCCCCGGTCGGCCGCGTCGACAACGTCTACGGTGACCGCAACCTGGTCTGCTCCTGCCCGCCGATGGAAGACTGGCTCGAGGCTGGTTGAACCCGGTATGAATTAAACCGCAGATGAACGCTGATTAACGCAGATGGAAAAATACTTTTCTCTTATCTGCGTTGATCTGCGTTCATCTGCGGTTCCAAATTGAAATCTAATTCACCTTCACCGGCGGCTCCGGACGCTCGGGGAAGCGCGGCGGATCGGCCTCGATCTGCTTCATCACTTCCTCGATGGCACGCTCGAGTTGTGGATCCTCACCGGCGATCACGCTGGCCGGATCGTTCTCGACCTCGATATCGGGCGCGACGCCCTCGCCTTCGATCACCCACTCACCGTCGACGTTCAGGAAACCGAACTCCGGCACATTGACCGAACCGCCGTCGATCACCGGACCGTGGCTGGTGATGCCGACCACCCCGCCCCAGCTCTGTTTGCCGATCAGCGGTCCAAGCCCGGCATTGCGGAACTGCCAGGGGAAGATATCGCCGTCGGAAGCCGAGTTTTCGTCGAGAATCGCCGCCATGTGGCCATTGAAGGCCTGGTACGGATAAGTCGACACGTTGGGCTGGGTGCGTGAGTAGCCCAGTGACAGCGGCTTGCGCGACAGGCGCTCGATCAGCATCTGCGAAACGTTGCCGCCGCCGTTAGAACGCACGTCGACGACCAGGCCGTCCTTGCGGATCTGGCCGTAGAACCACTTGATGAACTCGCGAATGCCGTTCGGCCCCATGTCAGGGACATGCAGATAGCCGACGCGGCCGTCGGTGGCCTCGGTCACGCGGCGGTGATTGGCCAGTACCCAGGCCAGGTAATGCAGCGAAGTCTCGTCGGCGATCGGCTCGACCAGCACCTCGCGGGCATCGCGTCCATCGGCGCGCGAAGACACTGTCAGGGACAGGGCCTGGCCGGACGGTATTGTCAGTTGCTGGTAGATGTTTGCTTCGGCACTGAGCGAGCGTCCATTGATGGCCAGGATATAGTCGCCTTCGGACACGTCGACACCGGCGGCAGTGAGCGGCGAGCGATAGCGCGGCTCGTCGTTCTGGCCCTCCAGGATCTCGGCAATGCGATAGCGGCCGCCGTCGATTTCGAAACGCGCGCCCAGCAAAGCCACGGACGGCCGTTCGGGCAGGCGCTCATCACCGCCGCTGACGTAGGCGTGCGAAACATTGAGCTCGGCAATCATTTCACCGATCAGGTAATTGAGATCGCTGCGGTGGGCAACGTGCTCGAGCAGCGGAAGATAGCGCTCGCGCAGGGCCTCCCAATCGTAGCCGTGCATGTTCTCGACGTAGAAGTGGTCGCGGAAGCGTCGCCACACCTCGTCGAAAATGGTGCGCCACTCGGCCACCGGATCGACCTGGGCAGTCAGGCCGCTCGTGACGACGTCTTTGCCATCCTTACCTTCCTTGGCGATGTCGTAGACCTTCCAACCGCCGCCGCTGCGTACCAGCACCCGCTTGCCGTCGAGGCTGGCGTCGACGCCCTGCACGCCCGAGACGAAATCAACCACCTTGCGCTCGTCGAACTTGAACAGCTTCAAGCGCGGCGGCGCTTCCGGCCCGCGACCGTAGTAGAACGCATCGCGTTCTCCGAACAGGACACCGTTTTCGGCCACCACAAGGTTGCTGTAGTTACCAGCGTCGACCGGCACGCGCACCAGTCGTTCGGACAGGTCGTCGAGCTCGACGACGATGCGTTCATCGTCCGAGTCTTCGTCCTTGTCCTTGCCATTGCCATTTTCATCAGCGCCGTTCATGCCGTCTTCTTCGGCATCTTCGGGGGCGAAGGGGTTGTCGGCTTCCGGGTCGAGCAGGAAGGCGTAGATGCCACTCACGCGGTCGGTGGCGTAGTTCCACTCTCGACCGGAGATTTGAGGCGAGAACTCACGGTCGGCGACGAAATACAGCGCCTTGCCGTCAGGCGAGAAGGCCGGCCCGTATTCCGAGAACAGGCCTTCGGTGATCTGATGGGTCTCGCCACCGTCGATGTCGTGCAGGTACAGCGCGCGCAGACCGTTGTCCTGCGTCAGGCTGAAGGCCAGCCACTGACCGTCCGGCGACCAGACATAGTCACGATTGCGCCAGCCCGGATCGCGGCCGACCCGTTCGAGCCCACCGCCACCGTCGGCAGCAATGACGTAGATGATGCCGTCCTTGTCGGATATGGCAATGCGTTCACCGTCGGGGGAGTAACGCGGATGGTAGAAGCGCGTCTGGTTGCCCGTGGTCAGCGCTGCAGGTTCGGCGCTGCCGTCTGCCGGCGCGGTGTAGAGCTCTTCCTCG
Organism: Wenzhouxiangella sp. XN201; assembly: GCF_011008905.1. Taxonomy (NCBI): domain Bacteria; kingdom Pseudomonadati; phylum Pseudomonadota; class Gammaproteobacteria; order Chromatiales; family Wenzhouxiangellaceae; genus Wenzhouxiangella; species Wenzhouxiangella sp. XN201. The sequence continues at coordinate 1,613,319 of NZ_JAAIVI010000017.1, forward strand.
CCGCTGACATCGGATACGAATGCCACCGTCTTGCCGTCCGGCGACCAGTCGACCTCGCGCTCGTGGGCGTAGGAGCGGTGCGTGATCGCGCGCGTCACGCCCTTGTCGACCGGCGCATTGAACAGATTGCCGCGCGCCCCGAACAAGACCCGCATGCCGGTCGGGCTCAGGCGGGCATCATTGATCTGATCCGACACGTCGACGCTGCGCACGTGACGGTTGATACCGTCGTCGGGTACGTAGATATCGATGCCGGCATCCGTGCCATTGCCGGTATCGAAGACGCGCAGCAAGCCACCGTGTTCATACACGATGCGGCCGTCGCGATCGGCGCTGGCCCAGCGCACATCGTAGTCTTCGTGCGCAGTCAGTTGCTCGGACTCGCCGCCCTCGGCGTCGGTGCGGTAGAGATTGAGCGTGCCGTCGCGGTCGGAGACGAAATAGGCCTGGCCGTCGATCCACATCGGGTCGCGCTCGGTGCGCTCGTGATCGGTAATCTGGCGGGCATCACCGGCCTCCAGGTCGAACAGCCACAGATCCTGGGCCCAACCGCCCTGGTAACGCTTCCAGGTGCGGAAATCACGGAACAGCGGGGAATAGAAAATCTTCGATCCGTCGTCGCTGAACGTGCCGGCACCGGAGACCGGCATTGGGAGAACCTCGGGCGGGCCGCCGTCGCGCGCCACGGTGTAGAGTCGCGCCGTCGAAGAGCCCCAGGCATCGCGCTGGGAACGGAACAGCACGGCCTCGCCATCCGGTGTCCAGCCATAGACCTGGTTATCGTAGCCCCAGCGCGGCGGCAGAGGCCCGGAAGCCGGGTACCAGGTCAACTGCTCGGGCTCGCCCCCGGAGGCCGGCATGACATAGACCTGTTCGTCGCCAGCATACTGCCCGGTAAACGCGATCCAGCGACCGTCCGGCGAAAATTTCGGAAACAGCTCCAGCCCCGGATGAGCGGTCAGGCGCCAGGCCGTCCCACCCGCCGCCGGCGCCGACCAAAGGTCGCCGCCGTAGCTGAATACGACATGGTCGCCGTGGATGTCGGGAAAACGCAGCAGCTTGGTCTGTGCCACGGCCAGTCCGGCCAGAAGCGCCAGCAACAATCCGAAAGCGATGCGCGAGGGGCTGAAACAGGAGGGTCTGCTTGTAATCACGGGTGTACTCCACCGGGCAATGAGAGTTCAGGAAACGATACTACGGTCTGCAAAGCGAGCCGCGCGCGTGTCGAAAGTCATGAACCAGAGTCGGGCCTGATCGGGCGGCCGAGACGCCACCCGACCCGGGCCAAAGCCTATTCGGTCTCGTCTTCGATCTCGCCCTCTTCCTCTTCGGAGGCGGCAATGCGGGCCATGCCGATGAGCTGCTCGTCCTCGGCCAGGCGAATCAGCGTCACGCCCTGGGTATTACGGCTCAGGCGCGAGATTTCGGCCGCCGAGGTGCGAACCAGTGTTCCGGCGTTGGAGGTGAGCATGACATCATCGTCCTCGCTGACCGCCAGCGCGGCCACCAGCGGGCCGTTGCGACCCTGGGTCTGAATGCCGATCACGCCCTGACCGCCGCGCTTGTGGACCGGGAACTCCTCCAGCGGCGTGCGCTTGCCGTACCCATGGGCCGTGCCGAGCAGCACGTCGCCCTCGTCGGCGACCAGCATCGAGACGACTTGCTGTTCATCCTTGAGACGGATACCGACCACGCCGCGCGTCTGGCGCCCCATCGGCCGGGCGTCCGTCTCGTGGAAGCGCACGGTCTTGCCCGAGGACGAGAACAGCAGAATGTCGCGATTGCCTTCGGTGAAGGCCACATCGACCAGCTCGTCGCCTTCTTCAAGCAGCACCGCCCAGATGCCATTGGAACGGATATTGGCGAAATCCGACAGCGGGGTCTTCTTGACCCTGCCGGAACGTGTCGCGAAGAACACGAACCAGTCGTCCGGAAACTCGCGTGTGGGCAGCACGGCATTGATGCGTTCATCCTCGTCGAGTGGCAGCAGGTTGACCATCGGCCGGCCGCGGCTGTTGTGGCCGGCCTGCGGCAGTTCGTAAACCTTGGTCTTGTAGACCTTGCCGGCGGACGTGAATACCAACAGGGTGTCGTGGGTGTTGGTAACCCAGAAACGCTCGACGAAATCCTCGTCCTTGGTCTTCGCCGCCGAGCGTCCGCGGCCACCACGCTTCTGCGCGCGATAGCGATCGAGCGGCTGGTACTTGGCGTAACCGGCGTGCGACAGCGTGACGACCACGTCCTCGGGCGTGATCAGGTCTTCCATGGTCAGGTCGAGATGATCGCGAACGATCTCGGAACGGCGGGGGTCGTCGAATTGATCTCGTAACGCCACCAGCTCATCGTGGATGACCTCCATCAGGGCGTCCGGCTCGGACAAGATCCGCATTAGCTCGCGGATGGTGTCGAGAATGCCCTTGTATTCCTCGGAGAGCTTGTCCTGCTCCAGGCCGGTGAGCTTCTGAAGCCTCAAGTCCAGAATGGCCTGGGCCTGCTGCGGCGAAAGCTGGTAACCGCCCTCGCCCAGCCCGTATTCGGGCAGCAGGTCTTCCGGCCGCGACAGTTCGGCCCCGGCCTGGCCCAACAGGGCCTCGACCAGCTCGGCGTTCCAGCGTCGCGACTGCAGGGCCTCGCGGGCGTCTGCCGGGGTCTTCGACGCCTTGATCAGGGCGATGACTTCGTCGAGATTGGCGATCGCGACGGTCAGGCCTTCCAGGATATGGGCGCGCTCGCGCGACTTTCTCAGTTCAAACAGGCTGCGCCGGGTGACCACTTCGCGCCGGTGCGCCAGGAAGGCCGAAAGCATCTGCCGGATATTGAGCAGTTTCGGCTGGCCATCGACCAGGGCGACCATGTTGATACCGAAGACCGATTGCAGCTGGGTGAGCTGAAACAGGTTGTTGAGCACCACTTCGGCCACTTCACCACGCTTGAGCTCGATCACCATGCGCATGCCGTCCTTGTCGGACTCGTCGCGCAGCTCGGAAATGCCCTCCAGGCGCTTTTCCTTGACCAACTCGGCAATCTTTTCCAGCAGCCGGGCCTTGTTGACCATGTAGGGCAGTTCGGTGACGACGATCCGGGTCCGTCCGGTGTTCTCGTCGGTCTCGATCTCCGTGCGTGAGCGCAGATAAATTCTGCCGCGGCCGGTGCGATAGGCCTCGTCGATGCCCCCCGCACCGTTGATGATGGCGGCGGTCGGAAAGTCCGGGCCCGGCAGGTGCTCCATGATCTCGTCGATGCCGATGTCGGGATCGCGGATCATCGCCAGCAAAGCACTGATCACCTCGCCAAGATTGTGCGGCGGGATATTGGTGGCCATGCCGACCGCAATGCCCGAAGCGCCGTTGACCAACAGGTTCGGAACCCGTGCCGGCAGGACGGTCGGTTCATGTTCCGACTCGTCGTAGTTGGGAAGGAAGTTGACCGTTTCCTTGTCGATGTCGGCCAGCATCTGATGCGCGATCTTGGCCATGCGCACCTCGGTGTAACGCATGGCCGCTGCCGAATCGCCGTCGATCGAGCCGAAGTTGCCCTGGCCGTCGACCAGCATGTAGCGCATGGAGAACGGCTGGGCCAGGCGTACGATCGTGTCGTAGACCGCGCTGTCGCCGTGGGGATGGTACTTACCGATGACGTCACCGACCACGCGGGCCGATTTTTTGTAGGGCTTGTTGAAGTCATTGCCCAACTCGTGCATGGCAAAGAGCACGCGCCGGTGAACCGGCTTGAGGCCGTCACGCACGTCCGGGAGCGCACGTCCGACGATCACGCTCATGGCGTAATCGAGATAGGACTGGCGCATTTCGTCTTCCAGGTTGACCTGGAGCACTTCGCGTGCCATTTCCGCCATCTACGGATACCCCGTATTTGCTTTAAATTGTTTTTGTAACTATCTGAAAATAATGATTTTCAGGGAATGCGCCGCGGGACAGGAATGCGGCTTGTCGAACGAGCGCAACAAACCACGAATTTTACCACAGCGCGGCCCCTTCGGGGCCTATAAGGCAGTGCCCGGGCGGGAGAAGTCATAGGGCGGGAAATGAGCACCTTGCTCGGTGACGATGCAGTCGATCAGCTCGGCCGGCGTGATGTCGAAAACGGGATTCCAGGCAGCGAAGCCTTCCGGCACTGAAACCAGTCCGGCCGCGCCCCAGATCTCGTCCGGATCGCGCTCCTCGATGGTTATCGCCCGGCCGCTGTCGAGATTGGCGTCGACCGTGCTCGACGGTGCCACGACCATGCAACGCAAGCCGTGGTGGCGCGCCAGGACCGCCAGCATGTAAGTGCCGATCTTGTTGGCCACATCTCCGCGGGCGGTGATCCGGTCAGCGCCAACCACGACCCAGTCGACCTGGCCGGCGGCCATCAGGGACGCCGCGGCACCCTCGACGATGACCCGAAACGGAATTTTCAGCCGCGCCAACTCCCAGGCCGTCAGGCGCGCACCCTGCAGCCAGGGCCGGGTTTCGTCGGCGAAGACGCGACTCAGGCGCTGTTGCCGCCAGGCTTCGGCGATCACGCCCAGGGCCGTGCCGATGCCGCCGGTGGCGAGCGACCCGGTATTGCAGTGGGTCAGCACCCCGGATCCGGGCTCGATTTGCTCCGCACCGGCCACCGCCATGGCCCGGTTGGCGGCAATATCTTCTTCGTGGATGCGACAGGCCTCCTGGTAGAGTTGATCGGCATCCGGCCCGCCTGCGGACTCGGCACAGGCGCGCATCCGCGCCACCGCCCAGCTCAGGTTGACCGCGGTCGGCCGCGCCAGGGCCAGGCGTTCGAGATCGGCGCGCCAGCCGGCCGTGTCGCCGTCGCGCTGCCGTGCGGCCAGCACGGCCGCATAAGCTGCGGTGATACCGATTGCGGGCGCCCCCCGGACCACCAGGTCCCGAATCGCGGCCGCGGCTTCATTGACGTCGGCCAGGTCCAGCCAGCGCTCCTCGCCGGGCAGCAGTCGCTGGTCAAGCAGTCGCAGACCATGACCGTCGCATTGGATAACCTGGAACCCGCGCGCTTCGTCGATTTTCGCCATTACATCCGTCGCTGACAACTGATCACCGAAACCTTATCATGGCGGATTCCACAACCGATGGATTCATCACCATGCGAACCCTGTTTGCACTCATCCTCCTCGTTTCGCTGCCGCTGGCCGCCCAGGACAGCGATTCGAGTGAATCAGGCAATAACCAGACGGAGAACCCCAACGTGATCCTGCATACCAACTTCGGCACCATCACCGTCGAGCTGTTCGAACAAGAAGCGCCGAAATCGGTGGCTAATTTTCTGCAGTACGCACGCGATGGTCACTACGACGGCACCCTCTTCCACCGGGTGATCAACAATTTCATGATCCAGGGCGGCGGATTCGATACTGAATTCAAGGAAAAGTCCACGCAGGAGCCGATCGAGAACGAAGCCGACAACGGCCTCGAGAACGAGCGCGGTACGCTGGCGATGGCACGCACCAACGATCCCCATTCGGCCACCAGCCAGTTCTTCATCAACGTGGTCGACAACACCTTCCTCAATCACCGCAACAAGTCCTCCGGGCAGACCTGGGGTTACGCGGTATTCGGCCGCGTCATCGACGGCATGGACGTGGTCGACAAGATCAAGTCGGTCGAAACCACCAGCCGCGGCATGCATTCCGACGTGCCGGCCGATCCGGTCATTCTGGAGCGGGTGGAAATCCCTGAGTAAACCGGCCCCCACGACCTACCTGATCGCCGATCTGCACCTGCAGGACGAGCGTCCGGAAACGACGCGCCTGTTCGTCGAATTCCTCGACGGACCGGCGCGTCAGGCCGGCACCCTCTACATCCTGGGGGATCTGTTCGAAGCCTGGGTCGGCGACGATGCCCCGGGCCGGCTCGGCCGGCTCGTGGCACGACACCTGAAGAACCTGGCCGAGAGCGGTACACAGATCCTTTTTATCTGCGGCAATCGCGATTTCCTGTTGTCCCGGGATTTCTGTGGGCAGGCGGGCATGACCTGGCTTGAAGAACCGCGGATCGTGGAACAGGCCGGTGAGCCCATCCTGTTGCTGCACGGCGACGTGCTGTGCACCGATGACATCTCTTACCAGAATTTCCGCCGCAAGGTCCGCGATCCCGACTGGCAACAGCGCATCCTGTCACGCCCGGTCTGGTGGCGTCGCCTGCTGGCACGCCTGGCTCGCTTGATGAGCCGGCGCCATACCGGCACGACCGAGGCCACGATCATGGATGTCAATCCGCAGGCCGTGGCCGAAGCCTTTCGAACGCACGATGTGCGCCGGATGATTCATGGCCACACCCACCGGCGCGCCATTCACGATCTCCAGATCGATCAGCGCCATTGCCAGCGCATCGTGCTGGGCGACTGGCACGAGACCGGCAGTGTTGTTCGTCTGCTCGACGATGAAGTCGCGATGCTGATCGTGACCCGCGACGACAACCAGGCGGTCGAACTCCGTCTGCAGGAAACAGCCGCGCCACTGGCGTAAACCGCATCCAACGACCGATAGCAGCCGCTGGCGGGCACAGTGACGACTGTGATAATCTGCCGCGTACTTGTTGAAATCATTGAAAAAAGGGGGCTGACGGGAGCAGCGCAAATGAACAACACGGCCGCCGGACAGTGCCGCTATCACTCCGATCAATCCACGCGCTGGTACTGTCGCGACTGCGATCTGCCGCTGTGCACGACCTGCAAGCCGTACGCCGACCAACTACCCCAGGACGTGCCCTGTCCGCTGTGCCAACAGCCGATGGACGACATCGCCGTCGGCGATCCTTTCTGGTGCAACCCCAAGCCCTTTGTAGTCTATCCGCTTGATCGCAACCACCTGATCATGATGGCCGTGCTGGCCACATCGGTCGCGGTTCTGGCATCGGGTCTGTTCAGTTTGCTGGCCATCGTCGCGGCGACTGCCATTCTGATCCGGGTCTGCTTCGTGGTGATCGAGCGTTCCAGCCTGGGCCATGTGCGGGCCCCGAGTCTGACCGAACTTGCCGATCCGGACAATTTGTCTCACAACCTCCAGTTCGCGCTGACCATCCTGATTGCAGCCGTGCCGGTAGGCCTGGGCTGGATCGCCGAAACCGTGCTGATGTGGCTGATTCTGGTGCCGGTTGCCGCACTGTTGCCGGCCATGCTCATGGCCGTGGTCATCGACGGCAATGCCCGGGCCGCGCTGGACTACCGTCGGATCACCGCCATCGTTCGAGCCATTGGCGCCGCGTATGGCGTGCTGGCCGGCGCTTGTGCACTGCTCGCTCTCGCCACCACGATCGGACTGTGGTTACTGGGCTTTGTTCTGCCTGGCTGGCTGCTGGCCGGACTGGCCATGCTGGCCTGGTCTTATCTGGGTCTGCTGACCGCACGCCTGATCGGGCACTGCCTCCACCAGTTTCGCCGCCAACTTGAATTCGGCCCCGCCCTCGATCGGGTCACTCGGCATGTGCTACCGCAGGCCGAAGTCCACGAACCGGCCCGCGCCCTGGCCGACGCCAGCATCCAGGCAATCGAGGGAGACGTCCGCCAGGCGCGGCTGACCATCGGGGAAGCCCTGGTTCGACACTCTGAAAATGACGACCTCAACCGCTATTTCGACGACCTGATCCTGGAATCGGAAGACCAGAAGAAATACCGCAATCACATGGAACGCCGGCTGCGGCGGCTGGTTGCCAGGGACCAGCCGGGGGCTGCCGCCGATTTGTGGTTGAGCAACCGTAAAAACCTGGAAGGCTGGCTGCCCAGAATCGCGGAAACTCGCCACCACATGGCGCTGGCGCTGGAGCAACGCGGCCACCCGAAAGTAGCCATCAAATTGCTGCTGAGACTGCCGAAAACCGATCCCAGGTATTCCCATTTGCCGGAAGCCTGCCTGGAAGCGGCGCGAATGCTCGAGCAGCATCTCGATGACCGAGAGCAGGCCACCACGCTGCGCGACTGGGTCTTGAAACGCTACCCGCAACGGGCCGAGCACTGGTACGAGCAACGCCGGCAGGATGCGGCCGATTCGAATCAGGCGCCGGTCAACCCGGCATTTCAGGCCTGAGGTAAGAGCGGGAGAAGACGGCTGCTTCGATCAAGGTGACTGCTGCGTGCGCACCAGTTGATCGGTGTCGAAACCCTGCGAGCGGGCGCGTTCGATCAGACGGTCGAAGGTTGCCTGCGGCAGTTCTCGCTCGCGGGCCAGCACCCACAGAAACTCGCGATCCTCGCTGCCGACCAGGGCGTGGTCATAGTCCTCGCCCAGCGCAATCACCCGGTAGTCGCCCCAGACGAAGGGCAGGAAAGAAAGCCAATGCGGCGCAAAGCGGACTTCCAGGGCGGCGGGCGACCCGTCGTCATCGGCGCGCCGGGCGACACCCTGTGCTTCGATCCAGCCGCCGTCTGTGCGGCGGCAGCGATTGGTCACGTCGACCCGGCCGTCGGCACGCAACTGATAGTGCGCGCTGACCGCCCCGGCACAGTCGGACTGAAAGCGATTGGGCAAGCGTGCGATTTCGTACCAGGTGCCCTGGTAACGTTCGAGGTCGAGTTCGTCGACCAATTCCAGTGCCTGCTCTGCCCGGCTCATTCCTGACAGCATGCTTGCGGCCAAGACGACAATCAAGCCGACGTGTTTTGCGTCTCCGAAGGCGACCATGGCATGACATCCATTGCGAGTCTGGCTCGCATTATCCACGGCCCCGTCGACGGCCGATCAAAGATCACTTTCCGGCCGCAGGTAGGGAAAGAGCAGGACGTCGCGAATCGAGGGCGAATCGGTCAGCAGCATCACCAGGCGGTCGATGCCGATGCCCTCGCCCGCCGCTGGCGGCATGCCGTACTCCAGCGCCCGGATGTAGTCGTGGTCAAAGTGCATCGCCTCGGCATCGCCGGCGTCGCGCGCCTCGACCTGGGCCTGGAAACGCTCGGCCTGGTCCTCGGGATCGTTGAGTTCGGAAAAGCCATTGGCGATTTCGCGCCCGGCAACGATCAGCTCAAAACGGTCGGCGAAGTCGGGGTCGTCGTCGTTGCGGCGCGACAAGGGCGAGACTTCGATCGGGTACTGGGTAACGAAGGTCGGCTGGACAAGGGTGTGCTCGATGCGATGCTCGAACAATTCCATCAGCAGCCGGCCCCAGCCCCAGGCTTCCTCGACGTGAAAGTCGTTGGCCTCGCACACTGACCGCAGTTTGTCGGCGCTTTTGATATCGGCCGCGCTCAACTCGTCGTAATGCGCCACAACCGCCTCGGCCACGGTGATGCGATCGAACTCGCCGCTGAAGTCGATCGTCTCGCCCTGATATTCGACCCGGCCGTCGGCCATGCCCGGCAAGGCCGTCACCAGGCCGTTGAGCAGTTCCTGCGTCAGGGCGATGAGGTCGTTGTAATCGGCATGCGCCCAGTAGAACTCGAGCATGGTGAACTCGGGATTGTGCCGCGTCGATACGCCCTCGTTGCGGAAATTGCGATTGATCTCGTAGACCTTCTCCAGGCCGCCGACCAGCAGTCGCTTGAGGTGCAGCTCCGGCGCCACGCGCAGGTAGAGATCGAGGTCGAGGGCATTGTGATGCGTCACGAAGGGCCGGGCCGTGGCACCGCCGGGGATGTGATGCATCATCGGCGTCTCGACTTCGAGAAAACCGTGATCGTCAAAGAAATGCCGGATGGCACGGATCACCAGGGTCCGGCGCACAAAGGTATCGCGCACTTCCGGATTGACGATCAGGTCGACATAGCGCTGGCGGTAGCGCGTTTCCTGATCGCTCAAACCGTGCCATTTCTCCGGCAGCGGCCTGAGTGACTTGGTCAGCAGCGCCAGCTCGCTGGCATGAACGCTGAGCTCACCGGTACGCGTGCGCATCAACCGGCCGGTGACGCCAACGATGTCGCCGATATCCCATTGCTTGAAGGCCTGGTAGACGCCCTCGGGCAGATCGTCGCGTCTGAGGTAGAGCTGGATGCGCGCACCGGAGCCATCCTGGATATGCACGAAACTGGCCTTGCCCATGATCCGTCGCGACAGGATACGCCCGGCCAGGCTGTAGGATTCATCGTGCTGTTCGAGTGCCGCCTGATCCCATCGTTCGGCATCACCGAAACGCTCGAGCAGATCAGCCGCCTCGATCGTCACCCGGAAGTCATTCGGATAGGCCTCACCCTGCTCACGCAAGGCATGCAGCTTTTCGCGCCGCTCGGCGATCAGGCGGTTCTCGTCGACCTCGGGTGTCTGGTTCTGGTTCTCTTCAGTCATCTAATTTCCGGTTTGTTGGAACCGCAGATTTCGCAGATTAGCGCAGATTAAAAAGCAACTTGATCTCACATAAGTACGTGCTTCGGCATCAATCATCCAGCACGCGCCACTCCGAAAAACACTTCTTCAATTAATCTGCGTCAATCTGCGAAATCTGCGGTTTCACTCACTCCAATCCTGCTTGCAACTGTGCAGCGGCGAATTCGTCGAGGTCGCCGTCGAGCACCTTCTGCGTGTCGCTGCGTTCCACACCGGTGCGAAGGTCCTTGATGCGCGACTGATCGAGCACGTAGTTGCGAATCTGGCTGCCCCAGCCGATGTCGGCCTTTTCATCTTCGGTGCTTTGCGCCTTCTCACGCTGCTTTTGCAGCTCGAACTCATAGAGCTTGGCTCGCAGCTGCTTCATGGCCTGGTCGCGGTTCTTGTGTTGCGAGCGGTCGTTCTGGCATTGCACCACGATGCCGGTGGGCTCGTGGGTGATGCGCACCGCCGATTCGGTGGTGTTGACGTGCTGACCGCCGGCACCGGAGGCCCGGTACACATCGATGCGCAAGTCCGAGGGATCGACGTCGATTTCGATATCCTCGTCGATCTCGGGTGAGACGAACACGCTGGCAAACGAAGTGTGACGCCGATTACCGGAATCGAACGGTGACTTGCGCACCAGGCGATGCACGCCCGTTTCGGTCTTGCACCAACCGAAAGCATAGTCGCCCTCGATGCGCACCGTGGCGCTCTTGATGCCGGCCACATCGCCCTCAGAGACTTCGATCAACTCGGCTTTCCAGCCACGATTCTCGGCCCAGCGAAGATACATCCTGAGCAGCATCTCGGCCCAGTCCTGCGCCTCGGTCCCGCCAGAGCCGGCCTGGATATCGACGAAACAGGGGCGGTTGTCCATCTCGCCTGAAAACATGCGCTGGAATTCCAGCTCGGCCACCTGCTTTTCCAGGCGCTGCAGGTCCTCGGCCACGCTCTCGAGCGTGTCCTCGTCATCTTCTTCCTGGGCCAGCTCCAGCAACTCACCGGCGTCGCGCACACCTTCGATCACGCCGCTTTGAGCAGTGACCGAGCGATCCAGGTCGGAGCGTTCCTTGCCCAGCTTCTGGGCATGCTCGGGATTGTCCCAGACGGACGGATCCTCGAGTTCGCGGGTAACCTCTTCGAGACGTTCTACTTTGCCATCGTAGTCAAAGATACCCCCTCAGCGCCCGCACACGGCGCTCCAGGTCGTCTCGAAGATGCTTGATCGCAGTCAGTTCCATGTGGCCTTTTCCTTGGAGGTTGGAAACGCATTGAGTAAAGCGGGCTATTGTAACGCCGCATCAGCCTTCGAGTGACTCCACCAGGTAGCGGATCCTCATCTGCGGGATCACCCGCCCCTGCCAGCGGTTGACTTCCAGGCTGTAGACGACTTCGAGCGGTTCGGGCAGTTCCTGATGGCAGAGCTTTCCGGCACCGAATGCAATCGCATCGAGCACGTTGCCGCCGCTTTCGGACTGCAACCTGAGCTTGAGATGGCTCGTACCGACCACACGCCGCTCCAGCACCCGGAAGCGACCGTCGAACAAGGGTTCGGGCCAGGCCTGACCCCAGGGCCCAGCGTCGGCCAGCGCGCCAGCAGTCTCCAATGACAGCTCATCCGCGGCCAGGCTGCCGTCGGTCTCGACCATGTCCGGTTCGAACACGCGCCCGGCCAGCTGTTCGTGAAAGGCCTCGCGAAAGGCTTCGAGACGCTCGCCGGCCAGCGACAGACCGGCGGCCCGCGCATGTCCACCGAAGCGATCGATCAGGCCCGGATGCGCGGCGTCGATATCGACCAGCAGGTCGCGCATGTGCACGCCCGCCGGGCTGCGCCCCGAACCCTTGAGCTCGCTGCCGCCGGCCTCGGCCGGGGCAAAGGCGATTACCGGTCGCTGCAGGCGCTCGACCAGGCGCCCGGCGACCAGGCCGACGACACCCTGGTGCCAGTCGGCATCGAACACGCACAGCCCCGGGAGGTCGCCGTCGACGGTCTCGCTCAGCGCGCGGGCCTGCTCCTCGGCGGCCTCCTGCATGTCGGCCTGCAAGGTCTGGCGCTGGCGATTGAGGGCGTCGAGCTGCTCGGCCAATCCGGTCGCCTCGGCTTCGCTCTCGGCCAGCAGGCAGCGAATGCCGACGCTCATGTCTTCCAGGCGACCGGCCGCATTGAGCCGGGGGCCTGCGGCAAACCCCATGTCGGCGGCATCGACATACCGGAGATTGCGGCCGGCCACTTCAAGCAAGGCGCGGATACCCGGCAGGCAGCGTCCGGCACGAATGCGCAACAGCCCCTGCTGGACCAGGCAGCGATTGTTTTCATCCAGCGGCACCAGGTCGGCCACGGTGCCCAGGGCCACCAGGTCCAGCCAGTGATCCAGGCGCGGCTCCCCGCCCGGGCCGAATCGCCCCCGTTCACGCAATCGGGCGCGCAGGGCCATCAGCAGGTAGAACATCACGCCCACGCCGGCCAGCGCCTTCGAGCCGAAAGTCTCGCCGCGCAGGTTGGGATTGACGATGGCATCGGCCGGCGGCAGGCGCTCGCCGGGCAGGTGGTGATCGGTGACAATCACCTGCATGCCTGCCTCGCGCGCCCGGGTGACCCCGGCGATCGAGCTCACACCCTGGTCGACGGTGACGACCACGTCCGGCTCGAGCGGTTTCAACTCATCGACCAGGTCGATACCCAGACCGTAGCCATGACGGAACCGGTCGGGCACACGCCAATGCACATCGTTGGCACCCATGGCGTGCAGACCCTTGACGGCCAGCGCGGTGCCGGTCGCGCCGTCGGCATCGAAATCCCCCACCACGACGATACGGGCCTGGCGTTCAATCGCTTGTTCGAGGCAATTGCAGGCCGCTTCCAGGCCGCCCATGGCGGGCGGAAGCAGTCGTCCGAGGGAGTAATCGGGTGGCGCCTCGGCGCCGCGTGCGGCGAGCACACGGCCGACCACCGGATGCACACCCGGCAGAGTCTGCTCAAGACCGCGACGTCGGCGAATGCGCACCCGTCGGATCATCGCCACACCTGCCAGGCATCAACCGGTCGAAATCGACGCACCGAACGGCGGTCGGCCAGTTCGAGACAACGGATGCGACCGGTGCGCAATTGTCGCCAGACCGGGCGCAGGAACTGCAGCAGCCGCTGCAGATTGGTATCGGCCGACTCGGTCAGGTCGCCCGACCACTGGTGCACTGTGCCCGGCTGCGGCGTTGCAAGCGATTCCTCCGGCAAGTGCTCGAGGGCGAGCCAGTCGGCCAGGCCCTGCGCGGCCGGATCGCCGGAGCTCAGGCGATTGACTCGCGACCGGACCTCGTCGAACGGCGGCAGATGACCCGCACCCCAGAACCACAGGCTCCCGGGAATCTGATCAGGATGGTCGGCGTGCTGCCGGCATTGCTGCAGCAGCACCTGGGATTCGGTCAGCAATCGCAGCCAGCGCTGCGCCTCGCCGCCTTGGGGATAGACATGCTCCAGGCTCTCACCGGCAAGCTGCCAGGGCGGCCGAAATCGACAGTCCGGCACGGCTTCGAGCCGCAGATAGCCCCGGCCGGAAGCACTCAGCTCCCATTGCAGGCCTTCGTCTCGGAACAGCTCGATCAGGGGATCGGTCCAGTCGCCGGGCGGAAATTCATGATCGGTCTGAAGCCAGACCGCCGCCAGGTCCGGCACCAGTCCGACCGGGTCGGCCCGAAGCCAGATACCGGTGTGATCGTCGGGAAAGTCGATCCGGCGCGTCAGCGCGGCGGCCGCAACCGGACGATCGACCAGCAATTCGGCCAGCGGAAGGGAGGCTTCGTCGAGATGCCGCGCAGGTGATTTCGAGACCAAGGCCCGGATCAGGGGTGGCACGGAGCCAGCTTCCCGAAGCAGCGCGGCCAGCTCCGGAACGTATACGATCAGCAGCCGCTCAGGAGTCGTAGCGCACCTCGACGATTTCATAACTTCGCATGCCGTTGGGCGCCCGGAATTCAACCACATCCCCTTCCTCGTTTCCGATCAGGGCACGCGCCAGCGGCGCCGAAATGGCAAGCCGACCCTGGGTGGAATCGGCTTCCAGGTCACCGACGATCTGCCAGGTCACTTCCTCGGCCTCGTCTCGCTCTTCCATCAGCACGACGGTCGCCCCGAAGACCACCTTGCTTCCGGCATTGAGCGAAGCCACGTCGATGATGCGCGAGTTGCCCAGGGTCGCTTCCAGGTCGCGAATACGAGCCTCGATGAAACCCTGTTGCTCACGCGCGGCATGGTACTCGGCGTTTTCCTTGAGATCGCCGTGGGCGCGCGCCTCGGCAATCGCCTCGATCACCGCTGGCCGGTCCTTTTTCTTGAGGCGGTCGAGCTCGGCACGCAGGCGCTCCGCGCCTGCTTTTGTCAATGGCGTCTGGCTCATCTTCTCTCCTCAGGAATTCGTCTGATGCAGCTCCGAGAGGCTGCGGACTCCACGCTCGTGCCAGTGGTCCATCGCCCTGAGCGTGGCCCGTGCACCGGCAATCGTAGTCGAGTAGTTGACCTTGCGCTGCAAGGCTTCGCGCCGGATCGAGAACGAATCGGCAATGGCCTGGCGCCCCTCGGTAGTGTTGACGATGTAATCGATCTCGTCGTTCTTGATCAGGTCGACGATATGCGGTCGGCCCTGTATCACCTTGTTGACGTAGTCACAGTCGATGCCATTTTCAACCAGGTATTTCCAGGTGCCCTGGGTGGCCACCAGTTCGAATCCGCGTTCGAGTAACTCGCGCGCCACCGGCAACAGTCCGTCCTTGTCGGCATCACGCACGCTCAAGAAGACCTTGCCTGAAAACTTGACGTTGATACCCACGCCCTGCTGGGCCCGCGCCACCGCCGATCCGAAGGAACGGCCCACGCCCATGGCCTCGCCGGTCGAACGCATCTCCGGGCTGAGAATCGGATCGACGCCCTGGAACTTGATGAACGGAAACACCGGCTCCTTGATCGAGTAGAAAGGACTCGAAAGATCCTCCGTAATGTTTTGTTCTAAAAGTGTTTTACCGACCATGCATCGGGCTGCCACCTGGGCCAGAGCCACGCCCGTGGCCTTCGAAACGAATGGCACGGTGCGCGAGGCGCGCGGATTGACCTCGAGCACGAAGATGTCCTCGCCGCGCACGGCAAACTGCACATTCATCAGTCCTACGACCTTGAGCGCCAGGGCCATCTGCCGCGTCTGTTCGCGGATCGCCTCGACCGTCCGTTCATTCAGCGAGAACGGTGGCAGGCTGCACGAGGAATCGCCGGAATGCACGCCGGCCTGCTCGATATGCTCCATCACCCCGCCGATGATCACCCGCTCGCCATCACAGACGGCGTCGACATCGACCTCGATGGCGTGATCGAGGAAATGATCGAGCAAAACCGGAGAGTCGTTGGAAACCTTGACCGCTTCACTCATGTAGCGCCGAAGTTCGTCCTCGCCGTGCACGATATCCATGGCGCGTCCGCCGAGCACATAGCTCGGCCGGACCACCAGCGGGTAACCGACTTCGCGCGCCAGCACCAGCGCTTCTTCGGGATCGCGCGCAGTCCGGTTGGGCGGCTGCATCAGGCCGAGGCGATTGAGCAGGTCCTGGAAGCGCTGCCGATCCTCGGCCAGGTCGATGCAGTCGGGCGTGGTGCCGATGATCGGTGCGCCGGCAGCTTCCAGATCGCGCGCCAGCTTCAATGGCGTCTGCCCTCCGAACTGGATGATGATGCCCTCGGGCTGCTCGACATCGACGATCGAAAGCACGTCCTCGAGCGTTAGTGGCTCGAAGTAGAGTCGGTCGGACGTGTCGTAGTCGGTCGAGACCGTTTCGGGGTTGCAGTTGACCATGATCGTCTCGTAGCCGAGATCGCGCATGGCCAGTGCTGCATGCACGCAGCAGTAATCGAACTCGATCCCCTGACCAATGCGATTGGGACCGCCGCCGAGCACCATGATCTTGCGCTTGTCGGAAGGTCGGGCTTCGGACTGCTCGCCCCAGGTGGAATACATGTAGGCGGTGGTCGTGGCGAACTCCGCCGCGCATGTATCAACACGGTGGTAAGCCGGCGCGATCCCGAGCTTGCGGCGCAGCCCGCGCACCGAGCGCTCGCTCATTCCGGCCAGGTCGGCGATGCGGGCATCCGCAAACCCGTAGCGCTTGATCTCGAGCAAGCGTTCAGCGTCAAGCGCGGCCACACCCTCGTCGAGCAGCACTTGCTCGACTTCTATCAATTCGGCGATCTGATCGAGAAACCAGGGATCGATGCGGGTCAGGCGATGAATTTCGTCGAACTCGAGGCCGCGACGGAAGGCTTCGGCGACGTACAACAAACGCTGCGGACCGGCTTCACGAAGTTCGCGCCGAATCAGGGTGTATTCGTCGATATCCTCACCCTCGAACTCGATCGGATCGAGCCCGCTCAGGCCGGTTTCGAGGCTGCGCAATGCCTTCTGCAGGGACTCCTGAAACGTCCGCCCGATGGCCATTGCCTCGCCGACGGATTTCATCTGCGTCGTCAGACGATCGTTGGCCGCCGGGAATTTCTCGAAGGCGAAGCGCGGTATCTTGGTGACCACATAATCGATGGTCGGCTCGAAGGAAGCCGGCGTTGCACCCCCGGTAATCTCGTTTTCCAGTTCATCGAGGGTGTAGCCGACTGCCAGCTTGGCCGCGACCTTGGCAATCGGAAAGCCGGTCGCCTTCGAGGCCAATGCCGATGAACGCGACACGCGCGGATTCATCTCGATGACCACGACTCGACCACTTTCGGGATCGACCGCGAACTGCACGTTCGAACCACCGGTGTCGACACCGATTTTTCTCAGCACGGCGATGGCTGCGTTCCTGAGTACCTGGTACTCCTTGTCGGTCAGGGTCAGCGCCGGTGCGACCGTTATCGAGTCGCCGGTATGCACGCCCATCGGATCGAGGTTCTCGATCGAACAGATAATGATGCAGTTGTCGGCCTTGTCACGAACCACCTCGAGCTCGAACTCCTTCCAACCCAGCAGGGACTCGTCGAGCAACACTTCGTTGGTCGGCGAAAGGTCCAGGCCGTGCTCGACGATCTGTACGAACTCTTCGCGGTTGTAGGCAATGCCGCCACCCGATCCACCCATGGTGAACGAGGGCCGGACGATGATGGGGAAACCGAGCCGCTTCTGGATCTCGATCGCCTGATCCAGCGTACGCGCGATCTCGGCCTCGGGCGATTCCAGACCGATATCACGCATCGCATCGCGGAATTCCTCGCGGTCCTCGGCCATGTCGATGGCTTTCTTGGAGGCGCCGATCATCTCCACGCCAAACTCCTCGAGAACGCCTTCGCGATCGAGATCGAGCGCGCAGTTGAGCGCCGTCTGCCCGCCCATGGTCGGCAACAGGGCGTCGGGCCGCTCCTTCTCGATGATGTCGCGCACGACGTCCCAGCGGATCGGCTCGATGTAGACCACATCGGCGATCTCGGGGTCGGTCATGATGGTCGCCGGGTTGGAATTGACCAGGATGACTTTATAGCCCTCTTCCCGCAACGCCTTGACCGCCTGCACGCCCGAGTAGTCGAACTCACAAGCCTGCCCGATCACGATCGGCCCGGCGCCGATGATGAGGATGGATTTGATGTCGGTTCTCTTGGGCATGGATATCTAACCGCAGATGAACGCGGATGAACGCGGATTGAAGATCACAATTGATGAACCATTCGCTTTATCTGCACTTTGGGGCGCCCAAAGTTCACGAGCAACCCCAACTGAAAACTCCCGCAACGCAAATAGTTGAGCAATTGCGCCTGATGTTCTGGAAGGATGCCACTGACCGCTTTCAGCTCCACGATTACGCAATCTTCCACGATGAAGTCGGTCACGAAAGAACCGACCACGTGGCCGTCGTAATGGACAGAAACGCTCGCCTGACGGCGATAATCCAGTCTTTGCCGGCCCAGCTCGATCGCCAAAGCACGCTCGTAGACCGATTCCAGGAAACCGCTTCCCAAGGCATTGCTCACCGTATAAACGCACCCGATGATCCGCTCTGAAATTGTGTTCAGATCTGCGTTCATCTGCGTTCATCTGCGGTTTCCATTGATTCCACAAAGCTGAGGAAAAGCAGCCGCAAATCGTGCGGCCCCGGACTGGCTTCCGGATGACCCTGGAAGCTCATGGCCGGCTTGCCTTCGATGCGGATGCCCTGCAGGCTGCCGTCGAACAGGGAGCGGTGCGTGGGCACGACATGCTCGGGCAGGCTGTTCTCGTCGACCGCAAAACCGTGATTCTGGCTGGTGATCATTACCTGGCCGCTGGCGAGATCCTTGACCGGGTGATTGGCGCCGTGGTGACCGAACTTCATCTTGGTAGTCTTCGCTCCGGCCGCCAGGGCCAGGAGCTGATGACCCAGGCAGATGCCAAAGACCGGCAGGTTCTTCTCGAGCAGGCCGCGAATGGTTTCGATGGCGTAGCCGCAGGGCTCGGGATCGCCCGGTCCGTTGGAGAGCATGACGCCGTCCGGCTCGAGGGCCAGCACTTCGTCCACGCCGGTGCGGGCCGGCACGACGGTGACGCGACAGCCGGCGTCGACCATCAGGCGCAGGATGTTGCGCTTGACGCCGAAGTCCAGGCACACCACGTGGAAGCGACCCTCGCCCTGCCGAAAAACACCCGCGTCGAGATCCCAACTGCCCTCGCGCCAGTCGTAGGCCTGCGCCACGGTCACCTGCGAGGCCAGATCGCGGCCGGTCATTGCTTCGCAGTCGCGTGCCCGCGCCACGGCCTCGTCGGCATCGACGGTATCGCCCACCATCAAACAGCCGTTGAGGGCGCCGACATCGCGCAGGCGAATGGTCAGGGAGCGGGTGTCGATGCCGGCGATTCCGGAACTGTCCTGGTCGGCCATCCAGTCCGACAGCGCCTGGGACGACCGCCAGTTGCTGTGGCGACGGGGATAGTGACGAACGATCAGGCCGGCGGCATGAATGCGCGACGATTCCAGATCCTGGGGATTGACGCCGGTGTTGCCGACATGCGATGCCGTCAGGGTGACCAGCTGACCGGCATAGCTGGGGTCGGTCAGGATTTCCTGATATCCGGTCATGGCCGTGTTGAAGACGACTTCACCGACGCGCGTGCCCGGCGCGCCGATGCCCCGCCCGGAAAACGTCGTACCGTCTTCCAGCGCCAGAATTGCCTTCATTAGGTCCTCCGGGTACACAAAGCGGGCCTGCATGGCCCGCTTGTCGAGTACCGAACCAGCGGTCCGGTTTCCGGATGGCTATTCTAAACCAAGCGCGGCAGTCGAACCAGAAAAATCTGCCCGGAAGAGGGTTTTCAGGCCTCGGGAGTGACTGCCGCCGCGGGCGCCGTGGAATCGCCGCTCGGTCGCATGGTATCGGCACCGTGGCCCTGGGCAATCAGGTAGTCGACCCACTTCAGCAACGCCCGGTTGAGCCGCCAGCTACGCGCAACCAGGCCGTTGATCGCCAGCTCGGGCCCGGCGAAGCGCTGTATACCCTGCTGCGGGCTGAATGCCGTCGCCTCGGCCATGGCAGCATCGTGGTAGATGCGCACGTGCGCATTGGGGTTGTGGGAACGCTCCGCGCCGATGATGTAGGACAGGCGCGCGAAAGTCGTATACGGGTGACGCTCGATGACCTCGAGATACAGCTCCGGGCCGTCGCCCACCCGCGAGACCAGGTGGTCGCATTCGGCCAGGGCATCCGGCAGCAACACATTGAGCGCGCGATAAAGCGCGCTGTGCAGCTCCGGCAGCCGCCGTGCCAGAATTCGGCTCGAGGGCTGGATTTGACGGGTCGTCGTAAGCATGGCGGGCGAGCATATCAGGCGCCGGCCAAAACCGCCAGCCCTGCGCACGCCAATCACTCATATGCCCTTGATTTCAGCGCATTTCACGCTGCAGGCCCAACTCGAGCAGGATGCGGCTGGCAAGCTCCTCGATCGAGGAAGCGGTGGACGAGAGCGTCGGCACACCTTCGACGCGCAGCATGGCTTCGGCTGCCTCCACCTCGTAGCGGCACTGCTTGAGCGAGGCATAGCGGCTGCCCGGCCGGCGGTTTTCGCGGATCTGCGCCAAACGCTCGGGGTCGATGCTCAGGCCGAACAGCTTGTGCTTGTGCTCGCGCAGGAAGGCCGGCAGGCGCGACTGCTCGAGATCTTCCTCGGTCAGCGGGTAGTTGGCCGCCTTGATGCCGAAATGCAGCGCCATGTAGAGACAGGTCGGCGTCTTGCCGGAACGCGACACTCCAACCAGGATGACCTCGGCGGCGTCGAGGCGTTTCGAAATACCGTCGTCATGGGTCAGGGCGTAATTGGTCGCCTCCATGCGGTCCTCGTAACCCTGCGTGTCGCCCATGCCATGAGCCTGGCCAATCCGCGGCGAGCGTTCCACTCCAAGGGAATCTTCGAGTTGCGGCACGAAGGTGCCAAACAGATCGAAAAGGTGGCAGTTCGCCTGTACCAGGATCTCACTGACGTCCGGATCGACGATGGTGCTGAACACCACCGGCTGCTTTCCCTCGTCGGCCTCGGCCGCCCGATCGATCAGCGAAACCGCGTCACGCGCCTTGCTCGGCGTATCGACAAAGGGCAGGCGAACCTGCCGGAACTCCACGCCGGAGAACTGCGTCATCAGAGTATGACCGAAGGTCTCGGCAGTGATCGCGGTGCCGTCGGAAACAAAAAATGCCGTTCTTCCCATGAGTATTAGCCGGTTACAATGAGCAGCTGTTCCATTATTGCTGCGTTTGGAGTTTCAGTGTCCGAGTATATCCTTTGGCTCGACGAACTTGGTATGGGCGACCTGGAAAAGGTCGGTGGCAAGAACGCCTCGCTGGGGGAAATGATCGCCCATCTGAAGGATCTCGGGGTCAACGTACCCGGCGGGTTCGCGACCACGGCTGATGCATTTCGCGAGTTTCTCGAGCAGTCGGGGCTGGCCGGACGAATCGACAAGGCGCTGGAAGCACTCGACGCCGACGACACCCGGGCCCTGGCGAAAACCGGCAGTGAGATCCGGCAGTGGATCATGGACACACCCCTGCCGGACAAGCTCGAGCAGGCTATCCGCGAAGCCTATGCCAGGATGCAGGAACATTACGGAGCCGACCTGGCCGTAGCGGTACGTTCATCGGCCACCGCCGAAGACCTGCCCGACGCCTCCTTTGCCGGCCAGCAGGAAACCTTTCTCAATGTCTGCGGCATCGACACGGTGCTGGAAAAGATCCGTGCCGTTTTCGCCAGTCTCTACAACGACCGGGCCATTGCCTACCGCGTCCACCAGGGCTTTGCTCATGCCGATGTGGCGCTGTCGGCCGGCATCCAGCTGATGGTGCGGGCCGGCGCCGGAGCAGCCGGCGTGCTGTTCACCCTCGATACGGAGTCCGGCTACCGCAACGTGGTGTTCATCACCTCCAGCTACGGCCTGGGCGAATCGGTCGTCCAGGGCGCGGTCAACCCGGACGAGTTCTACCTGTTCAAACCCAACCTGCGAGATGGCAAACCAGCCGTGCTCCGCCGCACGCTTGGCACCAAGGCGTCGCGCATGGTTTACGGCAGCGGCGATGGCGGCGGTGTTCATACCGAGGACACGCCCGAGGCCGAACGTCAGAAATTCTCGATTTCCGATGCCGAGGCCACCGACCTGGCGAACATGGCGCTGACCATCGAGGACCACTACGGCCGGCCGATGGACATCGAATGGGGCAAGGACGGCGAAACCGGTGAACTCTTCATCCTCCAGGCGCGTCCGGAAACGGTCAAGAGTCGATCCGGCCAGTCGATGGAACGCTTCCGCCTCGAATCCACCGGCTCGGTGCTCGCCGAGGGACGCGCCATCGGTCAGCGCATCGGCCAGGGCAAGGCACGCGTGATCGAGTCGCTCGATGAAATCCACGAGGTCGAAGAAGGTGATGTGCTGATCACCGACATGACCGATCCCGACTGGGAGCCGGTAATGAAGCGCGCAGCGGCCATTGTCACCAACCGTGGCGGGCGGACCTGCCACGCCGCCATCATCGCGCGCGAGCTCGGCATTCCGGCCGTGGTCGGCTGCGGTGATGCCACTGATCGCGTTCCGCACGCGGCGGAAGTTACCGTTGCCTGCAGTGAGGGCGATACCGGCCGCATTTATGACGGCCTGCTCGAGTTCAGCGTCAGCGAGGATTCGCTCGACGACATGCCCGAAGCCCCCTTGAAGATCATGATGAACGTCGCCAACCCGGACCGGGCCTTCGACTTCGCCCTGATCCCGAATCACGGCATCGGCCTGGCGCGCCTGGAGTTCATCATCAACCGCATGATCGGCATCCACCCGCTCGCCCTGCTCGACTACGCGGGCCAGAGCGACGAGGTCAAGGCCGAGATCGATCGGCGCACCGCCGGCTACGACGACCCGGTGAGCTTCTACATCGACAAACTGGCCGAGGGCATCGCCACCATCGCCGCACCTTTCGGCCCCCACCCGGTGATCGTGCGCCTGTCGGATTTCAAGAGCAATGAATACGCCAACCTGATCGGCGGCGAGCGCTACGAACCGGACGAAGAAAATCCGATGATCGGCTGGCGCGGCGCCTCACGCTACGTCGACGAGACCTTCCAGCCGGCGTTCGAGCTCGAGTGCCGGGCGATGAAGAAAGTGCGCGAGGAAATGGGTCTGGATCATGTCTGGGCCATGGTGCCGTTCGTGCGCACGGTCGGCGAAGCCCGCGACGTCGTTGCCGTCATGGACAAGTTCGGGCTCAAGCGCGGCGAGAACGGCTTGAAGATCATCATGATGTGCGAGCTGCCGTCCAATGCGCTCAGCGCCGAGGCCTTCCTGGAACACTTCGACGGCTTCTCGATCGGCTCCAACGACATGACCCAGCTGACCCTGGGCCTGGACCGCGACTCCGGCCTGGTCGCCCACCGTTTCGACGAACGCGACCCGGCGGTCAAGGCGATGCTCGCCATGGCCATCGAGGCCTGTCGCAAGCAGGGCAAGTACATCGGCATCTGCGGACAGGGCCCGTCCGACTATCCCGACCTGGCCGAATGGCTGATGGACCAGGGGATCGAGAGCATGTCACTCAATCCGGATACGGTCGTGGATACCTGGCGCAAGTTGGCTAATCACCAAGGTTAATTGGTTAGCTGGTTGGCTGGTTAGCTGGTTCGGCAGCCGAAAGATTTGGAGGGCGGTTTCACCGCGAGATCTTGGAGACAAGCCGACGGGCCGCCGAATAATGAAGTGGCGACACTGCAATCGCGGCGAAGCCGCCCGGCAACCCAGCCTGCACCGAACCAGCCAACCAGCAAACAAGCTAACCAGCCAACATTAGTGACCTGCCAACTCCCCCATGAACCGCCGGTAGTAGCGAAGCTCCTCGATCGAATCCCTGATATCCTCCAACGCCTGGTGGCTGGAATCCTTGGAATGGCCCTCGGCCACCTTCGGGGCCCAGCGGCGGGCCAGTTCCTTGACTGTGCTGACATCGAGATTGCGGTAGTGAAAGTAGGCTTCGAGAGTGGGCATCAGGCGAGCCATGAAACGCCGATCCTGGCAGATGGAATTGCCGCACATGGGGGATTTGCCGGCCGGTACGTATTGCTCGAGAAAGGCGATCGTTCGGCGCTCGGCCTCGGCCAGGTCGATACCCGATTCGAGGCAACGACGGACCAGGCCCGATTCGGTGTGGGTCCGAGTGTTCCACTCGTCCATGCCCTCGAGCACTTCGCGCGGCGTGGCGATCGCCAGTTCCGGTCCGACCGCGACCTCAATGAGCTGAGCGTCGGTCACGAGCGTGGCGATTTCGATAATGGTGTCGCTGGCCGGATCCAGCCCGGTCATTTCAAGATCGATCCAGATCAGGTTGCTCTCGTTCATCGCTCTCGGCCCGGACTGCGTTCAGGGGCAGCACTATACCAGCCGGACCCGGCCTCGTGAGCAGCCGCCTGATCCAGGCCCATGCCAATCACGGTGTCGCCATGAACGCCGCCGGCGAACTGCAACCCGTTCACTTTCCCCGGCGCTTCGAACGCCCCCTGCCCGGTGACTGGGTCGAGCTCGACGCCCACGGCACCCTGACGGCAGTGCATGATCGCCAAAACCGTTTCGGACGCGGCGATGGACGGGGCCGTTTCCGCCCGATCGCGGCCAATCTCGACCGCGCGATCATCGTCATCGCACCCGAGCCGGCGCCCAGCCGCGACCTGCTGCACCGCTACCTGGCCGCCTGTGCCATTCATGCCATCGAGCCGCTGATCGTGGTCAACAAGGCCGACCTGCCGCTGCCGCAACAGGCGCCGTTTACCGAACTCGAGGGGTTCAAGGCTCTCGGCTATCCGCTCACCCTGACCCGCTGCCTGCCGACCCCGGATGTCGATGCCCTCGCCGAACGGATCAAGTCCGGAACGAGCCTGCTGGCCGGACAGTCTGGCGTGGGCAAGTCCTCGCTGCTCAACGCACTCGTCCCCGACCTCGACGCGCAGACCGGCGCCCTGTCGCGGGTCACGGGCAAGGGTACGCACACGACGACCACGGCCACCGTTCACCGCCGGGGCGAAAACGCATGGCTGATCGATACACCCGGGGTCTGGGAGTTCGGGCTGTGGCAGATGGATGCCGAAACGCTGCAGCGGGGATTTCCCGAATTGGCCGAACACGCGAACCGCTGCAAGTTTCGCGACTGCCGCCACCGCTCCGAACCCGGCTGCGCCGTCCGCAAAGCGGTCGAGTCCGGCACCCTGCCCGCCTTCCGCCACGAAGCCTGGCTGCGCCTGCTGGCCGAGCAGGAGCGCTTTCGCTAGCGTGCGGGTGCTCAGCAATCTCGTCAGCCCTCACGCCAAGGCGCAAAGGCGCCAAGTTCGCGAAGTGAATGAAGTAAAAAATGTCCGACGGAGGGCCGCTATTGAACCCGACTGCCGATTCGAGGATTTTTTCGTATTCGTTCTTGGCGAACTTGGCGCCTTTGCGCCTTGGCGTGAACCAGGCCTGTACGCGCTCTACCAAGGCAAGGCCTCGCCATTGGCATGGCGGAAGCTGCCCGTCGTTTCCATGCTCAGCTCCTCGATGCGTTCGACCAGACCGGCCGCAGCCTCGGCCGGTTCGACGTGGCCCTGCTTGCCGGTCATGTCGGTGCGGACATAGCCGGGATGGAGCAGGCCGACGGCGATTTTCCGGACCTTGAGTTCGTGCGCCAGTGACACGCCGGCGATATTCACCGCTGCCTTGGACATGCGATAAGCATAGGCCCCGCCCGAACTGTTATCGGCGATCGAGCCGACACGCGACGAGATAATCACCACCTTGCCACCATCATTGAGATGATTGCGCAGCGCCCGGGTAACCCGGAGCGGCGCGAGCGCATTGACCTCGTACTGGGCCCGCCAATTGTCGATCTCCTCCTCGATGGTATCCAGGCTGGAGGGGATCAGCAGCCCCGCATTATTGACCAGCAGTTCGATGCGCGTACCGGCCAGGCGATTGGCCAGGTCAGCCAGGCTCGTACCGTCGGTGACGTCGATCCCCTCTTCCACCTGTACGCCCAGGGCGTTGAGTTGCGGCGAGGAATGACGGCAGACTGCCACGATCCGGTAGCCCCGATCGCCCAGTTGACGCGCAAGTTCCAGGCCGATACCGCGATTGGCGCCCGTGATGACAGCTGTCTTCATGGTGGAGAATCCGCTTTGAGTGAGTGCCTTATGCTACTATTTTTCCGCAGAATGGAACTGAGCTTCCATGACATCTTGCCGTGAGAATCACTGCAAGCCGAGGGATCAACCAGAGGACTGCACCATGATGCGAACAACACTGGGCAAGCTGGTTTGGGGGACGGCTTTCTGGGCGGTACTGAGCGTCGCGACCGCCGGCGACATCCTGCTGATCGAAAAGGTCGAGGAACGGCAGAGCCGCGACCTGCCGGGCAACGGCCTGACCATGAACGAGGTCGAGTCCCGCTACGGCAGCCCGGTCGAAAAGCGACCGGCGGTCGGCGATCCGCCGATCACCCGCTGGATCTATCCCGATTACAGCGTCTTTTTCGAGCACGAGCTGGTGATCGAAAGCGTGGTTCGCCACAGCGCGGTCGTGCGCGAAGCGGAAGCGCAAGGCGGTTCCTGAGCAACGGCGCCGGTCGTGTCCCACAGCCGCTACAGACTCCCGGCCGAATGGGAACGGCAAAGCGCCACCCTGCTGGCCTGGCCGTCGGCCGAATCCGACTGGCGTGACCAACTTGAGGCGATCCGCGACGAGTACCGTGAGCTGATCACCGTCCTCATGCGATTCCAGACCGTGGTGCTGCTGACCCGGCCTGGTGAGGAGCAGCCTTCAGGTCTGCCGCTCGACCATCCCCGGCTGCACTGCCTGTCGGTCGACTTCGACGACACCTGGTGCCGCGACTACGGACCGATCGTGCTGGTTTCGGGCGGCCAGCGGATGGCGCTGGATTTCCACTTCAACGGCTGGGGCGGCAAGTATCCGGCCGCGCTCGACAATCGGGTCAACAGCCACCTGGCGCGCCATGAACTGTTCAACCGCCTGGAGTTTCGTCAGTACCTGCTCGAATTCGAGGGCGGCGCCATCGACTGCGACGGCCAGGGCCGCGTATTGATCAATCGCCACTGCTTGCGCACCCGGCATTCGCACATGAGCGACGCTGAAATCGATCACCAACTCCAGGCGGTACTCAACCTCGACGAGGTGATCGGCATCGACCTCGAGCCCATGCCCGGCGACGACACCGACGGCCACATCGACACCCTGGTGCGCTTTGTCGATACCGACACCCTGGTATTCCAGGTCCAGGCCGACACGGCCCGCACCGAGCGCCTGCGCGGTCAGCTCGAGACCCTGCGCACCGGCGATGCCTCAGCCTACCAGCTCCACGCCCTGCCCCATCCCGACGACCTCGATCCCGGGCTGCCGGCCAGCTACGCCAACTTCGTGCTGGCCAATGACGCCTGCCTGGTCCCGGCCTACGGCAGTCGCCACGACGAGGCCGCCCGCGACATCCTGGCCGAGCGATTTCCGGAGCGCGAGACCATATCGGTGCCCGCCCGCATCATGATCACCCAGTCGGGCGGACCGCACTGCGCCAGCATGCACATTCCGGCGGCCCTGGCATGAGCGCGCACCAGCTTGTCATTGCCCTGATCCAGCACGCCATGGGCCCGCACGCCGAGGACAACCGTGCCGTCAGTGCCGCCGGCATCACCGAGGCAGCCGAACTGGGCGCCGACCTGGTCCTGATGCCGGAACTGCATGCCAGCGAGTATTTCTGCAAGTACCAGGACCCTGAACTGTTCGACCTGGCCGAGCCCCTCGACGGTCCGACGGCGCAAATGCTCGCAGCTGCGGCAGCGGAGAACGAAGTGGTCGTGGTCGGCTCGATCTTCGAACAACGTGCGCCGGGGCTGGCCCACAACACGGCCCTGGTTTTCGACCGCGATGGCAGCCGGGCCGGCATCTACCGCAAGATGCACATCCCAGATGATCCGGGCTACAACGAAAAGTTCTACTTCACCCCCGGCGACCTCGGTTTCGAGCCGATCGATACCTCGGTCGGCCGCCTGGGCGTGCTGGTGTGCTGGGACCAGTGGTATCCCGAGGCCGCCCGCCTGATGGCCCTGGCCGGTGCAGACCTGCTGCTCTATCCGACGGCCATCGGCCTCGATCCGGATGACGACGAACAAGAGCAGCACCGCCAACTCGACGCCTGGCGCACCATCCAGCGCGCGCATGCCGTGGCCAACGGCATTCCCATGGCAACCTGCAACCGCGTCGGCTTCGAACCGGACCGCTCCGGCGGCAATCTCGAGGCGGAATTCTGGGGCCACAGCCTGGTCGCCGGCCCGCAGGGCGAAATCCTGGCCGAGGCCGGGAGCGAGGCCGAGGTCCTGATCACCACCCTCGACCTGGACCGCAGTGAGCAGGTCCGCCGCCTCTGGCCGTTCCTGCGAGACCGCCGCATCGACGCCTACGGCGACCTGCTCAAACGCTGGCGAAGCTGACCCACGGTAAGCGCATGGGTTCAGCCCGAGGGCGTCCCAAACGGCCAGCCCCGCACGTCTCCGCCAAGCTTGTTCAAGACCTCCCGCACAGCGCCACTCAGTGCCTCGACCCGAGCGGACCAGGCCCGGGCCGCGACCAGGGCCTGGTTGATCTCGATTTCCAGCGTGATGAGCCGGCGCCCGTCATATCGGCGCCGGTGTTGCTGGCCGATGCCGTTGGCCGTCCCGCGATAAGGCTGGTTCATACGGACGCGAAGCCCTGGCAGGCACCGGCCGATGGCCGCGCGCAGTTCGGCGGCGAAGGCGCGCTCGCTGGGCCGCCGCGGATCGTAGAGCAGTCCGATATCTGCCCTGCGTTCGACGCCTTCGAGCACCGGCACGAAGCTGTGACAGGCCAGGTGCACGACCGGGGCGGCGCTGGCCGCCAGGAAATCGCCGAAGGCCTGCCAGTGCGGCTGCCAGTATTCGGCCTCGATGCGCCGGCGATCCGCCGGCGCAAGTTGGCGCGTCAGTTCGGAAAAACGCGCGGGATGACCGGCCGAGCGATTGAGATCGATCAGCAGGCGGGTCACCCGCCCGGCCAGCAGGGGTGCGCTCAGGGCTGTGGACAATGACCGGGCAAGATCGAGCGAGCCCGGGTCCCAGCCCCGGTGGCTGTCGAGCAGCGCCTCGTGCCCGGCAAATAGCGGCTGCCACCTGGGCGGCACTTCGTTGCGGGCATGCTCGCAGGTAATCAGGACCGAAACAGGCGATTCTGGGCCAGGCATGTCGCGAGTTCCCGATAACAGGCCGTGACCGTCTCGCCGGTCGGCGCGCGACCGAGCCGGTCCAGAATCGCTTCGGCCAGACTGCCGCGATCGATCATTTCGAGCAGGATGCCGGATGCCGCATCGGAAAGCTCGATGCGCCCGACCAGCTCACGCCACAGCGTCGCCCCCTCCATCGGACGGTCGACATCGAACAGCGCCAGCCAATCAACCCGATCGAAGCGCACTGCCGAACCTTCGCGCGCCGCGGCGAACAGCTGATCGGCGAGGTCCTCGGTGCCCAGGGTCTGCGCCGCGGCCAGACGTCTATCGTCGTGGTAGATCCAGCGCACCAGACCGACCACCGCCTCGGCAATCGCGAGGTCGGCCGCCGGGCATTCCTGGATGTCGATAATGCGAATCTCGATGGTCTGGCGTTCGAAGCGCGCAATCGCGCCACGCGAATTGAGCCAGTCCTCGGCCAGGATGCCATCAGGATCGTGCGCCGCTACGGCCCGATACATCGGCTCCAGGATGCGCTGCCCGTAATCCTCGATTGAGGCGATGGCCTCCGGCACGATCCGGCCCGCAATCTCGGGTATGTGGCGCTGGTTGTCGCGGTAGTAGCGCAGGCGGCTGTCCATCCAACCCGAAGCATGGCCTTCAACCAGCGGCGAGGCTGCCGCCAGGGCCGGAATCAGCGGCAGCACGGCCCGAATGGCCGCATGCAGTCGAACGAACTCGGCATCGTCGAAGAACGGCAGATTGATGTGCATCGACTGCAGGTTCGACCAGCCATGCCCCCGGCACTGAAAAATGCGGTCGTAGGCGGCATAGATCTCGTTCTGGCCGTGCGGCCACAGACGCGTTTCGGAATCCGGATCGAACAGCGGATGCATGGCGGTAGGCAGGAGCATGCCGCCCATCGGCGCCAGCCCTTGGTTGACGGTCGCCACCGCTTCGGCAAAGCGGGCTGCTAGCGGGACCAGCGAGGGCGCCGGACCGTTGGTCTTGAACTCCACGACATGCAGCACCAGCTCGTTCGACCAGGCCAGCTCACCGGCCTCGATCTCGTTGACCGGTTCCCCGTCCGACCCGGTCAGCAGGCGATCCGCCACGGGCAGGGCCGCCAGCGTGTCGCGCGCGACGATCATGTATTCCAGCTCGATGCCGTAACCGGCAAAGGCATGCAGGTGGGGCTGGGGCGTAATCGGGTCAATCGTCGGCATCAGGCGTTCCCCAGCTTGCGAGCCGTCACACGTTTGAGCATCACGCCCATGATCTCCCGATACAGCGCATCCTTGAGTACGGAATCCTCGCAGCCGGCATCGATCGACGGGTTGTCGTTGACCTCGATGACCATGACCCGGCCGTCGATCTCCTTCAGATCCACCCCGTATAGCCCCTTGCCGATCAGCCCTGCGGCGCGCACCGCCATGTCGACCACGGCCTCCGGCGCTTCGCCCACCGACAGGGTGTCGGCCAGGCCTTCGTCGTCATCGCCGGCGTCATCGTGATTGTAGATCTGCCAATGCCCGCGGGCCATGTGATAGCGGCACACATACAGCGGCCGCCCGTCGATCAGGCCGACGCGCCAGTCGAAGGCAGTCGGCAGGAATTCCTGCGCCACCACCAGCTCACTGTTCCTGAGCATCTCGCGCAGGGTGCGCTTGAGCATTTCGGCCGTCTCGACCTTGACCACGCCCAGTGAGAACGCACTGTCGGGCTGTTTGAGCACCACCGGCAGTCCCAGACGATTCTCGACCTCGCCGGTGTTGTCGCGGTGCACCAGCAGGGTCTTTGGTGCGGCGATGCCGTGGCGCTGCAGCAGTTCGGCCAGGTAGACCTTGTTGGTGCATTTGAGGATCGAATCGGGGTCGTCGATCACCACCAGGCCTTCGGCCGCCGCGCGCCGGGCGAAGCGGTAGGTGTGGTGGTTGACGGCGGTGGTTTCGCGGATGAACAGCGCGTCGAACTCGGCCAGGCGCCCGATCTCGTCCGGACGGATGCGCTCGACGTGAAATCCAACCGACTCGCCGGCGCGCTCGAATCGTTTGAGGGCGCGCTCGTTCGAGGGCGGGTGCGCTTCATCCGGATTGACCAGCATGGCCAGATCGAAGCGCGCCGTCTTCGCCCGCCCGGCCCGCGGCCGTTTGCCGGAGAAATACATCCGGGCCGCTTCGCCGACGAACTCGAGATGGGTTTCGGGGATGTCTTCGAAGGAGATCGGCCCGATGCGCCTGAGCCCCCAGCCTTCGGCCAGGCGTTCGAAACGGGCCCGCAACAGCGGCGCCGGAAACAGGTTGAAAAGGGCGCGCGACAGGCGATCGTATCGGCGCGCCAGGTTACGTCCGAAATAGATCGACAGGGTGAATTCATCCGACTGCAATGGCTTGAGGCTCGACTCGATCTGCCGCGCCAGCTCGGCCCCGGTCAGGCGCACGATGGCCGGCACCCGGAAATCCTGCAGTGTGGCAACCGAAGGCAGGGGCTTGTGGCCGCGCGCTGCCGCCAGCAACGACACATAGTAGCAATTGGCCTGGTAGCCATAGCTGCGGCACAAGTTGTAGACGCGCACGGCCCGTCGCTCCGACCAGGCCGGATCGGTCAGGTAGTCGCGAGCCAGGACACGCTCGACCCCCTCGATCGACAGCGGCCAGTCTTCCGGTCGGCTGACGACGATCAGCTGCTGCATGGCCGAATCACCAGCAGGTTGGCATCGTAGGTCAGTGCACCGAGCAGGATGGCCGCGATCACGCGATCGATGTGCACAGCGTAGTTCTGGCTGCCACGCGGATTGGGGCTGGCCGGGTCCGCCACGATCACTTCGCGCGTCTCGCGCCGGTAGCCACTGAGTACGACGAAGTGGCCGACCGGCTCGCCGCGGATGTCGTCGTCGGCATCGTCCGGACCCCACTCGCGCGCGGCCTGGTACAGATAGGTCGCGCTCAGGCCGGTCATCACCGGCTGGCCCGACGACAGCAAACGGCGCAGCAGGGCCCGGTTGAGATCGCCGAACTTGAGCTGACCGCCGGCGGCCAGAAATTCCAGGTAGCCCACGGTGGCCGTGCTCAGCCGCTCGCGCCGCTTGAACGCCGCCTGCCGTCGCAGCTTGTTGGCCAGATCGATGTCCGGGCGCGAAAACCAGGTCGGGTCGAACACTTCCAGGTTCCAGGTATGGATCGTCGCCCGGTAGCCCCGGGCCAGCGCATGATTGGCCAGGAATACGTCGAGCGTGCCGCCGTGGTCAAGGCGCTCGATCTCGTCGATGATCCGTCCGAGCCCAATCTCTTCACCGAAATGGCGGTAGACCGCATGCAGGCAGGTCGGGCCGCACGTCGTCGTATCGGGCTGGGCCTCGATGGCCAGACCAGCCTTTTGTGCGTGGATCATGCCGGACGCTCCGCAGGAGGATTGTCGCTCGAATTATCGCGCCGATTCGGTTGTTGCGGTAAAAAATACCACGATGGATGGGCTAAACTGCCCGACCGCTTCAGGCATCGAGATTTTAATGACTCCCGAGCAGCAAGCTCTTTTCGGTGACGAGCCGGTACGGCATGTCCAGCGCGATGGCGTGGACTACGCCCTGCTCGGCACGGCCCACGTTTCGCGCACCAGCGCCGAAGCGGTCGAACGCCTGCTCGCGAGCGGCCACTACGATGCCGTGGCCGTCGAGCTGTGCCCTTCACGCTACCAGACCCTGACCGAGCGCGATGCCTGGCGCAACATGGACCTGTTCAGGATCATTCGCGAGGGCAAGGCCGGCATGATGATGGCCTCGCTGACCCTGTCGGCCTACCAGCGCCGCATCGCCGAACAGTTCGGCATCGAACCGGGCGCGGAAATGAAAGCGGCCATCGAGGCCGCTGGCCGCGCCGGGATACCGGTACAGCTCATCGATCGCGAAATCGGCATCACGCTCCGGCGCGCTTCGCGCCGCCTGTCCTGGTGGAAGCGCTGGCTGATGCTCAATGGCCTGGTGATGTCGATGTTCTCGCGCCAGGAAATCAGCGAGGAAGACATCGAGCGCCTCAAACAGGGGGACCTGCTGACCGAGACTTTCAGTGAGTTTTCCGAAACCGCGCCGGAGCTCTACGAATCCCTGATCACCGAACGCGATCGATTCATGGCCGCGCGGCTTCGCCAGGAAAACGAATCGGGCGAGTCGCGCCGGGTGCTCGCAGTGCTGGGTGCCGGTCACCTCGAGGGCACTGCCGAAGCGCTCGGCAGCGATGACGATCCGGAGCCGACCGTTTCGGAACTCAATCACATGCCACCGCCCTCGCGCTTCATCAAGGCCCTGCCCTGGCTCATCGCGGCCCTGGTGATTACCGGATTCGCCATCGGCTTCTCACGCTCGCCCGAACTGGGCCTGGCCCTGATTGCCACCTGGGTGATCATCAACGGCACGCTGTCCGCGCTGGGGGCGCTGATTGCCGGTGGGCATCCGCTCACCGTGCTCACCGCGCTGGTGGCCGCGCCGCTCACCTCGCTGAATCCGACCATCGGCGCGGGCATGGTCACCGGGGCGGTCGAGGCCTGGCTGCGCAAACCAAGGGTGGCCGATTTCGAGTCGCTGCGGGACGACGTGGTCAAGCTGTCCGGCTGGTGGCGAAATCGTGTCTCGCGAGTGCTGCTGGTGTTCTTTCTGTCAAACCTGGGTTCGGCCATCGGCACCTGGGTGGCCGGCTTCCGGATGGTGCAACAGCTCACCTGAGCGATCGCGGGGCAGGAACAGGCGGATCTCCGTCCCCTCCCCCAGCGTTGAGTCGACCTCGACGTAACCATCGGACTGACGCACGAAGCCATAAACCATGCTCAGCCCCAGGCCGGAGCCGCGCATGTCCGGCTTCGTGGTGAAGAAGGGCTCGAACAACCTGTTCAAATGCTCCGGGGCGATTCCCGTGCCGTTATCCCTGACCCCCAGGCAAACGTAGTCACCCGGTGGCACGCCGTCGCCGTCAATCACGCGGGGTGCATCGAGCCGATGATTGCGGGCCGACACTCGCAAGCGGCCGCCCGCGGGCATTGCGTCTCGCGCATTGATGCACAGGTTGAGCAAGGCATTCTCGAGTTGCGCCAGATCGACATTGGCCGGCCAAAGCCCGTCCTCAAGCTCGAAGACGACTTCGATATCGTCCCCGAGAATCCGATCGAGCATGTCCCTGAAACCGTCAAGCACGGGCGCCACGTCCACACGCTGCGGGATCAGCTCTTGCTGACGCGAGAAAGCCAGCAGTTGCTGCACCAGTCGCGTCCCGCGCTCGGCCGCGCGGCGGCACATCGCGACGTTGCGGAGCATCTCCGGGTCATCCTCGGCAGCTTGCTCGAGCAATTCGGTATTCCCGAGAATCACGGTCAGCAGGTTGTTGAAATCGTGGGCGATGCCTCCGGTGAGCTGGCCCACGGCCTCGAGCCGCTGGGAGTGATGGAGCCGGTCTTCCATGGCGCGCACCCGGGAATTGTCCAGGCACACGAAGGCAATCGCCTCCGGCTCGCCATCCGGGTCACGGACCAGGGAGAAACTCAGCCCGGCCACCACGGCTCGTCCACCGCTACCACGCAGCCGCAGTTCCACGGTAACGTCCTCCTGGCGCAACGAACTCAGGCCTTCGCGCAGCGCCCGCCAGCGATCATAGTCGGCAGCATCGACGAACTCGCCGAAGCGGCAGCCGCGCATGTCAGCGTGCGGGATTCCGACGATTTCACCGAACGTCCGGTTGATGTCCAGGCACTCCCCGTCGAGCGACAACCAACCGATGCCGGCAGCGGCATTTGCAAACAGGCGACGAAAGCGCTGCTCGCGCTCACGCAGGGCCTGATCGACCAGAAGCTGACCACGTTCGCGTTCCTGCTCCTTGATCCAACCCTCACGAAACCGCGCGAACAACTCCAGGAGCAGGACAAAACTGACCAGGCTCAGGGCATAGACCACCATGATGATCGCGCCCTGTGCATCGTCGGGGTGCACAACGATTCGCGTCGCTGCCAGCGCCAGAGCCAGGCCGATAAACAGGTAGGAAAAAACCTGGCTGTAATTCGAGACGTTGACGAAGCGATTGAAGACTAGAAGTGGAAAGAACCACAGCAGATAGACAAAAAAACTGTCGAGAATATTGTCGTTGCCGACCGAAATCAGTCCGGCCAGCGACAGGTAGGCGACAAAGAACGCACTGGTCAGCGGCGCAATCCATGTCTGGCTCTGGAAGGGCCGGCTCGCCAGCATGACGAACAGGAAGATGGCATACACACCCGCCGCGGCAATCAGACCCGCTTCAAAGCCCTCCACGCCACCGACTTGCCGTCCGACCGTCAGTCCCAGTAACGAGCCGATCAGCGCCAGCACGGCCACAACCAGCAGGATCGGCCTTGCCGGCCGTTCCGACCAGCGAACCGTTGGTGCTTGAACTGGCTTTGCCGGACTCGACATGGTGTGCAGTTTTCGTGTACAGGAGAAAACCCTACCTTCGAGCGCGCTCCAAGTACAGCGCCATCGAACCGGAGATCCGGCCTGTCGGCAACGACTTCGCCACCTATAATGCGTCGCAAGGGTCCAAGGAAAACAAGCAGGCATGAGCATCAAGTCACGCATCTTCGGTCAACCCTGGCAGCACCGCGATCCCGAAATCCGCGCCCGCGGCGTTGCCGAAGGCGACACGCCGGAGCTTCGGGAAGCGCTGCCGCGTATTGCCGAGCATGACGAGGATCCCGGTGTCCGCCTGGCGGCACTCAAGCGCATCGATACCGAGCCCTTCTGGCTCGACGCCCGGCTGCGTGAAAGTGACCCGCGCATTGTCGAGGCCGCCGATGCCTATCTGATGCGGTCCATCATGCAGCGTTCGGATGAGCGCCTGATCAAGGAGCGCGTCGAGTGGTTCCGCCGGATCGAAGACGCCGAACTGATCCGGCGGGCCGCCCGCCATGCGCCCGATCGCAGTATACGGGCCGAGGCCCTGGCACGCGTCGACTCGCCCGGCTTCCTCGGCGATCGGGTCGTCGACGAAGCCGACGAGCAACTGGCCCTGTCACTGATCGATCGCATCGACCAGGTTTCGACCCTGCAGCGCATCGCCGGCGCGTTGCGGAAAAAGAACAAGCGCCGGGCGCGAGCGGTCGAAGACCGTCTGCACGACCTGCAGGCGGCCAGCGGCCACTACGACCCGGCGGCGGCATCGGCCACGCAACTGGTCGAACGGGCCGAGACCCTTGCGCGCGGACAGTTCGAGGGTAATCGTGCCGAAGCCCTGCGGGAACTGGAATCGAACTGGGCCGGCATCGAATCTCCGCGGGAAGATCTGGCCCGCCGATTCAACGGCGCGATCGCGATTCTGAAACGCGCAATGACGCCTCGCAGGGAAGCGCCCGGCGGTGCCGACGACTCGATTGATCCGCCCGGTCCGCAGCCCGACCCGGCGCTGCTCGCGCTGGTGGAGCGACTCGAAGCCGCCGACGATCCGCTGCGAGCATTCGGCGATCGCGCCGGTGAACTGCTGGGCGAGTTCGACCGCTGCTGGAACGCCATTGACGCACCCAGCGATGCAGACCAGGGGCTGCGCGAACGTGCCCTGCCGATCCTGCAAGCGCTACAGAAGAATCACCAGCAGCAAAGCGCTGTCCACGAGAAGCAAAAAGAACGCCCGCAACGGCCGCCGCAAACCGAATTCAATGACAAGCTCGATCGCATCGCCGGCCTGCTCGAGGACGGTCACCTGGCCGACGCACAGTCCGCGGTCCGCGAACTGCGCAGCCAGCTTGATCGACTGGAGAAACGTCAGCGACCCCATGCAGTGCTTGGACGACTTGGCCGACTCGAGGGCCGTCTGCGCGAAATGCGCAACTGGGAGCACTGGTCTGACAATCAGATCCGTGATGAACTGATCGAGCGTGTCGAGGCCCTGGTCGATTCCGATCAGCATCCCGACGCCATCAGCGCCGCGCTCAAGGAAGCGCGCGCACAATGGCAGCGCCTGGAAGCCCTCGAAATCCTGCCCGGCGACAAGCGCCGGCACGCGGCCCCGGCCGGTCAGTGGCGCCGTTTCCAGGCTGCCTGCAAGCGGGCCTTCGAAGCGGCCCAACCCTATTTCGAGAAGCGCCATGAGGTTCAGGCCGAAAACCTGGCGCAGCTCGAAGCCTTTCTCGAACAGGGCCATGCCCTGGTTGATGACGAGGACGCCGGCCTCGATAAGCTCAAGCAATTCATGCGCGCCGCTCGCCTGGCCATCCGGCGGCTCGACGACTTGCCGCCTAAATCGCGCGGCCGATCAGCGGCCAGGCTGAGGGAGCTGATGGACGCCCTGTCCGCGCGTCTCGATGCCGGCTTCGAGGCCATCGAGCTGGAAAAGCGACGCCTGGTGACCGAAGCCCGACAGCTGCAGCACGAATCCGACCTGGCCACGGCGATCGACAAGGCCAAGGCCCTGCAGGCGCGCTGGCAGCAGTCCGGCAGTGGCCGGCGGCGGGTCGAGCAGCAGCTGTGGAAGGAGTTCCGGGAACCGATTGATCCGCTGTTCGAAAAGGTGCGGGAAAACACGGCCGAGCAACGCGAGCAGCAGGAAGCCGAACTGAACGAGCTCCAGGCGCTGTGCGAACAAGCCGAAGCCCTGACCGAATGTGACGACGAAGCACTCGACGGTGCCGAAGGGCGGCTGCGCGCCCTGCAGGCGGAATGGGCTGCCATCGGCCGCAAGCCGCGCAATCTGATCAAGCGCTTCGAGCAGGCTGAACGCACCCTTCGACATCGTATTCGCGACCGCGAGCAGGCCCATGCCCGGCAAGTGCTGAACCAGTACGCCACGCTGGCCGAGACCACCCAGCAACTTTGGCAGGCCCGCAACCAGGGCGAAACCAACACCCGCCTGACCGAATCCCTGGCCGGGATCGAAGCCACCGACGAGTTGACCACGGCCTTGCTCGAGACCGCCCGTCGCGTCGCCGATCCCGACGTCGCGACCGCCGACCTGGCCGTCCAGGCCGAAAGCAACGCCGAGCAGGCGCGCCAGGTGCTGATCGAGATGGAATTGCTCGCCGGGCTGGAGTCACCGGCAGAAGACCGCGAAGCACGCATGAACTATCAGGTCGAACGGCTCGCCCGCCGTCTGGGAGAACGCGACCGTCAACCGGGCCTGGCCGAAGAACTGACCGGGCTGCGCGAGCGCTGGTATCGAAGTTTTCCACTGCCAGTCGAGCGGCACGAGGCCATGGCAAAGCGCTATGAGAAGTGCCAGAATGTGCTCGATTCGATGTCGGGGACAGAATGATCAATCACAATCGCACCCCGCTGCGCGGCCTGGTCCTGTGCAGCACGCTTCTCGCCAGCCCGTTAACCTTTGCCGCCGAATCCAGTCATTTCGGCTGGGTTTCGATCCTGCCGCCGGCGCTGGCCATTGCCCTGGCGCTGATCATCCGCCAGGTGGTACCCGCCCTGTTCATCGGAATCTGGGTCGGCGCCTGGGCACTCAATGACTTCACGCTGGTCGGACTGTTTACAGGCCTGCTCGAGTCCTTCGAAGTTCACGTCGTCGCCGCCCTGGCCGATTCGGGTAATGCGTCGGTGGTGCTATTCTCGATGATGATCGGCGGGATGGTCGGCATCATCTCCAAGAACGGCGGACTCCAGGGCGTGGTCGAGCGTATCGTCGGCTTTGCCGATTCGGCCCGACGGGCCAGCCTGGCGACCGTAGCCATGGGGCTGGCGATCTTCTTCGACGATTACGCCAATACCCTGGTGGTGGGCAACACGATGCGACCCGTGACCGACCGCATGCAGGTCTCGCGCGAAAAGCTCGCCTACCTGGTCGATTCCACCGCTGCGCCCATCGCCTCCGTGGCCCTGGTGACCACCTGGGTCGGCTACGAAGTCGGCCTCATTCGCGATTCCATGGAAGGCATCGCCGGCCTGGATGCGAACGCCTACTTCGTTTTCCTCAATTCGATCGCCTACAGCTTCTATCCGCTTTTTGCCCTCGTCCTGGTCTTCGCCGTGGTGCTCTCGGGCCGTGATTTCGGCCCCATGCACACAGCCGAACGCCGCGCCCGTGTGGAGGGACGAGTGGCGCCGGAGGCAGTGAGCACGGCCCTGGTCGACGACGACATGCAGCAGGTCCAGCCCGCCGAGGGCACCCGCCGACTGGCCCGGAACGCGATCGTGCCGGTCGCGACCCTGGTCGTCTCGATGGTTGCCGGCCTGTTCCTCAGCGGAGAAGGCGAGACCCTCCAGGCAGTGCTCGAGAGCGCCGATGCCTACAAGGCCCTGCTGTGGGGCTCGCTGCTGGGCGTGGTCTCGGCCGTCATCATGACGATGCTGCATCGCAGCCTGTCCATCCCGGAGCTCATGGGGGCCTGGTTCACCGGCCTTCGCAGCATGTTGTTGGCGGTGGTCATCCTGGTCATGGCCTGGGCCCTGGGCGGCATTACCGAGGAACTGGGCACGGCCGGTTTCCTGTCCGAACTGCTGGGTGATCGACTGCACCCGGGCCTGGTACCCACGCTGGTTTTCGTGCTGGCGGCGGCAACTGCTTTCTCGACGGGGTCGAGCTGGGGCACGATGGGCATTCTCCTGCCGCTGATGCTGCCGCTCACCTGGGCCCTGATGAGCACCAACGGCATGACCGGCGTCGAGCACATGCCGATTCTCTATGCCTCGGTGGCCGCCGTGCTCGGCGGCGCAGTCTGGGGCGACCACTGCTCTCCGATATCCGACACCACCATCCTGTCGTCGATGGCCAGCCAGTGCGACCACATCGAGCACGTGCGTACCCAGCTGCCCTACGCCCTGTTCGCCGGCATCATCGCCATCGTGCTTGGAACGCTGCCCGCCGGCTTCGGAGTGCCGTGGTGGCTGTGCCTGCCGGTAGGTGCCCTGGCTCTGATCGTGGGGATGCGGATGATCGGGAGGACGGTCTGATAACGCTATAATCCCCCTCATGCCCGACGAAGTTGCCAACCCGACCGCGCCCCCCTTCGTCCATCTCCGCCTGCATACCGAATACTCGCTCGAGGACGGCATGGTGCGTATCGGGGCGCTGGTCAATCGGGCGGCCGAGTTGGGCATGCCGGCGGTGGCGGTCACCGACTGGCACAACCTGTTCGGGCTGGTCAAGTTCTACCGGGCCGCCATCGCCCGGGGCATCAAGCCGATCGTCGGCGCCGACATCCGGGTGCAGGATGCGACCCATGCCGATCAATTCGGCGTCGTCACCCTGCTGGTGCAGGATCGAAGCGGCTACCTCAATCTCTGCAAGATCCTCTCGCGCAGCTTTCTGGAAGGCCGTTTCCGCGGGCAGCCGCGTGTGCACCCGGCCTGGCTGCAGGGCCATAGCGAGGGGCTGATCGCCCTGCTCGGCCGTCAATCCGAAATCGGTGAGGCGCTCGCCAACGGGCGCCGCAACCTGGCTCGCAATCGCCTCGAAACCTGGCTCGGCCTGTTTCCCGACCGGCTCTATCTGGCACTGGAACGGCTCGGGCACGAGCACGAGAAGGCGATCGAATCCGGCCTGCTCGAACTGGCTACCGACACCAGCGTTCCGGTTGTCGCCAGCAACGACGTGCGCTTTCTCGGACGCGAGGACTTTTTCGCCCACGAGGCGCGCGTGTGCATTCACCAGAGCCGCCTGCTCGACGACAAACGCCGGTCGCGCGAATACGTCGACGAACAGTACCTGAAGAGCAGTGAAGAGATGGCCGCGACTTTCGCCGACCTGCCGGTGGCCCTGGACAATGCGCGTCACCTGGCCATGCGCTGCAATCTCGAGCTCGGCCTGGACGAATATTTCCTGCCGGCCTTCCCGGTACCCGAAGGCGAGACCGAGGATGATTTTCTCCGGCGCAAGGCCGCCGAGGGTCTGGAGAAACGCCTCGAGCGCCACGGCCTGGCCGAGGACCTCGATCGGGAAGATTACCTCCGGCGGCTTGAACGCGAACTCGAGGTCATCACCTCGATGGGCTTTTCCGGCTACTTCCTGATCGTCGCCGACTTTATCGCCTGGGCGCGCAACAACGGTGTGCCGGTCGGTCCGGGCCGCGGTTCCGGCGCCGGCTCCGTCGTCGGCTGGAGTCTGGGTATTACTGACCTGGATCCAATGCGTTACGAGCTTTTGTTCGAGCGTTTTCTCAACCCGGAGCGGGTGTCCATGCCCGACTTCGATATCGACTTTTGCGTCGAGGGCCGCGACCGCGTGATCGAGTACGTGGCCGAACGCTACGGCCGCGATCGGGTCTCGCAGATCATCACCTACGGCACCATGGCCGCCAAGGCCGTGGTGCGTGACTGTGGCCGCGTGCTGGGCTACAACTACGGCTTCGTCGATTCGATTGCCAAACTGATTCCCAACCAGCTCGAGATGACGCTCGACAAGGCGCTCGAAGAGGAGCCCGAACTCAAGGCGCGCTACGAGAAGGAAGACGACACCCGCTCGGTGCTCGACCTGGCACGCTCACTCGAAGGCCTGGCACGCAACGCCGGCAAGCACGCCGGTGGACTGGTCATTGCCCCGGGCCCGCTGACCGACTACACCCCGCTCTACACCGAACCGGACGGCCATTCGGTGCTGACCCAGTTCGACAAGAACGATGTCGAGTCGATCGGATTGGTCAAGTTCGACTTCCTGGGTCTCAGGAACCTGACCATCATCGACTGGGCCATGAAAGCCGTCAACGCCGCACGCGCGGACTCGGGGGAACCCGCGCTGGACCTCGACGACGTGCCACTCGACGACGAACAGGCCTTCGAACTGTTGCGCGCGGCGCACACCACGGCCGTCTTCCAGCTCGAATCGCCCGGCATGAAGGAGCTGTTGCGAAAACTCAGGCCCGACAGCTTCGACGACATCGTCGCGGCCGTGGCCCTGTACCGTCCCGGACCGCTCGATGCCGGCATGGTCGACGAATACATCGACCGCAAGCACGGCAAGGCGCCGGTACGCTATCCGCATCCGAAGGCCGAACCCATTCTCAAACCCACCTACGGCGTGATCCTTTACCAGGAGCAGGTCATGCAGATCGCCCAGGACCTGGCCGGCTACAGCCTGGGTGAGGCCGACCTGCTGCGCCGCGCCATGGGCAAGAAGAAAGTCGAGGAGATGGAGCGCCAGCGCGCCATCTTCGTCAAGGGCGCGGCCGGCAATGATATCGACAAGCATCAGGCCGAGTCGATCTTCAACCTGATGGAGACTTTTGCCCGTTACGGCTTCAACAAGTCGCACTCGGTCGCCTACGCCCTGGTGGCCTACCACACGGCCTGGCTGAAGGCCCATTACCCGGCAGAATTCATGGCCGCCGTCCTGTCGGCCGATCTCGACAAGACCGACAAGATCTCCAACCTGATCGAGGACTGCCGGCTGATGGGGCTGGACATCCTGCCGCCGGACGTCAATCGCTCGGCCTATCGCTTCGAAGTCGATGAGGGGGCCATTCGCTACGGTCTGGGCGCACTCAAGGGCGTGGGCCGCGCCGCAGTGGAAAACCTGGTCGAGGTTCGCGAACGGCTGGGGCGCTTCGACTCACCGGCACAATTCTGCCGCGAGGTCGACCTGTCGCGCCTGAACCGGCGCACACTCGAAACCCTGATCCGTTCCGGCGCCACCGACAGCCTCCACGCCAACCGCGCGGCGCTGATGCAGGCCCTGCCCGACCTGGTCGCCGAGGCCGAACGCTACCAGAGCGATCGCGAGGCCGGTCAGGTCAGCCTGTTCGGTGGCGCTTCCTCCGAAGCCCACGCCGATCAGCCGGCTACCGAGCGCGCACTGCCGGACGTGCGTGACTGGACCAGTCGCCAGCGCCTGCGCGCCGAAAAGGAAACCCTGGGCCTGTACCTGTCCGGACACCCGATGGATGAACTGCGCGAGGAGCTGGCCGATACCACCACTACGACGCTCGACCGCATCGGCCAGTTGCTCGGATCGGATGGTGGTGCCAGCAATGGCGGCAAACGGGGCAAGCCGATGACCCTGGCCGGCCTCATCGTGGCCATCCGCAAACGCCCCGGCAAGGGTGCCTTCGTGGCCATCGACGACGGCTCGGCCCGGCTGGAAGTGGCCGTGTTCGACCGACTCTACCAGCAGGTTTCGGATCGCCTGATCGCCGACGAGATCGTGGTCGTTCAGGGGCGAGTGGAAGTCGATCGCTTCCGCGGCGGCTACCGCATGGTGGCCGAGGAGGTGATGAGCGTCGACGAAGCCCGCTCGCAGTTCGCACGCCGCGTCGAGATCGAAATCAGTCAGCCGCCGGAATCACTCGAATACGACCTGGCCGCCGCCCTGCAACCCTACCGCCAGGGCCGCACGCCGGTGGTGATTCGCTACCGCAATCATTCGGCCCAGGCGGTGCTGCACCTCGGCGCGAACTGGAAAGTGAATCCCTCGACCGAACTGCTCGCAGCCATTGACGGCGTACGCGGTATCGGGAAGGTTCGATTGCGCTACTAGGAAGTACCGGGGAGACTCAGAAGCCGGCGGCTCGCGCCGACCGGTTGACCAGCAGTCGGCCGGTCGTGTAGCAGGCGTTGAGGAAAGCGGCAATGCTTTCCTGCGCTTCACCCGAACGCGCGTGCAGTTCTTCCAGGCCCAGCGGCGCGCGAATGAGAATGCGCGCCAGGCCCGCGAAACGCTCATTGGCCATG
This sequence comes from Wenzhouxiangella sp. XN201, assembly GCF_011008905.1. Classification (NCBI taxonomy): domain Bacteria; kingdom Pseudomonadati; phylum Pseudomonadota; class Gammaproteobacteria; order Chromatiales; family Wenzhouxiangellaceae; genus Wenzhouxiangella; species Wenzhouxiangella sp. XN201. Next base: position 1,656,906 of record NZ_JAAIVI010000017.1, read on the forward strand.
GCCTCGGCCGGCGCCTGGGTGAGCATGAACTGCACCGGACCCAGAAGATCAGGGTGCAGACGTCCGCGTGACTGACCCAGCCCCGCAAACCACTTCAACTCGCTGAGCCTGCGGCGACCGACGTGGGCGGATCGTTCCGCCAGCTCACGACTGGAAACCGGACGGCCAGCGCTGGCCGGCAGGGACTCGGCCAGGCGTTCCGGCGCCATATCCGCCATCGATCCCTCGTAGTACCAACTGCCCGAACCGGGATCGATTACCAGTCTCGGCCAGCCTTCGGCCTGGAGTATCACCGGCTCCCGCCAGGTTCGTCGGCGCAGATGTTCGGCCAGGGTGGCCCGATCGGGATCGTTGGGCGTCTCCATGCCGAGCCATTTGACCGGTTCGGATTCCAGCACGACTTCGGCCGGCGGTTCCGGGAGAACTTCCTCAAGTACGCTGCGACGACGCGCCACCCAGTTTTCGAGCAAGTCCAGGAACTCTCTTGGCCTGAGCGGCTTGCGCAGGACGAACTCGGCTGAAAAATCGGATCGCGCACTCAGCGCTACGACATCGGCACCGTCGGAAGCCAGTTCATGCCAGCGCGACTCGCCCGCTTCGCAATCAACATCAATGACCGTGACATCGCCGCCGTCCGTTTCTATCACCCGCCAGGCGGTGCCACTCGAACCGACTCCAGCCAGGTTCAGTAGCGACCGCATCACGGTTCGCTCCCTGTGGCCAACTTCGAGCACTGACAAGGTGAAAAATTGCGGCATGAACGAGCGACTGGTGTGGGCGACGGATATGCTCTTCAGGATACTGCGCCACCCGTATAAACCCAAGGGAAATCAGGGAGAAGTGGTTCACTGTTTTGGGGGGATAAATGTGAAGTAGCAACCCTTGAATGTGGAGCGTCAGGTATCAAGCGTGAAGTGTTAAGTGCTATGTGTGAAGGGCATGGAGTACCTGGCGGACGTTCTGCATCGCATCGGCCAGCACCCGGTGGATGGCAGCCTCCGAGATGGGTTCGTCTTCCAGGCCGGCAGCGGCATTGGCGACCACGCACAGGCTGGCGTAGTCCATACCCGCCTCGCGCGCCAGAGCGGCCTCGGGCATCGCCGTCATGCCCACCAGATTGCAGCCATCCCGGCCCAGGCGGCGGATCTCGGCGGCCGTTTCCAGCCTCGGCCCCTGGGTAACGGCCATGCAGCCGCCGTCCACGCATGACTGTCCCACGGCGGTCGCAGACTCAAGCAAGGCGCGGCGCAGCGACTCCGAAAAGGGCTGCGCGAACTCCACATGTTGCAGCGGAGTGATGTCGTCATCGCTGAAGGTATGCCGCCTGCCCCAGGTGTAGTCGATGAGCTGATCGGGAACGACCAACGCGCCAGCGGCGTGGTCCGGATCCATGCTGCCCACGGCGTTGATGGCGACGATCTGCGCCACGCCGAGTCGGTGCAGCGCATCGATGTTGGCGCGATAATTGATCCGGTGCGGAGGAATGCGGTGCGGCCGGCCGTGCCGGGCCAGGAACCAGGCTCCGCCATTGTCGAGATCTATCCGAGCCAGCGTTGCCGAAGCGGCTCCATAAGGTGATTCAACGCGTCGGTGCTCGAGCACATCGAACAAGTCCAGTGCGCCGGTGCCACCAATAATCGCCAGGCTCATGCCGGCAACGCCCAGATGGCATCCAGTTGCCGCCACAGCCCCTGATAGTCCATGCCGCAGCCGAAAACGTAGCGATCGGGCACTTCCAGGGCATGGTCGTCCACCCAGTCCCGATCGAGACCGCGGTCGTGCTGCTTGCGCGCCAGCACGGCCGTGGTGATCCGACCCACACCCTGGGCTCGCAAGCGCTCTACCACCGCTTGCATGGTATAGCCCTCGTCGAAAATGTCATCGACGAGCACGACGTGGCCGTCCGGCACCAGATCATCGGGCCAGTGCTGCCAATGGATTGCCCCGCCGCTTGTAGCCTCCCGATAGCGGGTGGCGTGAACGTAGTCAACGCGCAGGGCGAAACGAAGCCGACGCGTCAATTCAATCGCCGGATACATGCCGCCCTTCATCAAGGCGATGACCGAAAGTACGCTGTCGGACCCGACCAGGTGCTTGATGCGATCGGCCTGGGCATCGAGTGCCTGCGCCACCGTTTCGGGCGCGAACAGGCATTCGGCCCCGGCCGGCCAGTTCGGATTGCGGTCCACCGCATCAGGCATTGCCTTCTCCACCGTCTCCGCTGTCTCCGCCGACATCGCCACCGCGGGGTTCACGCTTGTCACGACTGGCGTCGGTCTTGACCTGTTTGCTGGTCTTCTTATCCCGGCGTGCCCGCGATGACGCCGTGCGTGCGTCGCTGGTCGAACTCGATGCTTCTGGATCGGACCCTTGAAGGGCCGCGGAATCGGCCGGGATCGCTTCCCGCACCTCGTCGGCCAGTTGCTCGGTCATGTCGATCTTGAGCGTTCGGGTCGGGAAGGCGACTTCGGCCCCGTGCGACTCGATGATCTCACCGATGCTCAGCAGCACGTCCTCGCGCACCTGGTGATACTCGGTCCAGACCACCGTCTTGGTGAAGCAATAGATCATGATGTCGAGCGAGCTTGCCCCGAATCGATCGAAGTGCACCATCGTCGTCTGCGTCGTATCGAGCGCATCGTGGTTCATGATGTACTCGCGGATCGCCTCGACCACCTTCCGAACAACGCTGAAATCGTCGTAGCGCACGCCGATGTGCTCGGCAATGCGGCGATGGGTCATGCGCGAGGGGTTCTCCAGCGTCACCGTGGTAAACGTGGCATTGGGCACGTACATCGGGCGCTTGTCGAACTTGCGAATGCGGGTAACGCGCCAGTCGATATGCTCGACCGTACCTTCGATCTCGCGGTCGGGGGAACGCACCCAATCGCCGACCGAAAACGGCCGGTCCATGAAAACCGTAAAGCCGCCGAAGAAGTTGGCCAGCAGGTCGCGTGCAGCCAGACCCACGGCGATGCCGCCGACACCCCCGGCGGCCAGCAAGCCGGAAATCGGAATATTGAGAATGCTCAATCCCGTCAGGATGCCGGTAATCACGAAGGCAATACGGACGATGCGACCCAGCACCGTGGTCGTGGTCAGGTCGACGTATTCGTCGCGCTTGCGCCGCTCCTCGACGAAGGCCTTCTCGAAACCGCTCGTCAGGCGGTAGAAGAACCAGGTGGCCGCCACCACCAGGCCGAGCTGCTGGATCGCATTGAGCAGCGAAGCATCGAAGGTAATCACCTCGGTATGCGGCGCAATCACGCGCGCCGCCATGATCACGCCCTGCCACCAGATCAGCAAGGAGACGGGGCGCTTGCCGGCATAGACCACCGCGTCGTCCCACAGGTGTGTGCTTTTCTCGGTCAGTCGATCCAGGTGATTGACGAAGATGCGGTAGACCAGCTCCAGCAGCAGCGCCGCCAGGACGATGGCAAAAGCCTTGATGGCCCAGCCGGGAATGCCGACCATACCGCTGAGATTGTCGATCAAGTCCTGCATTTCTCTCCTTTAGCCAAAAGCCCGCAACTAGCTCAATGCCCGCAACGAATCCCGCCAGGCCCGAAACTCGGGCACCAGCGCCTGCTCTTCCAGATCGGCCATCGCCCGGCCATAAAGGCGCTCCAGGGTACCGGTCTCGGGCGAAGTCCAGCCGCTTTCGCTGTCGATCAAACCGCGTGCCGACTCGGGCCGACAGACCAGGACCGCGTCACAGCCGGCAGCCAGCGATCTGGAGACGCGTTCTGCCAGGCTGCCGGCCGGGCTGGCGCCGGCCATGTCCAGGTCGTCGGAAATGACCACGCCCCGGAATCCCAGGCGTTCCCTCAAGGTCTCGATCACCCAGGCGCGCGAGTAGCCTGCGGGCTCACAATCGCGTGCCGGGTAACAAACGTGCGCCATCATAACGCTGTCGAGCTCACCGGCCAATTCCGCAAATGGCGCGAGATCGTCCGCCAGTGCCTCGAGGTCGCGATCATCGACGACCACTTCGTCGTGGGAGTCCGCCTCGACCGACCCGTGACCCGGGAAATGCTTGCCGCAACATCGCATGCCCGCATCCTTCATGCCCGCGATGTAGTGGGCGCCCAGGTCGGCAACATCGGCCGGGTCCGATGCCATGCTGCGATCGCCGATCACGCTGCTGCCGCGATCCAGATCGAGCACCGGTGCAAAGCTGAGATCGAGGCCGTGACCGAGCACTTCGGCGGCCATGACCCGACCGTGACGATAGGCCAGATCGCGGGCCCTGTCAGGATGCGAGGCGTACCACCGACCCAGCAGGGCCAGCGGCGGAAGCGGCGTGAAACCTTCACGGAAGCGCTGAACCCGCCCGCCTTCCTGGTCGACCGCCAGCAGCAGGCGCGGTGAACGCAACGCACGAATCTCTTCGCTCAGGGCACGGAGCTGCTCTGGCGATTGATAATTACGCGTGAACAGAATGACGCCGCCGACGGCCGGTTGCCTGAGCATCTCGGCCGTCGCTGCATCAAGTGCAGTGCCATCGATACCTACGATCAAAGGCCCCAGGGGCAATTCAACCATCATGCGCGCTCGAACAGGGCGATGGATTCAACGTGGGCGGTGTGCGGGAACATGTCGGCGATGCCAGCGCCCGCGAGTCGGAAGCCGTGATGGCTCACGAGCTCACCGGCATCCCGCGCCAGGGTGCCGGGATTGCAGGAAACGTAAACGACGCGTTTTGCACCCGAACCGGCGATCATCGGCAGGATTTCGAAGGCGCCGCTGCGCGGCGGATCGATCAGCACGCTGTCGAAACCGGCCCGATACCAGGGCCGCGCCGAGACATCCTCGGTCAGGTCGGCGACTTCCAGTTCGATATTGTCGATGCCGTTGCGGCGCGCGTTGGCCTGGGCCGCCTCGATCAGTTCGGACGCACCCTCGATGCCCGTAACCTGCCCGGCGCGCGTGGCCAGCGGCAGCGTGAAATTGCCCAGGCCGCAGAACAGGTCGAGCACGCGCTCATCGGAAGCCGGGTCCAGCAGATCAACCGCCCGATTGACCAGCGCCCGGTTGATGGCGGCATTGACCTGGATGAAATGCTGGGGATGAAAGGCCATCTCGAGGTCGAATTCATCCAGGCGATAGGTCAGTTCGTGCTGCTCCGGCCAGAGACGGTGGACGGTATCCGGTCCCTTGGGCTGCAGGTAGACCGCAATGCCGTTGTCATCCGACCAGCGCTTTAGCGCCACAAGGTCTTCCGTGGTCAATTCGCGCAGGTGGCGAATGACGATGGCCGAAGCCTCGTCGCCACTGGCGGTCTCGATCTGCGGTACCGCGTCGGCCACCGACAACTCACCGAGCAGGTCGGAGAGGCTCTGGAGGCGGTCACTGAAATCCGGGTGCAGCACGCGGCAGTCGCCCACGTCCGCGACAAAACGCCCCTGCGGCTCGCGGAACCCCACCAGCACGCGCCCCTTGCCCCGCACCAGCCGGGCGCTCAGGCGACTGCGGCGGCGGTAGTACCAGGGCTTGGCCGAAATCGGATCCCACCACTCGCCGGGGCTGACCCCGCCGATGCGTTCGAGGTTATCGACCAGGCGCTTGTGCTTCCACTCGACCTGGGCAGCGTGATCGAGATGCTGCAGCGCGCATCCTCCGCAACGATCGAACCAGGGACAGTCGGGCTCGACCCGCTGGGGAGAGCCTTCCAGCACTTCCTCGCAGAGCGCTTCATCGAAGCGCCGGTTGCGCCCGATGATCTTTGCCGAGACTCGCTCGCCCGGCAGCGCGCCGTGCACGAACACGGCCTTGTCTTCATGCCGCCCAACCCCGCGCCCGTCGTGCGAAAGATCGTCGATCTCTATCGTGATCGGCTCCGTCGGCAAGCGCCGGCGTCTTCTACCCATGAAAACTCGTTGGCTGGTTAGCTGGTTGGCTGGTTGACTTGTTGACGGGTTAACCAGCAAACCAGCTAACCAGCCAACAAGCGAACGGTTCTATTTTTGCGTCCATTCACCATCGGCGGTCTGGTAATACCAGCCGGGCTTTGCATTGGCGATCCAGCGCCGGGCGAAAGTATCGCGGATTTCCGGTTCCCACTCGGGGTGGCCGTTGGCAATGGCAATCTCGCGATAGACGGCGTTGCGGTCGGAGTTCTCCTCGCCGACCACACGCTCGAGGTTACGCCGTTCGGACAGGCCCACGGCCGAGCGGTCGCGGATCTCGACCAGACCATTGTTGGAAAACCCGATGGCACCGGCTTCGTACCAGGTGGTCAGCTGTTCGCGGTGGCGCTCGCTCATGCGTTGCTTGATGTCCTGGATCTGCGGCGTATCGATATCGATATCGGGGGCCTGTGCGTGCGCCGATGCCACGGGCGAGAGCGCGTGCCAGCGCGAACTCCGTGCTGCCTGGGAGCCGTTGGAAGGCGCTGCGGGTGCATCCTCGCCCAGCACATCGCGGATGAACCGATCGGCCGCACGCTCCGCCGCCGCCTCGGGAAAGTAGACATTGATGGTGACGCAGGCCGCCAGGGTGAATACCGTGGCAAGGGCCGTCAGGGAGACAAAGCGGTTCATGAGCTGTACTCCGGCTGGGAATGGCTGACAATCTCTCACGCAGAGCCTGAATTATGCCTGAATCGAATCATTCCGGCGGAACGGCGGCCCAAATGCGGCACGGCAATCCTGGAACAGACGGTTGTCAAACAGAACACGCGAAAGCGGTGAATATCACGTTTGCCCCGCCTACATCTCATCGGCCGCAGCCAGCGCATCGACCAGCCTGCGGCAGCCGCGGGCAGTGATCTTGACCTTGACGCCCTTGAGGTTGGCTTCGGGCACGAGGGCCCGGTCAAAGCCCTGCCCGGCCGCTTCGCGCAGGCGCTCTTCGCCGTTGTAGACCGGCCTCAGCTCGCCCGCCAGGCCGACCTCGCCGAAGGCGACCAGGCCCTTCGGTAGTGGCTTTTCGCGCAGCGAGGACTTGAGCGCCAGCGCGATAGCCAGGTCGCTGGCGGTCTCGGAGATGCGCATGCCGCCGGCCACGTTGACAAACACGTCCTGATCGCCAATCTGGATGCCGGCGTGGCGGTTCATCACCGCCAGCAACATGGCCAGGCGATTGGGATCGATGCCTACGGCCACACGCCGCGGGTTGGACAGGCTCGAAGGGGCCACCAGAGCCTGCACTTCCACCATCAGCGGCCGCGTCCCCTCGCGCGTGACCAGCACACAACTGCCCGGCGCCGGCTCTTCCTGGCCTGACAGGAAGATGGCCGAAGGGTTGCCGACGGCTTTCAGGCCCTTGTCGGTCATGGCGAACACACCCAGTTCGTTGGCCGCACCGAACCGGTTCTTGACCGCGCGAATCAGGCGATAACGGCTACCGGAGTCGGACTCGAAGTACAGCACGGCATCAACCATGTGTTCGAGGACACGCGGCCCGGCCAGCGCGCCTTCCTTGGTGACGTGCCCGACCAGCACCACGGCACAGCCGGTCTGTTTGGCGAACTGCACCAGCCGGGCAGCACATTCGCGTACCTGGGCGACCGCACCGGGCGCCGACTGCAGCGACTCGGTCCAGAGGGTCTGGATGGAATCGACCACCATGAAGTCCGGCTTGCGCTCGGCTGCCGTGGCCAGGATCACTTCCAGGCTAGTCTCGGTCAGGCAGTCAAGCCGGCCGGGGTCAAGCCCGAGTCGACGCGCCCGCATTGCGACCTGCGCGGCCGATTCCTCGCCGGTGACATACAGGCTTCCACGTGCTTCGGACAGGGCATCCTGCGCCTGCAACAGCAGGGTCGACTTGCCGATGCCCGGATCACCGCCGAGCAGCACGACCGAGCCCGGAACGAGCCCGCCGCCGAGCACGCGATCGAGCTCGCTCAGACCCGAAGAGAGCCTGTCGCTGGCCGCCTCGGCCCGCACCTCGGCCAGGTTGCTCACCTTCGCCGAGGCCGTACCCGACCAGTTGCCGCGCCCTTTCGGTCCGCGTGATGCCGCCGTCTCGACGACCCCCTCCTCGAGGGAATTCCACGCCTGGCAGTCCGGGCACTGGCCGGACCACTTGGGAAAACTCGCGCCGCACTCGCGGCAGGTATAAACTGACTTCGCCTTGGCCATGGCAATATTCTGACAGACATCGGAGCCGAGAGAGTCCGTGCCTACATTCGAATCAGAAATTCGAAATACGAAACTCGAAAATACGAAACAAATTCGAAATCCCAAGCACGAAACAAAACACTTCAGCAAATCGCTGCTTCAGGTGTCTGTTTCGGATTTGGTGCTTCGGATTTCGGATTTTGGTGTCATCCTGCAACCCGCGCAAGGGAATCACACCGGCATGCTGACAGCCCGATGAACCGAACTGAGCAGCCAATTATCGGTGAATCGCCCGCCTTTCTCGGCGTGCTTGAAGACGTCTCGCGCGCGGCCGAGTTGAACCGGCCGGTGCTGATCGTGGGCGAACGCGGTACCGGCAAGGAAGTCGTCGCCGAGCGCCTGCACTTTCTTTCTCCACGCTGGGATCAGCCGCTGGTGCGGCTCAACTGCGCGGCCATCAGCGAGCCCCTGCTCGAATCCGAACTATTCGGCCACGAAGCGGGCGCCTTTACCGATGCGGCCCGGCAACGCACCGGCCGCTTCGAGCAGGCCGATGGCGGCACCCTTTTTCTCGACGAACTGGCCAGCACCTCCCTGGCCGTGCAGGAAAAGATCCTGCGCGTGATCGAGTACGGCCGGTTCGAGCGCCTGGGTTCGTCCAAGACCATTGAAGTCGACGTGCGCGTTGTCGGCGCCAGCAACGTCGATCTGCCGACCCTGGCCCGGCAAGGCCGCTTCCGCGCCGACCTGCTCGATCGCCTGGCCTTTGACGTGATCACCCTGCCGCCCCTGCGCGAGCGGCGCGAGGATATCCTGCCCCTGGCCGAGCATTTCGCCATCCGCATGGCACGTGATATCGGCTGGGAGCTGTTTCCCGGTTTCAGTCGCGAAGCCGCCGAGGCGCTGCTGACCTGGCACTGGCCGGGCAACGTGCGCGAACTCAAGAACGCCGTCGAGCGAGGCGTCTATCGCCATCCCGAGCCGGACCAGCCCATCGCCGAGATACAGTTCGACCCGTTCGAGTCACCCTGGCGTCCAGGCGAAACGGGAAGCGACACGCAGGACGGCGAACTCCGGCTGCCGACTGAACCAATCGACCTGCGCGCCTTTCTCGATGCCACGGAACGCCGGCTGGCACGCCACGCACTGACCGTCAACGGCGGGCACCAGGGCAAGGCGGCCAGCTGGCTCAAGCTCAGCTACGACCAGTTCCGGGGCGTACTGAGAAAACACGGCCTGAGCGGCAAGAAGTCCGACTAAGCCGGCCCGGACATCACCCGATTTCGCCCACCCCGCTTGGCCCGGTAGAGTGCGTCGTCGGCGCGCTTGAGCAATTCACCGAAACTGTCGACCTCTTCCTCCAGACCGACCAGGCCGATGCTGACGGTGAGATTCATGCTTCCGTCGGGCAATTCGACCGGGGTCTGCTCGACGCGCCGTCGCAAGGACTCTGCCAGCCGACCCGCCGGGACCGCATCGATGTCGCGCAGTACGACGGCAAACTCCTCGCCGCCGGTGCGGCCGATCAGGTCATCTTCGCGCAGGGTTGCTCGGCAGATGCGGGCAAAAACCTTGAGGGCCTCGTCACCGACCGGGTGTCCCCAGGTGTCGTTGACCGACTTGAAGTGGTCGAGGTCCATGATCATCAGCGCCAGGCCGCTGCCACTGCGTCTCGCCTCCTGGAACAGGTCGCGCGCCCGCCGCAGAAAACTCCTGCGGGAACTCAGCCCGGTCAGGGAATCGGTCGAGATGAGCCGGCGCAGTTCCTCTTCGGTACGCAGCGCCCGGATTGCGCCGCCGATCACGCCGGCGGCCACCTGCAGGGCGTCGATCTCGGCCTGCCCCCAGGCGCGCGCCGTCGTGCAGTCGTCGAAGCCGATCAGGCCCCAGAAACGGCCGTCCATGAAGATCGGCACAACCAGGATGGAGACGATGTCCTGGGCTTCCAGTAATTCACGCTCGGCCTGCGGCAGTTCCTTGACCACACCGTGGACGACCTGCCCGGACTCGAGCAGGGGCTGCCAATCCGGTATGGCCTCGTCGTAGGGCATCCCCTGCATGTCGGGGTTGTCGATCTCGGCCCGGATGCCGGCGCGGCACCACTCGAAGCGCATGTCGGCGACAAGCCGGCCGGTATCATCCTCGGTGCGATTTTCGAAGACGTAGATTCGGTCAGCACTGACCGCTTCACCCAGCACACCCAGGGCCCGGACCATCACTTCGTCCTTGTCACGGGCCGTGAAAAGCAGGCGTGCACCCCGGGCCAGGCTGGCCAGGATGACCTCACGCGACTTGAGCTCTCGCTCGGCCCGTATCCGGGCGGTGACATCGCGCGAAATCCCCTGGATTGCCGTGACCTCGCCAGCCTCGTCGATCACCAGGGTCGCCATCACTTCGACCACCACTTCTTCCCCTGCCGCGGTGCGCTGGCGCAGCTCCACCCGGTAAGGCTCGGTCGGATCGAAACGCCCACCCTTGTAGGCACGAATACGATTCTCGATCAGGCGGCGAACCCACTCGCGTTGCTCGGGCACGACCGATTGTGGAAAGGTCTCGCCCATGGCCTGCTCGACCGAAATTCCGCGCAGGCGCGCGACGGCCGGGCTGATGTAGGTGTAGGACAGCTCCGGCACTTTCAGCGTCCAGATCACATCGGTGGCATTCTCGGCCAGCAGGCGATAGCGTGATTCCGACTGGGCCAGGCGCTCGCGGGCATCGCGCGCACTCTCGAGCGCTTCACGCAATCGGCGATGAAATTGCCGGCGTATGATCGCGGCGGCGACAACCAGCCCGATCAGTAACCCGATAACGCCGCCCAGTCCCAGTTGCAGCAAACTATCCCTCATGCCCCAATAATACGCGGATCGACCGCCCGCACGCGAACCACCACCGCAAAACCGGAAGTCCCCGTCCCTTATAATGGGCGACTTCATTTCACGCGGAGTTTCCCATGACGAGCACGATGCGCGCGCTGGTCAAGCCCGAGCCTGCTCCCGGTCTGGAACTGCGCGAGGTTCCAGTTCCCTCGCCCGGCCCGAACGACGTTCTGATCAAGCTCGAGAAGACCGCGATCTGCGGCACCGACCTGCACATCTATCAGTGGGACGAGTGGTCGCAACGCACCATCCGTCCGCCCCTGATCCTGGGCCACGAGTTCGTCGGCCGCATCGTCGCGCTGGGCTCAAGCGTGCGCGGCTATGAAGAAGGCCAGCGCGTGTCCGCCGAAGGCCATGTGGTCTGCGGAGTCTGCCGAAATTGCCGCGCCGGCAAGCCGCACCTTTGCCCGCATACCGAAGGCATCGGCGTCAACCGCGACGGCGGCTTTGCCGAGTACGTCGTGGTGCCGGCCACCAACCTGTGGCCGATACCCGATCAGATTCCCTCGGAGCTGGCCGCCTTCTTCGACCCCTTCGGCAACGCCGCGCACTGCGCGCTGCAGTTCGATCTGGTCGGCGAAGACGTGCTGATCACGGGTGCCGGTCCGATCGGCATCATCGCCGCGGGAATCGCCAAGCATGTCGGCGCACGCCATATCGTCGTCAGCGACGTCAACGACTATCGCCTGCAACTCGCGCGCGACATGGGCGCCACCCGGACTATCAACGTCACGCAGGAAAACCTGCGCGACATTCGCGAAGAACTCGATATCGACGGCTTCGACATCGGCATGGAAATGTCGGGCAACCCGCACGCTTTCCGCGACCTGCTGACGCTGATGTACAACGGCGGCAAGGTCGCCCTGCTCGGCCTGCTGCCGAAGGACACCGGCGTCAACTGGGACCAGGTCATCTTCAAGGGCCTGGAAGTGCACGGCATCTACGGCCGGCGCATGTACGAAACCTGGTACAAGATGACGCAGATGGTGCTCACTGGCTTTCCGCTACACAAGGTGCTGACTCACCAGATTGCCATCGACGACTTCGAAACCGGTTTCGAACTGATGGCCTCGGGCCAGTGCGGCAAGGTCGTCTGCGACTGGACCGGCAAGGTGGCTGCGGAACGATAGGCTGAGCTTTTGAAACCGCAGATTTCGCAGATTTGCGCAGATTGATTCTTGAGAAAATTGTTCTATAAATCTGCGTTAATCTGCGTAATCTGCGGTTCCCAAAAACCTCAAGCGAGCTAACAACCATGAGCGACGAAGCGACTCTCAAGAGACTGCGAGACGAACTGGCGCAGATCGAAGCCGACGGGCTGTACAAGCGCGAGCGGCAGATCACGACGCCGCAGCGCGTCGAGATCGAGACGCTCGAGGGCGGCAAGGTACTCAACTTCTGCGCCAACAACTATCTCGGCCTGGCCGACAACGCCGAGATCATCGCGGCGGCCAAGGCGGCACTGGACGATCACGGCTTTGGCCTGGCTTCGGTGCGTTTCATCTGCGGCACGCAGGATCTGCACAAACAACTGGAGAAGACCATCGCGGACTTCTTCGGCAAGGACGATGCCATTCTGTATGCGGCCTGCTTCGATGCCAACGGCGGGCTGTTCGAACCGCTGCTGGGGCCGGAGGACGCGCTGATCTCCGATCAGCTCAACCACGCCTCGATCATCGACGGCGTTCGCCTGTGCAAGGCCGAACGCCATCGCTACCCCAATTCGGACATGGATGCGCTCGAAGACATCCTGAAAGAGACCCAGGACAAGCGGACCCGCCTGATCGCCACCGACGGCGTGTTCTCCATGGACGGCTACGTCGCAAAGCTCGACGAGATCACCGCCCTGGCCGAGAAGTACGACGCCCTGGTAATGGTCGATGACTGTCACGCCACCGGCTTCTTCGGCCCCACCGGCCGCGGCTCGGCCGAACACCACGGCGTGATGGACAAGGTCGATATCTTTACCTCGACCCTGGGCAAGGCCCTGGGTGGCGGCATGGGCGGCTTTACCGTGGCCAGCCAGCCAGTCGTCGACATGCTCAGGCAGCGCTCGCGGCCCTACCTGTTCTCGAATTCACTCGCGCCGCATTTGGTCGCCGCCAGCATCAAGGTATTCGAGATGCTGACCGGGTCGAGCGAGTTGCGCGATCGCGTGGCCGAGAACACACGCTTTTTCCGCCAGGCCATGCATGATGCCGGCTTCGAACTGCTGCCGGGCGAACACCCGATCGTACCGGTGATGCTGCACGACGCGCCGCTGGCGCAGAAAATGGCTGACGAACTGCTCAAGGAGGGGATCTACGTGATCGGTTTCTTCTACCCGGTCGTCCCCAAGGGCCAGGCGCGCATTCGCACGCAGATCTCGGCGGCGCACACGCGTGAACATCTCGAGCAGGCCGTCGAGGCCTTCACCCGCGTCGGCAAACGCCTGGGTGTGATCGGCTAGTCGACGTGAGTGAGATCGGCAGCGCGGAATGGACCGTCGCCCTGACCACGCTCGTGGTGGTCATGCTGGCAATATTCTTTCACTTCGAAGTCATTGCGGCGCTCAATCGCTGGGGAGCAGGCAAACGCCTGAGTAACCGGGGAGGCAGGCACCATCACCACCGCCCCACCCTGCTGCTGGTCATGTTCGCCCTGCTGCTGGCCCACATCGCCGAAATCTGGCTGTTCGGCCTGGCCTACTGGGGCCTTCTGTCGTATTCGGAACTCGGCGCCATCGTGGGTTACGACTCGCTGAGTTTTCTCGATTGCGTCTACTTTTCGGCAACCACTTACACCACCGTGGGCTGGGGCGACCTGTTCGCCGTCGGGCCGGTGCGTTTCCTCGCCGGCACCGAGGCCCTGGTGGGATTCATGCTGATTACCTGGTCGGCGTCGTTTGTCTACCTGATCATGGCCCGCACCTGGGGTGAAGCAGACAACGGACTTTGATTCAGGCTCGGTGCCGCATCGCCTTGCGCACACTGCGCATGATCATTCGATGGTACAGCTCGGGGAACCAGCGCTTGATCCACCAGAGCCAGCGCGTGTTGCCGTGGGTCAACAGCATGAATCGCCGCTTGCCGACAGCGCCAAACACCGTTTCGGCAACGTCCTCCACAGTGACGCCCGAAGTGTCCATCCAACGCTCAACACGCTTGTGGTAGCCGTCGGGCGCGCGCATGGTTTGGGTCAGGTTGGTCCGCACGAACGCCGGACACAGAACGGAAACATGCACGCCGGCCGGCGCCAGTTCAGTTCGCAGCATCTCGGACATCGCAATCACCCCGGCCTTGGCCGTGCCGTAGGCGTTGATCTGGGGAGCGCCAGCCAGGCCCGCAAATGACGACACGTTGACGACATGGCCGTGACCCTGTTCGCGCAGCATCGGCGCGAAGGCCTTGCAGCCCCAGACCACCCCCATCAGGTCGATATCGATTACCCAGCGCCAGTCTTCGGCCGGCGTGTCCTCGAGCGAACCGCCGACCGCTACCCCGGCGTTATTGACCAGCAAATCGAGTCGGCCGCGCGTTTCGCGCACATGCTCGACCAGCGCCTGCCATTGTTCTGGCTCGGTTACGTCCAGGGCCACCGCCTCGTTACCCTCACCCAGTGATTCGGCGACCCGGCGGGCCACATCGATATTGCGGTCGGCAATGATGACCTGCCATCCGCCAGCTGCGAATCGCCGTGCCATGGCCTCGCCCAGCCCCGAAGCTGCGCCGGTGATCAGCGCGGTATGATGCTTTTGTGTCGATTCGTCCATGGCGGCATTCTCGGCGAGGACGTTTACCAAAACAAGTTCAGGGAGATCGTGCCATGAGCCTCACGGACCAGCTCAACCACCTCCAGGACCTGGGCAAGCGATTCGTGCGTCAGCTCGTCCAGCTGCCGGCCCACCACCTGCTGGGTCTGACCCTTGCCGGTGCCCGCCGCCCACCCGGCACGGTACCCGGCACCCTGTTCATCGATCCCGACGCCATGCCGACCCGGATGACGGTGGTCTGTTTTCGCGGCAGCGAAGTCGAAACCCTGCGCAACCCCGATCTGGCAAGCCTGCGCCGCGCACGGACACAGTGTGAACGCATCTGGGTCGATGTCACCGGGTTCGGCAGCGACGAACTGCTCAAGGCCATCGGCCAGGAATTCGCGCTGCATCCGATGATGCTCGCCGACCTGGTCAACCGCGAGCCGCAGACCAAGACCGACAGCGCCGACGGCACCCACCTGATCGTCACCCAGGTCCCCCAGCTCGACCCCGAAAGCGGCCAGCCCGGGCTCGACACGCTGGGACTGGCGCTGGGGGACGGCTGGCTGTTGAGCTTTCGGGCGCGACAGAGCGCGCTGTTTGCACCCATTCACGATCGACTCGGGCGCCCCGAAAGCCGACTGCGCACCGACCCGCTCGACTACCTGGGCTATGCCCTGCTCGACGTAGCCATCGACAGTCTGTTTCCGGTGCTGGAAGCCGTTGCCGCACGCATCGACCAGACCGAGGACGAGGTCCTCGACGGCCGCGGCGAGGATATCCTGCCCGCCATCCACGACCAGCGCCGCGCCCTGATCGCGCTCGGCCGCTTGTGCTGGCGCCAACGCGACCTGCTCTCGCGCCTGCTACGTGAGGAAACGGTATTTCGCCAGGAACTGCGCATCTACCTGCAGGATGTCCACGATCGGACGATCCAGCTGCAGGACATGGTCGACGCCACCCGTGAGCTGTCCGCCAGCCTGATCGAGCTGCACATGTCACTCAGCGCTCAGAGCAGCAACAAGGCCATGCAGACCCTGACGGTCATGGCCAGCATTTTCATTCCCCTGACCTTCATGGCCGGCATATACGGTATGAACTTCGAGTACATGCCCGAACTGGACTGGGAGTGGGGTTATTTCGGACTGCTGGGACTGATGGGCGTCATCGGCCTCGGGCTCTATATCTGGTTCCGCCGCCGCTTCCTCTAGGTGTTGTGTTGCTGCCACCGGGGGCCTCGACAAGTCACAGGCGGTTTCGCCAGCCTGCTGCACAGGCGCTCGATTGGCTAACGCCACTGGTCGCTGTGCGAACCTCGACAAGTCAAAGGCGTTTCGCCCGGCTTGCTTCGCAAGCTCTTTGGGCGAGGTACTTTTGTCGGTTGCAACAAAAGTACCCAAAAGTGCGCTTAAAAGACGCGGTTGGTCCGCAGGACCAGTTGGCCCAAGGGCTTAACGGAGATACCGCTTTTGCCTTCGCGATGGCTCGGTCGTGAAACATGACGTTTTCGATAGAGTCTGGGCGTAGCCCGCACCCACACAGCACGACCTCGATCGGGGTCGGCTTCGATTGAGGGTGGTACAGAGTCCAAGGGTAGGACGCCACTCGAAGTCGGAGTGCCAGATGCGGGCCTTAGCAGGCGTCATCGCAAGCCAGCATGTTCCGCAGCCGGTCCCAAGCAAAGCCCCAGTCACAGTCTGTGAAGCCACTCCGCTTAGATATTTCAGAGACGTAACCGTCATCTTTTAAGCGCATTTTTTGGGTACTTTTTTGGCGCGACAAAAAAGTACCTCGCCGCAAGTGCGCGCGAAGCGCGCCGGGCGAAACCGCCTTTGACTTGTCGAGGCCCGCCAACCCGGCGGTAGCAACGCATAAGCCAGCGGCAGCGAGTTGACGAACCACCCTGCGAAGCAGGCAGGCGCGCCAGCCCCCACTGCGTTACCCTCAACTCCAGTTCCGCAGGAACCCGAAACAAGTGGTCACCCGAAAACGCGCACCAGCGAAGGAAATCTTCGGCTGGGCGATGTTCGACTTCGCCAACCAGGCCTACACGCTGTTGATCATCACGGTGGTCTTCGGCGACCTGTTTACGCGTGTGATCGTCGGCGATGCGCCCGACTACCGCCTGGGAAACCTGCTGTGGAGCATCGCCCTGGCCATCTCCTACGCCCTGGTAGTCGTGGCCAATCCAATCTGTGGCGCCATCATGGACCACGGCCGGCGGCGCAAGGCCTTCCTCTTCACCAGCTATCTGCTGACCGTAGCGGCAACCGCGCTGCTGTGGTTGGTCGAACCGGGCTGGATCACGACCGCGATGATCCTGATCATCGTCTCGAACTTCGCCTACGCCATTGGCGAGGGCTTTATCGCCAGCTTCCTGCCCGGCCTCGGCCCGCGCAAGGACCTGGGATGGATATCGGGCCTGGGCTGGGCACTGGGCTATGTCGGCGGCCTGGTCTCGACCGCTTTCGCCCTGCTCTTTCTGGGCGAGGTCAGCCTCGCCAACTACGACAATGTGCGCTGGGTCGGACCCTTCGCCGCCGTGTTCTTTCTCCTGACCGCCATTCCAACCTTCCTGTGGGTGCGCGATCGGGGCCGGCAAAGGGAACTCGGACCCGGCGACAGCGCGGTCAAGGCCGGCTTTCGGCGCCTGGCCAATACCTTCGCCCACGTGGCGCACTTCCCCGACCTGCGCTGGCTGCTGATCTCGATCTTCTTCAAGATGGCCGGTATCTACATCATCATCAGCTTCGCCTTTATCTACGGTGCCCAGGTGATCGGCTGGGACGAGTCGATCCGGATCGCCATGTTCGTCACCGTCCAGGTTACCGCCGCACTCGGCGCAGTCATCTTCGGCCTGCTGCAGCAGCGCCTGGGTGCCCGGCTGACCTACCTGCTGACGCTGTTCCTGTGGCTGATCGCCATTACCGCCATATGGCAGACACCCACCGTCGCCAGGCTGGCCGGGGAGTGGTTCGAGCTTAACTGGCAGGCCCAGCACGTTTTCCTGTTCGCCGGCCTGCTCGCGGGACTGAGCCTGGGCTCGTCGCAATCGGCCGGTCGCACCCTGGTCGGCACGCTCACGCCGCGCGGCAAGGCCGCCGAGTTCTTCGGCTTCTGGGGTACCGCCGGCAAGCTCGCCGCCATCTTCGGCATCCTGGGCCTGGGGCTGCTCCAGGCCTGGCTGGGTCTGGCCACCGCCATCGTATTCTGTCTGGTGCTATTTGCCGCGGCGATCGTGGCGGCCTGGCCGATCAACGAGGCCAGAGGACATCGCGCAGCAGATACTTGGCAAGAGCGGACTTCGGTTAAGTCGTGATTCATTGGGCCTCACGCAGAGACGCAGAGAACGCGGAGTTCGCAGAGAAAAACAGATCGAAAGTTGGAAAAGATCAGAACAAGTTGTTTTATCATTCCTCCATCAACCGGTCTTTCTCTTTTTCCCTGCGTCCTCTGCGTCTCTGCGACTCTGCGTGAGACCGTGCCACCCGCAAAGCCCGATCGTAGACCAATGCGTATTATCAGCCACACCTGCTCGAATACCGAGATCGTCTGCACCCTGGGCCGGGTCGACTGGCTGGTGGGGGTCGACGATCATTCCGATTACCCGCCCGAGGTGGTCGAGCGCCTGCCGCGGATCGGGCCGGATCTCGACGTGGACGTGGAGAAGATCCTCGCCCTCGAGCCGGACCTGGTCATCACCTCGCTGACCGTGCCCGGACACGAACGCTGCCTGGAACGCATGGAAAAAGCCGGGCTGCCCCTGCTGGTCACCCGGCCGCACCGCCTGGCGGACGTGGCTGAAGATATCCGGCGTATCGGCGAGGCCATCAATGCCGATTCCGCGGCCGCAGAATGGGCCGGGCGGTTCGAGCAGGCGCTGAACCGGCAACCCCCGCCCGGCAGTCCGGTCCCCATCCTGGTCGAATGGTGGCCCAAACCCGTGATCGTCCCCGGACGGGATTCCTGGGTCAACGAAATGCTCGCGCTTGCCGGTGCGGTCAACCCGTGGGCCGACCAGCCGGCCGAAAGCCTGGAAGTGAGTACCGAAATGGTTCGGGACGCCGCTCCCCAAGCCATCGTCATGAGTTGGTGCGGGGTGGACGAGGCGAAATATCGCCCGCATATCGTGCGCCGCCGTGAAGGCTGGGAGGCGGTTCCTGCGATTGCCCATGACCGGATCTTTGCGATCAGTGAAGCGTGGTTGGGGCGGCCGGGGCCGCGGTTGCTCGACGGTATCGAACTTCTGCGCCGTGTCGTTCAGGGTGTGGGGGCGGGGTGACGAGCGGCGGTGGCAATTCGCGGGAGCGGGGCGAACGCCGCCCGATCAACTGCTAGCCCAGGGGCTTTTTCGTGCCGACCTTATCAGGCACCATCGAATTCAAGCGCAGTTGACCTTGGTCAGCGTGGGCCCATGCTGAAAGTGCGGAGGGGTTTGTGCCGGTATCCGCGCCCCGCTCCCGCGAATTGCCACCCCCACTCGTCACCTTGGCAGGTTTGGAGTGGCTTCATGGCGGGCTTCGGCCAGCGCATTGCCCATCCAATCAGCCTCCTCCAACATGTCAGCACCGGGTGGTGTCGTGCAAAATGCCGCGGGAAGCACTCGGCGGAAATCTCCCAATTATCCGCGCCTGCCGCTCCAAAAAACCAGGATTGAAAGCAACAGGCCACCAGCGTGCAGCCTTCATAATCTCGCTGGCACCCAAACGCCCCCACGGCCAGACGAGCCCATAGCGCCGCAAGCGCTTCCCGCGGCATTTTGCACGGCACCACCCGGTGCCGCCCCAACAACCGGGTAGAATACGCCGCCATGAACCAACCCGATGCTGAACACCGCCCGAGCGTGGGCCTGGTCTCCCTGGGCTGCCCCAAGGCCCTGGTCGATTCCGAGGAGATCGTCTCGCGCCTGAAGAGCGAAGGCTACGATATCGCGGCCGACTACCAGCAGGCCGACCTGGTGGTGGTCAACACCTGCGGCTTCATCGACTCGGCCAAGGCCGAGTCACTGGAGAGCATCGGTGAGGCGCTGGAGGCCAACGGCAAGGTATTGGTCACGGGTTGCATGGGTGCAAAACCCGAAGACATCACCCGGATTCATCCCAAGGTGCTCGGCGTGACCGGACCACACCAGGCCGAAGCGGTGGTGACCACGGTCAACCAGCACCTGCCGCGCCCCCACGATCCGCGCTTCGACCTGGTGCCCCCCGGCGGCCTGAAACTCACGCCACAGCACTACGCATATCTAAAGATTTCAGAGGGTTGCAACCACAAGTGCAGTTTTTGCATTATCCCGTCGATGCGTGGCCGACTGGTCAGCCGGCCCCTGGGAATGATCATGCGCGAGGCCGAGCAACTGGCCGACCGGGGCGTACAGGAACTGCTCGTGATCAGCCAGGACACCAGCGCCTATGGCGTCGACCTGAAATACCAGACCGACTACTGGCACGGGCGCGAATACGAAAGCCGAATCTACGACCTGTGCGACGCACTGGGCGAGCTCGGCATCTGGGTGCGGCTGCACTACGTCTACCCCTACCCGCACGTCGACAAGCTCATTGGACTGATGAACGCCGGGCGCATCCTGCCCTACCTCGACATCCCGTTCCAGCATGCCAGCCATCGTGTGCTCAAGGCCATGAAACGCCCGGCCGCGGCCGAAAACACGCTCGAGCGCGTCCACCGCTGGCGACGGGAATGCCCCGAACTGGTCATCCGCTCGACCTTCATCGTCGGCTTTCCGGGCGAGACCGAAAATGACTTCCAGGAACTGCTCGACTGGCTCGATGAGGCCCAGCTCGACCGCGTCGGCTGCTTCACCTACTCACCCGTGGCCGGCGCGCGGGCCAACGAACTGCCCGATGCCGTACCCGCCGAAGTGGCCCAAGAACGCTGGCATCGCTTCATGCAGCATCAGTCCGCCATCAGCGCGCAACGCCTGAGACGGCGCATCGACAGCGTCGAACCGGTGCTGATCGACGCGATCGAAGGATCGACCGCCATCGGTCGCAGCTACGGCGACGCGCCCGAGATCGACGGCCAGGTGGTCATCACCAATGCCGGGTCCGTGGGCCCGGGGGATGCCGTCATGGTCCACATCACGCGCGCCGACCAGCACGACCTGTACGGCGAAATGGTCGATGAGTCGGAACTGAGCCGGCTCAAGGCCATCTAAAGCCCGTGCATCGATTTTTGACAGACCCAATCATGGAGAAAGCAGTGAAAAAGACCTTCAGCATACTCAGCGTACTCGTCCTGGCCGTTGCCTGCGGTCAGAGCGAAGAGCCTGCAGTGGAAGCCGAGACCGAAGCGGCGCAGGAGCAGTCGACCGACAGCGACCGCGAGATTCGGCGCAGCGCCGAGCGCGAGGAGCCCGCGGAACTGCCGCGGCGCGATCAGGTCGATCCCGAGAAGAAGATTCCCCGCATGGAAGGGGAAGCGGAAGAGGAAGGTTACGGGCTCACGATGGTGGTCGACGGTTCCTCGCCGCAGGCCTTCCAGGAAAGCCTCGAGCTGATTGCCATGGACACCACATCCTCGCAGTATCAGCAGCTCGATGCAGCACTGCGTTACCTTGGCACCTACGACTCGTCTGCCTGGGGCGGGGGCATGTCGGCGCTGTACAAGTCCCTCGACGGCATGACCGGCGAGGAAATTATCCAGCGCGCTCAGGAAATGCGGCAGGAACGCCGCAACCGCCAGTAGCCGTTACATACCCCGCCGGCCGCGCGGCCGGCGGGGTCGTCCGGCATCAGTGATGATGCCAGCCGTGCTGCCGGCCGAGACTCTCGATGTAGTCCATCGTCTCCGGCATCCAGGCATCGCCACCTTCCTGCTCGAAGAACAACGCATCGCGCTCGACCTGCTCGGGGGCGACCTGATTCATCGTGGACGCCTCGTAAAGACGGCCATTGAGCATGGTGTAGACCACGTTCTGGCTCTGCTCGATGTCGGCGAGCACATCGCCGTCAACAACGATCAGGTCGGCCAGCTTGCCCGACTCGATTGAACCGATGTCGTTTTCCATGCCGAAGTACTCGGCACCGTCGATGGTCGCGCCGCGCAGGGCTTCCCAGGGCGAGAAGCCGCCCTGCACCATCGCCCACATCTCCCAGTGCGCGCCCAGGCCTGCTAGCTGGCCGTGTGCGCCGATCACCACCGGAATACCCAGTTCGTTGAAGTCCTTGGCCTGTTCGGCCACGAAAACGTGGTTGTAGTGCTCATCCGGCGCGGTCGGGCGGCGGATCGAGCGCGGGTAGACGATGAACTTCGGCACGAAATTCAGCAGGCGTTCGTTCTTCCAGACCTCATAGCGATCGTAGAAGTATTCCTCGCCCATCAGGCCGCCGTAGGCAACGACGAAGGTGGGTGAATAGACCACTTCGGTCTGGCTCCAGAGCTGGCGAATGTCGTCATAGGCGGTCTTGATCGACAGGCTGTGTTCCAGGCCGGTATGACCGTCGACGATGTGGTTGAGGTTCTGCTCCAGTCGCATGCCGCCCTCGGGCACCACCATCACATCGAGATTGCGCCCGGCTTCGAGCACTTGCTGGCGCTGGTCGCGTCGGAGATAGTTGTAGCTCTTGACCGAGATCGCGCCCAGTTCCTTCTGACGACGGACGTGGAATTCAGCGTCCTCGTAAGAACCGACCTTGGCAGTCGCCCCCGGCGCGAGCGCGCCGTAGAGAATCCGGCCGGTCGACCAGATGCGGGGCGCCAGCACCTTGCCGGCCCGCTGCAACTCGGCCATCGAAAAGATGGCGGCATTGTCGTTGGAGGGATCGTGAATCGAGGTCACGCCGAAGGCCAGATTGGCCATCTGCGCCCAGTTCTGCTGCGGCGTGAGCTGGCGCGAGCTCATCGGGCCATGGGCATGGGCATCGAGCAGTCCGGGCAGAATGGTCTTTCCGGCAACATTGATGGTCTCGAAGCCCGACGGGATATCGATCTCGTCACGGGCGCCCACCGCGCGGATGCGATGGCCTTCGACCAGCACCACGCCGTCTTCGATCACTTCCTGCTCTTCGGCCGCATTGCGCATGGTCACGACGCGCGCACCGACCAGGGCGATGCGCCCGTCGTGACGATCGGACTCGACCTCGAAGCCCAACTCAAGGCCCTCGGTTTCCGGTTCGGGCAATTCCTCGGGCGCCCCTTCGAGGAAGGCGAAGGCGTCGCTCAATTCGCGCCGGTAGAGCGTGGCCCCGTGCGACCAGCCGATGGCCGAGCTGTCAGCATCGAAATGCAGGTGGTCGCCGGCCCGCGCCGAGACCTGGCGGACGGGGAACGCCGTCGCATCGCCGCCCAGGGTGATCTTGCCGCCAGCGGGAAAGAACGGTGCGACGTAGGCGTTGTAGTGCTCGGTAAAGGCGACCCAGCGCCCATCGGGTGAAACCTGGTACTCGGTGATCCACTTGCCCTGCAGATGTTCGCGCGGATCGTTGCCGTCCAGGTTGACACTGCTGAGCGTCAATCCATCGCCGCTGCCCTGCGAAAACAGCACGCGCTCGCCGTCGGGCGAGAACTGCGGATTGCTGCCGGTTTCGTGCACCCGCCGCATGCCGCCGTCGTCGGCGTCGGCGACGTAAAGACCGGTGCGCTCGGACCAGGCTGGCGAAGTCAGGTAGCCGCCGGTTGTGCGCACGAACACCACCTGCTCGCCGTTGGAGGAAAACGACGGCTCGATGTAGTGACCCGGCTCGTCGGTCAGGGTGCGGGTACGACCCCGTCCAACCGGAGTGATTCGCACCGTACCCAGGTCCTCGTCATGCCAGGTGGTGTAGACCACCGAACGGCTATCGGGTGAAAAGCGCGGGTAAAACTCCCAGTGTTCGTCCTGATCGGTCAGGCGGCGCCGGGTATCGCCCTCGAAATCGTGCAGCCAAAGATAGCCCAGGGCCTGGTAAACCGCATAGCGGCCATCCGGGCTGCGTTGCGTCCAGCGCGCCATGCGCACCGGGAAGGTATCCGGCGAGACTTCGACCGAGCGCTTGAGCGCCGGATGAATCTGCTTTTCGGCTACCACACGCACATCGATCTGCTCGTGCGAGCCGTCGTTACCGATACGATGGAACTTGCCACCGGTCCAGACCACGATCGACTCGCCGTCCGGCGTCCAGGAAAAGCCCGGGAAGTTGCCCATGTCGCCGGAGGTTTCCTGCTTGTCGCGCTCGAGCTGGGTGAACAGGGTGCGCTCGATACCCGACTCCAGATCCTTGACCATCAGGCGCGAGGTCAGCTCGGTGGGATTGCGGCGCACGAAGGCAAGCTGCTCGCCGTCAGGCGAGAGTACCGGCCGGATCGCACCGCCGGGTCCGGAGACGACGGTTTCGGTTTCACCGGTTTCGCGGTCCAGGCGTCGAATCGCGAAGATGCCCTGGTTGGCGTCCTTGTTGTATTCCCAGGTCGAGCCGGGCGTCATGTCCTGGCTGAAGTAGACGTAGCGTCCGTCGTTCGAAAACTCCGGCTCGGCAATGTTCTTCTGCGAATCTTCGCCGTGCAGGCGATCGACCAGCACCACGCCCTTGCCGCCGCCGCGGTGGTACATCCAGATCGAACCGGCCGGGATGGACCGCTGCGAGACATAACCCTTGCGGGCGGCGATGTAGTCGCCGTCCGGCGACCAGGCCGGGTTGTGCAGCAGATGCTCGGTTTCGTCCGTGACCTGCGACAGGTTGGAGCCGTCAGCATCCATGATCCAGACGTTCTCGGCGCCGTCACGGTCGGAAATGAAAGCGATCTTTTCCCCGTCCGGGCTGTAGCGCGGCTGGAAATTCCAGGCCAGGTCGCTGGTCAGCGCGCTCGCTTCGCCGCCGCCGATGGGGACGGTGTAGATGTCGCCGAGCATGTGGAAAACCAGCGTTTCACCGTCGGGATGGACGTCGACGTCCGACCAGGTCACCTCGTCGGTATCGATGGTAATCGTCTCCCAGTCGCCCGGCGGTTCGGTCACCGACCAGTCGGCGTAAGGACCTTCCTCGGCTTCGTCACTGTCCCCGTTTTCCTGCGCCGCAAGCGGCAATGCCAGGGTCAACAGGAGCAGTGTCAGTATCAATTTCTGGAGCATGTATGGCTTCCTTGGTTTCAAGAGATCAATCAGAAATAATTCAACCACGGAAAGCAGCGAATACACGGAAGAATCGATCTCAAAACATTCTCTTCCGTGCTTTCAGTGTCTTCTGTGGTTCCTTCATTCCTTTCCTTCGCTTACATCCGATGACGGCTCGTTGGCGACGCCGTGCGGCACGTGGCCGGTGGCCACTTCGCGACTGGCCAGGGAGCAGTGTACCGTCTGATCGTCGAAGAAGATGTCGGCACCGAAGGAACGCAGGTACGGCGCCTTTTCGCGCCCGCCCAGGAACATCGCCTCGTCGACGCGGATGCCCCAGGCGCGCAGGGTCATGATCACACGCTTGTGGGCCGGGGCCGATCGGGCCGTAATCAGCGCCGTGCGAATCGGATTCTCCTCCATCGGATAGGCCGACTGGATGCGCTGAATGCCCTCGAGCACCGGCTTGAACGGACCGGCGGCCAGCGGGTTCATGGCAGCGCGCTTTTCGCTGTCGGAGAAGGCCTCCAGGCCGTGTTCCTTGTAGATCCGCTCGGCCTCGTCGGAAAAGATCACCGCGTCGCCGTCGAACGCCAGGCGGAGCTGACTCGAGCGGTTCTCGCGAATCGCCGACGGCAGGATGGTGGCAGCGGCGTAGCCGGCCATCAGCACGCGCCGGACATCGTCGTCGTTGGCCGAAAGAAAAAGCTGGGCGCCGGAGGGCTCGATATAGTCGGCCGGACTGGCGCCGTTGGTGAACACCGCGCGCTGGATGTCCAGCCCGTAGTGTTCGATCGAGTTGAAGATGCGGAGACCGGAGTCGGCACTGTTGCGCGACATCAGCACCACCTCCACGCCGGGGTGGTCCATGCCGTCGTCGTTGAGCCCCAGCAGCTTTTCGGCCAGGTGAAAGGCCACGCCCTTGCCCAGAATCTCATTCTCGTGCTCGCGCTGATACGCCATGTAGCGCGCCAGACCCTCCTTCTCGAACACCCGGTGCGAGGCATCAAGGTCGAACAGGGCTCGCGAAGAGATCCCGATGATCAGGGGGCCGGGCTGGTTGGCTTCGGGCGTCGTGTTCGCGTTCTCGGGCATGGGAGGCATTATAACGGGCGGGGTGTTTGGTTGGCTGGTTGGCTGGTTGGCTGGTTGTTCTGTCATCCCGGAAAGCGCGCAGCGCTTATCCGGGATCTCGCAACTGTCAGATTGCAATCAGGCTGGCCGTGCTGATCCTCTACGTGCGAGATCCCGGCTCAGGGCCGGGATGACAAAGCGGGGCTAAGCAAGCAAACCAGCCAACGCTTTACTGGAAAAACTGCTCGGAGAGGATGCGCTCTTCCAGCGAATGCTCGGGGTCGAACAGGAGCCGGTGGGTGATATGGCGCTGCTGGCGGACATCGACGTGGGTGACGTGGCGAAACTCGTCGTAGTCGGCGGTGGCGCTGACCGGGCGGCGTTCGGGTTGCAGCACTTCCAGGCGGACCTCGGCCGTGGCGGGCAGGATCGCGCCTTGCCAGCGGCGCGGGCGAAAGGGGGAGATGGGCGTGAGCACCACGGCTTCGGTACCCAATGGCAGGATCGGGCCGTGCGCGGAGAGATTGTAGGCGGTCGATCCGGCGGCGGTGGCCAGCAGCACGCCGTCGGCAACCAGCCGTTCGACGCGTTCGCGGCCGTTGACCAGGATGCGGATATGTGCGGCCTGGTTGGTCTGGCGCAGCAATGCGACTTCGTTGATGGCCACGGCACGATGTGACTCGCCCTGCTCGTTCGTGGCGACCATCTCGAGCGGATTGAGGACGACTTCACGCGCTCCGGCAATACGCTCGGGCAGGTCGTCCTCGCCAAAGCGGTTCATCAGGAAACCGACCTCGCCCAGTCGCATGCCAAACACCGGCAGGTTGCGGTCGACGTGCTCGTGCAGGGTATGCAGCATGAAGCCGTCCCCGCCAAGCACCACCAGCACCTCCGCCTCGTCCAACTCGACATCGCCATAGCGCTCCCGCAGCTTCTTCGCCGCGTCCTGCGAGGCGGGGTGGGCGCTGGCGAGGATCGAAAACTTCATCGGAGTCGTTTAGCCGTTTCGTCTATTGGTCGCTTTGTCATCCCGGAAACCGCGAAGCGGTTATCCGGGATCTCGCACCTGACCGATAGCATGGCATATCTCAGGCCGTCCCGAAACTTTGCGTGCGGGGTCCCGGATAATCGCGTTCGCGATTTCCGGGACGACAAGGTGTTAGCCAGCCGCTGGGTAACCACCACTCACTCCGCGGCGAAGCCGCCCCGCCGAGGGATCCGCGCCGAACTAGCTAACCAGCGAACAAGCCAACCAGCAAACGTTTACTCGGAAGTCGCATGCAGCAACTGGCCGAGTCCATTGACCGCCACCTGCAGCGTCGGGTAGTCGCGCGATGCCGTGTTGCGCATCTCCTCGAGCATCAGGCTGATGCGCTCGACCGCCTCGTGGTGACTCGCCATCCAGGTCTTGACCGGCTCCTTTTCCCCGGCAGTCTCGCGCAGGATACGGCGGGTCAGGTCGCGGTGGTGGCGGTAGAGATCGTCGCGCAGGTGGCCGCGGGCATGGGCGTGCCACTGTCGTTCGACCGACAGATCCTCGATCTGCGCACGCAGCCACTTCAGGCAAAGGAAATCGAACAGGCGGAAGTACACGCGGGCAACTTCCTCGACTTCCATGTCCTGCATGCGCGCCTCGTCGACGATATCCAGCGCCGAGTAGACGAAGCGCAGACCAGCCACTTCGCGTGCCACGTCCTCGGTGAACCCGGCCTCGACCAGCTCGGCCTGGCGCGAATCCAGCGCTTCCTTGAGCTCACCGTGCAGCATGTCGGGCAACACTTCGAGGTAGCGGCGAATACCCGGCGCGAATCGCTCGACCTTGCTGGAAATGTCGATGGCGTAACCTCCAGGCAGCGTAATCAGCCGGCGCGTGACCTGGCGGAGCAGATTCCACATTTCCAGCTGTGCCTCGAGCTGCAGCCGCGCCGGCACCTGGTTGTCGAGCGACTCGATCTTCTGCCAGAAATCGCGTGCGGCAAAGATTTCTCGCGCCACCGTATAGGCCTTGGCCACCATGGCTGAATTGGCGCCGGTATCCTCGCGGATACGCATCACGAAAGGCGCGCCCATGCGGTTGACGATGCTGTTGGTGACCCGGGTGGCGATGATCTCGCGCCACAGGCGGTGGTCCGGCATCAATTCGCCGAAGCGCTCGCGAAGCGGCGTCGGAAAATAGTCCTTGAGCTCGGCCGAGAGGTAGGGGTCCTCGGGCACGTCGGAGTCGAGCAGATCCTGGTAAAGCGTGATCTTGCTGTAGGACAAGAGCAGCGACAGCTCCGGCCGGGTCAGGCCCTGGCCACGGGCGACGCGTTCGCGCAGTTCCTCGTCATCGGGCAAATGCTCGAGATCGCGATCGATGATGTCCTGGTGCTCGAGTACGGCGATGAAATGCGCCTCGGCCCCCAGGCGGTCGCTGGTGATCGACTCCATCATGCTCAGTGCCTGGTTCTGCAGGTAGTTCGATCTCAGCACCAGGTCGCTGACCTCGTCGGTCATCTCCGCCAGCAGTTCATTGCGTTCGTCCAGCTCGATCAGATCGCGCTCGACCGCCTCGTTGAGCAGGATCTTGATGTTGACCTCGTGGTCGGAACAGTCAACGCCGGCGGAGTTGTCGATGAAATCGGTGTTGATACGACCGTCGACCATGGCGTACTCGATGCGTCCAAGCTGGGTCAGGCCCAGGTTACCGCCCTCACCGACCACACGCGCGCCGATCTCACGGCCATTGATGCGCACCAGGTTGTTGGCCAGGTCGCCGACGTCGGAATGCGCCTCGCGCTCGCCCTTGACGTAAGTACCGATACCGCCGTTCCACAGCAGGTCGGCCGGTGCCTTGAGCATGGCCTTGATCAGATCATGCGGCGCCAGCGCCGTCTCCTCGATTCCCAGCCACTCGCGCACCTCCTCGGAGAGCTCGATCGACTTGGCCTGACGCGAGAACACGCCGCCGCCTTTCGAAATCAGCTTTTCGTCGTAGTCGGCCCAGGTCGAGCGCGGCAGTTCGAACAGGCGCTTGCGTTCCTCGAAGCTCTTCGCCGCGTCCGGCTCCGGGTCGAGGAAGATATGCATGTGGTTGAAGGCGGCCTTGAGCCGGATGTGTTCGGACAGCAGCATGCCGTTGCCGAACACATCGCCGGCCATGTCGCCGATGCCGACCACGGTGAAGTCCTCGTTCTGGGTATCCAGGCCCAGTTCGCGGAAATGGCGTTTGACCGACTCCCAGGCGCCCTTGGCGGTAATGCCCATCTTCTTGTGGTCGTAGCCGTTGGAACCGCCCGAGGCAAAGGCATCGCCCAGCCAGAAGCCGTGCTCGGCCGAGATCGCATTGGCGATATCGGAAAAGGTCGCTGTACCCTTGTCGGCGGCCACCACCAGGTAGGGATCGTCGTCGTCGTGGCGCACCACCTCGCGCGGTGGCAACAGCTCATCGCCGTTGAGGTTGTCGGTGATGTCGAGCAGGCCGTTGATGAAGCTTCGGTAGCAGTACACCACTTCGGCCATGACGGCGTCACGGTCATCGCCCTCGGGCAGCTGCTTGGCGACGAAACCGCCCTTGGCGCCGACCGGCACGATCATGGTGTTCTTCACGCTCTGGGCGCGCATCAGGCCGAGCACCTCGGTGCGGAAATCCTCACGCCGATCGGACCAGCGCAGGCCGCCGCGGGCCACCGGACCGCCGCGCAGGTGGATCCCTTCAACCCGTGGCGAGTACACCCAGATCTCGCGCCAGGGGCGCGGCTGCGGCAACTCCGGCACGATCGAGGAGTCCAGTTTGAAGCTGGCATATTCATGCCACTCGCCCCGCGCGTCGCGCTGGTAGACGTTGGTTCGCAGCATTGAGCGAATCAGATCGTAGAAGGCCCGCAGGATGCGATCCTGGTCGGCGGAACTGACACTGTCGACCGCACGCAGGATGGCCTTGCGGACGACCATGGCGCCGCGATCGGGCTGGTCGGCGCCACGGGCCTTGCAGACGTTGCCCAGGTATTCATGGAGCACCTCGTCGTCGTATGTCTCTGCAAGCTCCTCGCAGACTTCCCGCAGGCGCTTGCTGGCAGCCGCGTGCTGCTGCTTGCCGCCGGTCTCGCGCGACGGATCGAAGCGCAACTCGAAATATTCAACCAGCAGCCGGGCGACCAGCGGCCAGGTGGCCAGGGTCTGCTCCATGTAGTTCTGCGAGAACGGCATGCCCGTCTGCAACAGGTACTTGGAGCAGGCGCGCAGCAGGTTGACCTGGCGCCAATCCAGACCGGCGAGCATGACCAGGCGGTTGAAGCCATCGTTCTCGCAGCGTCGGCGCCAGATCTGCTCGAACGCTTCCTGGAACTTGTCGCGCACCCGGTCGAGCTGGATGTCGCGATCCCCCGGTGGACGCATGTCGAAGTCCTGGATCCACACCCGATGTCCGTCGGAGACGGTCAGCTCATAAGGCCGCTCGGAGACGATGCGCATGCCCAGGTTCTCGAGCATGGGCAGGACGTCGGACAGCGGCAACGGATCGCCGTGCTTGAAGACCTTGAAGCGCAGCAGGCCGTCGCCGCGCTTGCGCGGCTTGTACAGGCTCATGCGCAGGTCGTCGAGATCGCGCAGCTTCGAGACCTTGACCACGTCGTAACCAGCCACATGCGGCGAAACGTCATCGACGTAGGACACCGGAAACGCCTTGCCGAAACGCCGTGCCAGCTCGAGACCATGTTCCTCGCCGTGATCGCGGATCAGGATATCGGTCAGGTCGTCTTCCCAGGAACGGATCGCCTGCTTGATCCTGTTTTCGATCGCTTCGATGTCGAAGTCGACGGTGGCGTCGCCCTTCGGACGTACCACCAGATGCACGCGGGCGAGCTTGGACTCGCCCACCTGCACGGCGAAGTCCAGGCGCTCGCCCTTGAGCGCGCGCTTGAGAATCGACTGGATCTTTTCGCGGTTTTCGGTGTTGAAGCGATCGCGCGGAATGAACACCAGGCAGGAGAAGAAGCGGCCAAAGCGTTCGCGCCGGATGAACAGCCGGGTCTGACTGCGCTCCTGCAGGTCGAGAATGCCCATGGCCATTTCCAGCAACTCCTCGCTGGAGGCCTGGAAAAGCTCGTCGCGCGGCAGGGTTTCGAGGATGTGCATCAGGGCCTTGCCGGCGTGGCTGCCAGACTGTAGTCCGGACATTTCGACCACATCCGCGACCTTGCGTCGCACCAGCGGCGTGTCCTGGCAGCGGCGGATGTAGGCGCCCGACGTGAACATCCCGATCAGGCGCTTTTCACCAGTGACCGTGCCGTCTTCATCAAAATACAGAACCGAAATGTAGTCCATGTAGCCACCGCGGTGCACGCTGGAGGTGGCATTGGTCTTGGTGATGATGATCGGGTCGTCGGGACTCGGGTTCTCACTGCCGCGACCCAGCTCCTCGAGCGGCCGCACCGGTGTATCGCGATGTGACGGGTGCATGATGCCCAGGCCGCTGTCGGCAATCGCCCGCAGCACCCAGCCCCCCGTGCCTTTCTCGATCACGTACTCGCGATAGCCCAGGAAAGTGAAGTGGTCATCGGCCAGCCACTCGAAGAAATCACGGGCTTCCTGGCGGGCTTCGTCGGACAGGTAAGCGTGAGACTTCGGCAGTTCGGCGGCAATCTCGCGCGAGCGCGCCAGCATCGGCTTCCAGTCGGCCACGGCCCGGCGCACATCGGCCAGCGCGGAGAGAATTCGCGTCTCGATCTTCGCCAGCATTTCCGGATAGTTCTGGCGGTCGACCTGCAGGTGCATCATCGACTCGGCCTGGCCGGTATCGGTATCGCCGTCGTCGATCAGTCGCAGCAGATGCCCGCCCTGATCGCGCACCACGCGCATCACCGGGTGGATGATCAGGTGCGCCGAAATGCCCAGCTCGGACAGGGCCAGGACCACCGAGTCGACCAGGAAAGGCATGTCGACATTGACGATCTCGATGACGGTGTGGGTCGACTCCCAGCCGTGCCGCTCGACGTTCGGGTTGTAGACCCGGAAGCGGATTTCGTCACCGACGCGCTGGCGGGCAAAATCCAGAAAACCACCGGCCAGGGCGGCCAGGTCATCGGTCGACATCTCGGCCAGCTCGGCCGTCGGCATCCGGCGGAAGAAGCGACGCGCGAATTCGGCATCGTGTTCACCGCCGTCGCGACGACCGATCTGCGTGGTCACTTCTTCAAGAATCGCCTGCTTCTGTTCGCTGCTGTAGCTCATCCGAACCAATCCATCGTTAACGATTCACCGTCTACTACCCCCGGGAAAGCGCGCCTTGCCGAGCCAGCCTAACGCAGACCCGTGGCTGATCTCGCGATCACCATGCGCTGGATTTCGCTGGTGCCCTCGTAGATCTCGGTGATCTTGGCATCGCGGAAATAGCGCTCGACCGGCATTTCCTTGCTGTAGCCCATGCCGCCGTGGATCTGAACCGCCTGGTGGGCGATCCACATCGCCGCCTCGGAAGCGAACAGCTTGGCCATCGACCCCTCGGTGGTGAATCGACCGCCGCTCTTCGCCACCTGCATCTTGGTCCAGGCGGCCTTGAGCGTCAGTAGCCGCGCGGCTTCCAGGCGCGTTTTCATGTCGGCCAGCTTGGACTGGATCATCTGGAACGTGCCGATTTCCCGGCCAAAGGCCTTGCGCTCCTGTGCATATTCCACGCTCGCCTCGTAGGCCGCCTGGGCAATGCCAACAGCCTGGGCGGCAATGCCGATGCGACCGGCATCGAGCACGCCCATGGCGATCTTGAAGCCCTGTCCTTCTTCGCCCAGGCGGTTTTCGACCGGGCACTGGTAGTCGGTCAGCTCGATCTCGCAGGTGGCCGAGGCACGGATGCCGAGCTTGGGCTCGAGCTTGCCGCGGTGAAAGCCTTCCTTGTCAGCGTCGATGATGAAGGCGGTCACGCCCTTGGCGCCGGCGTCCGGATCGGTCACGGCGAACAGCACCAGGTAGCGCGCCACCGGTCCGGAGGTGATCCACGACTTGCGTGCGTTGATCACGTAGTGGCTGCCGTCTTCGCTGAGCACGGCGCGCGACTTCATGCTGGCCGCGTCCGAACCCGAAGACGGCTCGGTCAGTGCGTAGGCGCCGATTTCCTCACCGGAGGCCACGGCGCGCACGTAGGTCTGCTTCTGGTCTTCCGTACCGTGCTTGAGAATGCCGTTGCAGAACAGCGAGTTATTGACCGACATGATGGTGCCGTGGGCGGCGTCGGCGGCCGAGATCTCGGTCATCGCCAGCGTATAGCCGATGGTGTCCAGGCCGGCCCCGCCGTACTCCTCGGGCACCTCGATGCCCATCAGGCCGAGCTCGCCCATGCGCTTGATGGTAGCCATGGGAAACTCGCCCGAGGCGTCGAATTCGTGCGCGATCGGCGCAATTTCCTCCCGCGCGAAGTCGCGCGCAGCAGCCTGGATCATCTGCTGCTCGTCGGTCAGTTGGAAGTCCATTGGGAATCATTTCCTGACAAGTGAATTCAGGCACCGGATTATACTCTCCCCGACCGTCAAAGGCAGGCAAACGGCCCGGCCCAGGCCCCGATCGGACCCGCCAAATGGGCCCAAGGAAAATCTTGAGCGCCCCCGCAGCTCGATGCCCCGAATGCGAACTGCTTCACGAAGCGTGAAAATCGCCCTTGACAGTGCCTGAGCGCCCCGTACAATCTTAGTTTCCGGACCGGGGTTCCCCCCTTCCCCATCCGGATCGTGGCCCAGGTTCCCCCCTTGCCTGGGCCACACCTAACACGGCGGCCGGAGCTCCCGCACTCCGGCCGCCTTCTTTTTGGCCAGACAAAACTTGGAAAACCCCGGCGGCTTGCACTATAATGCCGCGCTCCCACCAGCCCAGGTGGCGGAATTGGTAGACGCGCTAGCTTCAGGTGCTAGTATCCGAAAGGATGTGGGAGTTCGAGTCTCCCCCTGGGCACCATTAGATCCCCCACGACCCTCAGCCAGGTGCACCTGAAGCGACTTGAACAAATCGCGCAGCAGGTGCGGCTTTGTGCGCAGCACAAAAAAGCGCCTGCGGAGCACCGCAACCGCTAGTATCCGAAAGGATGTGGGGCCTTGGAGCACCTTCCAGGCGCCCAGAGCATCTCCCCACAGAGAACCCCCGAGATACGGATCTGATTCCGATCACGGAGTCAGTACGGCTTCGCGCAAAGCGCGGAGAAGTGCTGACGGAGTTCCGACCCAGCTCGAGTCTCCCCCTGGGCACCACCCCCCAATCCAGTCGCCCCGGACATCGCAGATTGCGCAACACGCCAAACCTGAGTCACAATCCCCGCCTCCCCCCATCAGGACTCACCTGAGTGAAACGCTTGTTGATCTGCGCGGTGATCGCTTCATCCGCCACCGCTTTACCGGCGCAGGCCGCCTGGGAAGGCTTCGACCAGGTGCAGCCGATCAACAGCGGCCTGTCGGCCCCGTTTCAGCTCGACGCCAGCTATGTCACACCGTGGCATGTTGGCGGCGCGTCCGCCGGGGATGTCGACGACGACGGCCTGGTCGATGTCATTTTGCTGCGTGGGGACAACCCGCCGCGCCTTTTCATTAACCAGGGCGACGGCAAGTTCGTGGACCGCACCACGGCTGCGGGACTGGTCGGGATCGACGGTATCCCCAACGGTGCCGTGCTGGCCGATGTCGACGGCGACGGCACGCTCGACCTGCTGCTCGGTGGAATCCGGGAGGGCACCGGCCCGGAACAGGAAACCACCCCCATACGCCTGTTTCTCAACGACGGCCAGGGCATGTTCACCGACGCCACCGCCGCCAGCCAGCTCACCTCGTCCATGGATGCCCACTCCATGGCCCTGGCCGATATCGACAGCGACGGCCATCTCGACCTGGCCGTGGCCTACTGGCAGGCCGGCGGCGAAGGTGGCACGGCCGCGGGCCATCTTTGGCGCAATCTCGGCAATGGGCAGTTCGAGGACGTCAGCATCCAGGCCGGCGTCGGCCCCTTCAATGTCGACAAGACATTCCACTTCACACCCAATTTCACCGATATCGACGGCGACGGCGATCCCGACCTGCTGATAGCCGCCGACTTCGAGAATTCGCGCGTTTTCAAGAACAACGGCGACGGCACGTTCTCCGACACCACGGATTCCAACGTGATCACCGACGAAAACGGCATGGGCGCGACCGTCGGCGATTTTGACAACGACGGTCATATGGACTGGTTCGTCACCAGCATCTGGGACGATGAGATCAGCCCTCACTACGGCACCACCGGCAACCGCCTCTACCGCGGTCTCGGTGATGGCAGCTTCGAAGACGTCACCGACACGGCCGGTGTGCGCGAGGGCGACTGGGGCTGGGGTACCTGTGCTGCGGATTTTGACAACGACGGCTGGCTGGACCTGTTCATGGTCAATGGCTACCAGGGCCACAATCCGAAGTTCGCCGACAACCCGGCCCGGCTGTACATGAACAACGGTGACGGCAGCTTCACCGAAAAAGCCGTCGCGATGGGCATTGATTCAGGAGGCCAGGGCCGCGCCGTGGTCTGCTTCGACTCGAACAACAACGGCCAGATCGACGTGATCGTGCAGCGAAACAGCCCCCTCGGCGGCGGTAGCGTCGAGCCCGAGTTCTATCGGAATCAGGGCCACCCCGACCACCACTGGCTGCGGGTCCGGCTGCGCGACATCGGACCCAACCGACTCGCGGTGGGCGCGCGCCTGGAGTTGACTGCGGGTGGCGCGACCCAGGTGCGCGAGATTCGCGCCGGTAATAACTACCTTTCCGGCGAACCGATCGAGGCTCATTTCGGCCTGGGCAACGCCGCTACTGCCGACCTGACCATTCGCTGGCCCGACGGCACCGAAACAAGCCAATCCGGGATCGAGGCCAATCAGATCCTCACCCTGGACCGGGCCATCATCTTCAGCAACCGATTTGAATGAGGACCTAATGCGGACATTGACTGCGGTTTTGTTGGCCGGGCTGCTCATTGCAGCCCAGCCTGCCCAGGCCGGGGATTTTTCCGGCCACTCAGTCGCCCGACAGTGGAACGAGGCCCTGCTCGACGCGATTCGCAACGATTTTGCCCGCCCGGTCGTCCATGCGCGCAACCTCTACCACGCCTCGGTCGCCATGTGGGATGCCTGGGCAGCTTTCGATTCGCGGGCCGATGGCGTCCTGCACCTGGAGTCCATGAGCGCGGGCTCTATCGAGGAGGCACGCAACGAAGCCATCAGCCATGCCGTTCACAAGCTACTGCAGCACCGCTTTGCCCTCTCGCCCGGTAACGACACCGTGGATCCGGACGATCCCGAAAAGACCAGCAACAAACTCGAGGCCCTGATGGTCTCGCTCGGATACGATCCGGATTTCAACGACCCACATGAGGATTCTCCGCGCGGACTGGGCATCCGCATCGCCGATACCTTGATCGACTACGGCCTCGACGACGGCGCCAATGAATCCAATGCCTACAGCAACCGCTTCTACCAGCCGATCAACGATCCGCTCAACCTAGATGAGCCTGGAAACGCGGCCATGATCGACCCCAACCGCTGGCAGCCGCTGCAGCGCTCCGAAGGTTTTGTCGACCAGAGCGGCAACCAGGTCGGCGACGCACAGAACTTCCTGGGTGCCGAGTGGGGGCAGGTGCTGCCCTTTGCCCTGGACGAGTCGAACCTCGACATTCATCCGGCCGGCTCGGGCAATGAATACTGGGTCTACCACGACCCCGGTCCGCCGCCGATGCTAACCAACGACCCGGGCGCGGACTCCACCGTCGAATACAAGGCCAACTTCGTCGGCGTGATTGAGTTCTCGAGCA
The DNA here is from genome assembly GCF_011008905.1 of Wenzhouxiangella sp. XN201. Lineage (NCBI taxonomy): Bacteria > Pseudomonadati > Pseudomonadota > Gammaproteobacteria > Chromatiales > Wenzhouxiangellaceae > Wenzhouxiangella > Wenzhouxiangella sp. XN201. The sequence continues at coordinate 1,693,482 of NZ_JAAIVI010000017.1, forward strand.
TGCTTGACCCGAGCGACGGCGAGGAAATGGACATCAGCCCGGCCAGCATGGGAAACAGCACGCTCGGCACCAACGACGGAACCGGATATTCCACCAACCCCTACACCGGCGCGCCCTATGAACCGCAGCCTGTACTCCGCGGTGACTACTACCGCGCCATCGCCGAGTTCTGGGCCGACGGACCCGCCTCGGAAACACCGCCCGGCCACTGGTTCACACTGCTCAACTCAGTCAATGACGACCCGTTGCTCGAACGACGTATCGGCGGCGAGGGCGACCTGGTCGACCCCCTGGAATGGGACGTCAAGGCCTACCTGGCCCTGGGCGGCGCCATGCACGATGCCGCCGTCAGTTCCTGGGGCATCAAGGGCTATCATGACGCCGTGCGGCCGATCGCGGCGATTCGCTACATGGCCAGCAGGGGCCAATCCACCGACCTGGCCGACCCTTCATATGACCCGGAGGGCTTGCCGCTAGTACCCGGCCTGATCGAACTGATTACAGCCGACAGCGTGAATAACCATCACGCTCACCTCGCCGACCATATCGGCGAAATCGCCATCCGCGCCTGGCGCGGCCACGGCCACGACCCGGAAACCGAGACCGCCGGAGTCGGCTGGATCCGCGCCCAAGCCTGGTGGCCGTACCAGCAGCCGGATTTTGTCACGCCACCGTTTGCCGGCTATGTATCCGGGCACAGTACCTTCAGCCGGGCCGCAGCACAGGTGCTCACCCGCCTGACCGGCGACGAATTCTTTCCGGGAGGCCTGGGCGAGTACTGCGTGGCGCAGGACAGCTTCCTGAGCTTTGAACTCGGCCCCAGCCAGGACATGTGCCTGCAGTGGGCCCGCTACTACGACGCCGCCGACGAGAGCGGCCGATCACGCATCTACGGCGGCATCCACCCCGAATTCGACGACCTACCGGGTCGCGTCATCGGCCAGACCGTCGGGAATGATGCCTGGAATCTGGCTCGCCGTTATTTTAGGGGAGATATCCACCTACTGTTCCGGGACTCATTCGAAGTGAGAGAGTGAATCAAGCCCTTCCGGCAATCCAGAACAAGGCAAGAAAAAAGGTGCTGGAGGTCGGGCCTCCAGCACCTTTCACAACCTCGCAAGCAGGTTTGATGCAGCCGCAGGAAAGGTACTCCTGAATACTTCAGGTCACTCCCTGGTCAATTCATACTGGCTTGAGAGACCAAGGCGTCCACTGCCTTTTCGAGAAGTTCCACCTTGGCGGACAACGCATCGACTTCCGTCTGCTTATCATCCAGCTCTTGCTTGAGCGCCTTGATCGCGGCAAACGAAATGCCTGTTGTATCAATCATGTTCAACGTCTTGCCATCGCTCAGGCCAAATGCAGCCTGAAATTCTTCGGCCATAGCACCTATGTGACGCGTGCCTTTTGGTTCCTTCCGGTAGCGCCACTCGGAAATTTCGAGCGACACTAGCTTCTGCAGAATCTCCTCAGCTTTCACCGGCTTGAAGTCGGTCTTCGTGGCTCGAGCCGAAGTAAGCAGTACGCCGTTTGCGGTAACGTCACCAGCAAACTCCGCGCTGCCATCAGCAAATAATTGCATTTCAACCTGTCCGGAGCCCACTTTGTTGAGCTGGAATCTCTCGTCGACGTTCTGCGTTCCGGCCACGGAAAATGTCCAGTTTACGTTGCCTTGTGAGGCATCTTGCAGGTGCATCGCGGGAACTCCATGGTTAACCAAGCTAAGCAATCTCTGATTGCCCACACCTGTATCTTCGATAAGCAATTGAGCTGTGTTGTCCGTCCTCTTAATATGGAGCGGTTGATTTGGTGATGAATTTCCAATCCCGACATTACCGCTGGCGGCGATGTCGATGGAACTGGTCGGCGCACCCGGCCGAATACGAAACGGCAGGCGGCTGCCGCCGGTCACATCACGAACAAAAAAGTTGGCTTCGTTTCCGGCGATATCCCAGGTCTGGGCGCTGAATCCGCCCGAGCTGTTCTGTTCAAGTCGAATGCCCGGTGTATTGTTTGTGTTGACATGAAGATCGAGTACCGGCGTGCTGGTGCGCAAACCGACCCGGCCCGTACTCGCCACAAAGAGTGAGTGTGCCGGGGCGCCGGCTGAAACGGTGAACAGGCGAGTGCCGGCTTCGCTGGAACCGCTCGCGCCCTGATCGATGATGCCAAGGTAATTGGCACCGCCGTTGGCGCTGTCATTGGCGCGGATCTGCCAGTTATTGTTCGGAAAGCTGCTGCTCGAACTCGTGTCATTGAATTGAAGGCGAACATTGTTCTCCTTCATTCGGATAGTATCGAATCCGAAGGTCTCGCCGTTTACGCAGTCGATACCGACACACTCGCTGCCCTGGACAACAAGGTCGTCGACAATGACTTGGTCACGGCTTCCACCGCCATCGGCGTCGTCAGTCTGCAGGCTGAAGCTCCCGCTGTCCTTGCCGGATGACTCGTGCTGTGCGACCGGCTCGTCGATATCGGGAGAGACAAAACTGCCGTCCGCGATGGCAAAGGTGCCGCTGTGCGGGCTGTCGAGCATGGTGACTGATCCAGCTGGAAAATGGAGCGCTTCGTGGTCGCCTCGAACCATATTCAGGCCTGTGCCAGTGATCCGCAGTTCATACTGGTAGACGCCATCAGAAAGCGACCTCCCAGGCAGTCTGGAGGGAGTAAACTCGACAACTGAGCCTGCGGAGAAGCTCTCGCGGTAGTAAAAGCCCTCGGGCCCACTGACAATCAAGTCGACGTCGAAGTCGAAGGCCTTGTCGGCGCCGGGCTCAATCAGCACGGTGTCGGAATAGACATGGGTCTGGAACAACTCGTCCGGCTGGGCCGAAAAGCCCACTGCAGATACGGCCAGTGCCAGGATTCCCACCAATAACGATCGGGGGATGCAAACATTCATGTTCTTTACCTCAGGTTTTTGCTGGAAATACCGGACTTCACGACCGGAATGTGCGGGCCGGAAACGCCCCTATTTGGGTCCAACATTAGCACCAATTCGCACAGGGGGAAAGATCACCAAGCTAACGTTTCTTGAGGTACCGCATCAACCGCCACGCTCGAATCGAACAAAGATATTGACCGATAAACACCGGGATCAGCCCCAGAAACAGCCACCACTCCGGCCACCCCTGACGCCAACCGGCCATGCCAATCAGGCCGAAGATGGTCATCACCAGAATTAGCACCCAGACCGTAACCATGACAGAAAAACCCGACCGCAGTAATACGTGGTGCAGATGCTCACGGTCAGCAGAGAAGGGGCTGCGACCCTTCATGATGCGGCGGATATAGAGAGTTAGCACGTCGAGTACCGGCAGAACCAAGATCCAGGCAATCGAGACCGGGTAGATCGACACATCCTCAACCTGGCTAAGATACACCGCCAGCCAGGCAAGTGCGAAGCCCAGCATCATGCTACCCGAATCCCCCATGAAAGCCGTAGCACAAGGCCGGCCTGGCACGCGCAGGTTGTAGCAGAGAAAACCGATCACAGCGGCCATCAAAACGCCGGCAACCCCGACAAACGCCCGCGAGGCGCCGCCAAGAATCCCGGCCGTCAACAGCATGGCCAGGGCCACAGCCACCAGCCCGCCGGCCAGACCGTCGGTACCGTCGGCCATGTTGATGGCATTGATCAGCAGCACCGTACAAAGCACGGTAAAAGGAATGGCCCACTCGCCCATCTCGATCGGTTTAACGCCAACCAGGTCACCGAGCGTGTGAATCTGGACCTCGCCCCAGGAAACCATCAGTATCGCCACCAGCACCTGGGCCGAGAGCTTGGCACTGGCACTCATGTCGATCAGGTCGTCGATCACGCCAACCATCAGCAGGATACCCATACCGACGATCAGGCTGGCGTAGGGCCGCAGGCTGGCTTCGATCATCAGCATGGCAACCGCAAAGCCCAGGAACATGGCCAGTCCGCCGATCAACGGCACTTCGCGGTCGTGGTTTTTGCGCCCGCCCGGCCGATCAACCAGGTTTACTGCATGCGCCGGACGCCGGAGTACCGGCACCGCCACTACCGCGAATAAAAAAGCAGCCAGAATGGCCGCCATGGAGCTGTAGGTCAGTGCCCCCATCTAAAGCATCTCCCACGCAGATTTCCCCCCTGATTCCAGAATGCGCCTCGCCAAAAAATACGGCGGATCGCCATCCGGGCTCAATTCTACCAGATCATCTCCCCAAGCCATCGGTAAAAACCTAATGGCGTACACAGACACACCCCGCGCGCTGCGCTCGCGCAGGCGTATTCGGTACTCGGCACCCTCATCTGCGCGAAAGGCCAACGAAAACGTCCGCGTGATGTCTTCGCCCAAATAGACCTCACGCCAAGCCCAACGTTTGCTGTTGCCCATGCCGCGCCGGAAGACTTCCAGCCGCACCCAGCCGGCTTGGTGCCCGCCGGTGAGATCAAACTCGACCTGCCAGATACCCTCGTCCAGGTCATCGAGCCAGGGCACTTCCACCATCCTGGGTCGCTTTCCTTCCTTAAGGCGCAGAGTCGAACCTCGACAATCAATTTGCGAGGCCGGACAGTCGGCCAGTTCGACATGCCGGCCGGCCACCGACTTGAGCGGAAGCTCGCGCGGCTCGTCCGGTTCGCTGGAACCGTCAACTGAAACGGGTTGCTCGTGGAGCGCAGCGTGTAAATCAAGAGTGACCATCACATCGTGAGGCCTGAGCCGACGGAGCCAGACCGTACGCAGTCCCAAACGTCCTACCACCGGTTGCGGCACGGCGGCATAACGGGCGCGGAAATACTCAAAAAGGCTTCCAGCAAAAATCACTACCGGTTGACTGTCGTCATCGAGCACGTCACGTAGATCGCTGACAAAACTCGCGACCTCGGCATCCAGGTCATTAATCGACTTATCTTCGGCCGGAATCCCAGAATACCTCGATACGGCATCGACGTGCCGCAACCACAATGACACCTGCCAACTGGCATCCAGCGACAACCACCCGATTAGAACTCCCAGGCCGGCCAGCATTCTTGTGCGGCGGCCGGGCAAGCTCGCTGGATCGACCAACAACAACGTCAGCAACACGAACAATCCGAGCCAACACACAACAGCCACCACAGGTGACACCCGCAGGGGCACGTAATCCGGACGAGTGTGATTGATGCTGCGTTGGGTCCAGCCGCCCAGGTCGACCAGGCTGGTCCAGAGCAGCCCCTGCAACTCGGTGAAATCGGGCCTGGCGCGATGCAGTTTGACTTGCTCGACCACGGTGGAAGGCCCGAGACCACCGCGCACGCGCAGGGTTACGAAATTGATCGAATCATCAGACAGGAACAGATCGCCGGCATCCAGCCGCCCTTCAAGCTTCTCGTCCAAGCGCAACGGGGCTTCACGCAGGCCGGCCAGATTCGCCGAACGCGAAACGCCAGCTTGCAGCTCATGATAAGTGCCCAACTTCGCAAAGTGCACGACAATAGCATCGAGCCAGTCAGCATCAATCGCGTCCGGCAACGCGCCGGCAACCAAAACATATCCCATGGGGCCCGGCGCCTGCAATTGCAGGCCGGATTCCCAAACCACGCCCTCACCCGCCACCACCTGCCAACTCTCGGATGGAACCACGTAGGTCGAGAGCACATGGCGATAATTATCGCCCAACATGATCCAAGTATTGAACGCGCCCCAAAGCAGCCCGGCAGCCAGTAGGCCTACCGCCACAAACCCGGGCACGCGTCGCGGCCGCCGAATCATATCCGGAGCTCCTGAATAAGTCCCCCCTGCCAGCGCAGAACCACCAAACCACCAAGAAGTCCAATCGCTGGCACCAAGTGCAACAGCAGGCGGTTGACGCTGGTGCCGTCGAGAACTGCATTGCCCAGTGTCGAAAAGGAAAAGAACCCAAGCAACAGCGTTAGTCCGCCCCAGGTCACGATGGCCATCATGGCGAAAACGCGTGCACGCAATGCATACCAGCAACTAGCCAGCACAAGACCCGGCACCAGGAACCAGAACAAGTGCCAGTTGGGATAGACGAACAGATGCCGCAGCAGTGCCGGCCACATCACGATCTCACGCCAAGCATCGACGTTGATCTTCGCAGGCCAAACAAACCCGTCATTTCCAAAGCCAAGCCGACCCAAGGTGCTGACACGAATCGGGTCACCGTAAACCCACAAGAATGTACAGAAACCGAGAAAGCCCAGCACAGCTAGCAGAAGTATCCAGCGAAAACGCACCCACCCGGCAACTAGGCCCAGGGCCAGCACAGGCGTCCACAAAAAACTTGTTTCCTTGATCATCAGCATGCCGGCAACGGCAACGCCTGTCACTAACAGCCATCGCGGCCCGAATGCATGAGCCAGCACGCCACCGCTGGTCGCGAGCAGCAGATACAATCCAATCCAGATATCACCGTACCCGGCCAGCACGGCTTGGGTGTTCAGAACGGGAAGAGTCAGCACGGCTGCTACGGCACCAATGGCCACGAGCAGGCTTCCGCCCACCATCCTGAGGGTCCCAAATATAACCAGGCCTGTACCGGCCATCGCCAGCGGCCATGCAAGGTTCATTAGAGCATCGTCGTAGTGACCGAGTGCCTGCAATGACCAGAGTTGAATCAGGCCAATACCAGGAGGATTCCAACTCCTGCCAGCAGTCCAAGTCGGCCCCTCGACCTGGAACCATCTCATCCCAGTCGCAAACTGCTCAAAATTTGACTGGAAGTACCAGACTTTGGCCTGCATGCCATAAGCAGACCACGCATCCCAGGGAAATAACGGCCGGTAAACAACCTCGAGCACAATGCCTGCCCAACGAAGCACCAGCCAAGCCAGCACGAGACAGATCAGCCATCGACTACCACGTGACAGCTCGCGTCTAGAGTCTGCTACCCAGCAGGTAGTCAGCACTTTCGTCCATCGACTCCGTCGCACCCAGGCAAGCGTAGCAAACACGGCTACCAAGCCAAGCTGTATCGCTACGTTTGACCCAAAATTCAGTCCAGAACCCCATTTCCCGAGTACCAGGTAGCCGCCGATGATGCTGACTAGGCCCAGCGGAAGCGCCAACCCGGCCACAAGCGGCCAGTAACCTGGTTGCCGGATCTGCGAGAGAACCATAACGAAAAGGGCTCCCGTCAGAAACGGGAGCCCCAATGCTAGAACGATTCTTGCCGCGTCCGCCAACAGCCTAGATCCTCACGAACTCAATGCAGGATACTCTTTCGCTTCAGGTATTCCAACACCACATCGACGCCCTCTTCAACTGACAATTCCTCAGTGTCAATTACGATCTCGGGATGCTCAGGCGGCTCGTAAGGCGAGTCGATACCGGTGAAATGCTTGATCGCACCGGCACGGGCCTTGGCATACAATCCCTTCGGATCTCGTCTCTCGCAGGTTTCCAGACTGGCACTGACGTAGACCTCGATAAACTCGCCCGGCTCCATCAGTTCGCGCACCAGTGCGCGATCGGACCGAAACGGTGAAATGAATGCCGTGATCACCACCAACCCGGCATCTGCCATCAGTCGCGCCACCTCGCCGATACGGCGAACGTTCTCAACACGATCTTCATCGGTAAAGCCCAGGTCCCGATTAAGTCCATGACGCACGTTGTCACCGTCGAGCAGATAGCTGTGATGCCCGCGCAGGAACAAGGCCTGCTCAAGGGCATTGGCCACCGAGGATTTGCCAGCACCTGACAGCCCGGTAAACCACAGCACCGCCGGACGCTGTGCCTTCTGCCCGGCACGCTGGGTCTTTGTGATCTTGTGCTCATGCCAGACCACATCGCGTGATTTGTCGGCCAACGTATCGGTCACCGGTCGCACGATCATAGCCGCACCGACGGTCAGATTGCTGATGCGGTCGACCACCACAAAGGCGCCGGTATGGCGGTTATGCCGATAGCTGTCGAAAGCTGCCGGGGCGCTCAATCGCCAGCGAACTAGCCCGATCTCGTTGAGGTTGAGCTGATCGACATGCTGACTTTCGAGCGTGTTCACATCAATGCGATGTTCGATGACCTCGGGAATCGCCGAGACAGATTTCGGTCCCAGCTTGATATCGTACTGCCGCCCTGGCAGGAGCGGCGCATCGGACATCCACACCACACGAGCATCCAGGGCCTCGGCCACCCGCGAGCGCTCGTCGGGATGCACCAGGAGGTCGCCACGACCGATATCGATCTCGTCTTGAAGGGTCAGTGTGACTGCCTGCCCGAACTCAGCGCGATCGATGTCGCCGTCAAAAGTCACAATGCGTTCGACCTGGCTTTGCCGGCCCGAAGGCATGACCATGATGGGATCGCCGACAGCAACCGACCCGCCGGCGATTGTTCCAGCGAAGCCGCGGAAATCAGAGCTGTGGCGATTGACATACTGCACGGGCAGGCGGAAATCCCTCGCAGCCTCGTGAGAGCGTTCTCCCGAGCATGACCCCACGCCACCCCCCGGTACACGCTCCAATAATTCCAGCAATGTCGGACCTTCAAACCATCCGAGGCTCTCTCCTCGCAAGGTCACATTGTCCCCGCCTAACGCTGCCACCGGCAGGCAATCCACCGACTCGAAATCCAGCTTGTTAGCAAATTCCCGGTAACCTGCCTCAATTTCCTCGAAGCGGCGCTGATCGAAGTCGACCAGATCCATCTTGTTGACCGCCACGATCACCCGCTTGATGCCCAATAACGAGACGATAAATGAGTGCCGCCTGGTCTGCGTTTGAACACCCTTGCGCGCGTCGATCAGGATCACCGCAAGATCCGCAGTCGAAGCCCCAGTTGTCATATTGCGTGTGTACTGCTCATGCCCGGGCGTGTCTGCAATAATGAACTTGCGACGAGCAGTGGCGAAATACCGATATGCCACATCGATTGTGATCCCCTGCTCCCGCTCCGACTGCAATCCGTCAACAAGCAAGGCGAGATCAGCCTCATCGCCAGTCGTACCCCACTTCTTGGAATCCCGGGCAACTGCAGAAAGCTGATCTTCATAAACCTGCTTCGAATCAAATAGCAACCGCCCGATCAACGTCGACTTGCCGTCGTCAACGGAACCACAGGTAATGAAGCGCAGAAGATCTTTGTCGGAGTCTTCTGCAAGGATTTTCTTAATATCTGTAACTGCCATCAGAAATAACCCTGAATCTTCTTTTCTTCCATCGACGCCCCGGAATCCTTGTCAATCGCCCTTCCCTGCCGCTCGGACTGACGCACCGAAATCGTTTCGGAGATGACGTCTAGTAGCGTCGTGGCATTCGATTCCACTGCCCCAGTCAGCGGCCAGCAACCCAGAGTACGGAATCTGACCATGCGCATTTCCGGCTTCTCGCCAGCCTCGAACGGCATCCGTGTATCGTCGTCGACCATCATTAGCATGCCATCGCGCTCCACGACCGGACGCTCGGCAGCAAAATACAGCGGAACCATGGGGATATCCTCAGCATAGATATACTGCCAGATATCCAGCTCGGTCCAGTTCGACAGAGGAAACACACGGATCGACTCGCCCTTATGAACCCGGCCGTTGTAGATATTCCACAGTTCCGGTCGTTGGCTCTTCGGATCCCAGCGATGATTGCGATCGCGGAACGAAAACACACGCTCCTTGGCCCGCGAACGTTCCTCGTCCCGCCGCGCTCCGCCAAAAGCGGCATCGAACCCGTACTTGTTGAGCGCTTGTTTGAGCGCCTGGGTCTTCATGATATCGGTGTGCACCTTCGAACCGTGGGTAAACGGTCCGACACCCTGCTCGACTCCTTCCTGGTTAATATGAACCAGAAGCTCCATACCGACTTCTTTCGCGATCTGATCGCGGAATTCGTACATCTCCCGAAACTTCCAGGTCGTATCCACATGCAATAGTGGAAACGGCGGCGGCGAAGGCCAGAATGCCTTACGCGCCAGATGCAGCATCACCGAAGAATCCTTGCCGATGGAATAGAGCATCACCGGGTTGGAAAACTCCGCCGCCACCTCGCGAATGATGTGGATGGATTCGGCCTCAAGTGCCTTCAAATGCTTATTGATCATAACCTCGTCAATACCGTCAATATACCGATGCAGGAGCGACCTGCTGGGCCTCCATGGCAGAATCTCTGGGGAACTTCCGTTGTTACAATGCGCTGATGTTAACCCAGACACCGCAGCCAATTACCGAAAAATTGACCGAAAATGGATGGATTTAAATTGAAATCTCTACTTCTCATTCTGTCCGCGGCCTGCTTCGCCTTGGTGACGGCCTGCTCGCCTGCCCCCGAGCCTGATCGGGATTCGCAATTTGCCAAGGATTGGCCAACGGATCTTGTGGTTCCGATCGAGGGGGCCACGTTCTCTCTGGTCGACAGAGACCTCCCCGGCGGCTCAGTGGAATACCGAGAAAGCCCCCACCAAGGCTTCGATTTTTCCAACGGCTATTCCGGCCGCCCCCTGTCACAAAACGAAGCAGCCGTTGCCGTCGCAGCCGGCGAGATCATTCGTATCGATCAAGAATATGCAGAGCCGGAACCCGATGTGCTCGCCTTCTGGGCCTCCATCGTCGATGCGCCTGGCCATGCCGGATCCTACGCACTCGACCGGGTACATGGTCGCCAGGTCTGGATTCGGCACGAGAAGGGTTATGTCTCCCGCTACGCCCACCTGTCCCGAGTCAATCCCGAGCTCGCGCCGGGCGACACCGTCGAGCAGGGCCAGCCGCTTGGCCTGATGGGAAATTCAGGCCTGTTGCCGAGCGAGGAGCAGCCGGACCCACCCCCGCGCCTTCACTTTGAGCTCTGGTCGCCAGACGGCTCAACCTACTTCGGGCGGGGCTTGTCACCGCTAAAGATCCATCAGCAGGTTGCCGCCTCGTTCGGTGTCACGGCCCTGCCCCGTTTTGCCCGAACCGTCGTCGAGCATGTCAATGATGGTGGAGAACCACCGGAAACCTATCCGCCAAGAGAATTTCCGGAAACGGAATTTTCTGTCGATCCGCCACAAAGCGTACAGGCCGGAAAAGCATTTGTCGCACCTATCACTTGGGAAGGTGAACACTTCGAGGCTGGAGATTTCTTTGCCCAGCTTGAAGGCCAGCCGCTGGGCATCCTTGATGCACCTGACGGGGCCTGGATAATTGGCGGAATGCCATGGGACTCAGGCGGACAGGAATTCAATCTCACTATCGGGGCCATCAACGAGTACGGTCAAACGCTTGCCGGCGGGCGGTCGGTGCAATCGATGCCGCCGGAGGATCCCCCGCTACCAGCGGAGGTAGCGCCCGAAATCTTTGCACTATATTCCCAGGAGAACCTGCGAACTGAAGCAGAACGCATTCTGCCCGTAATTCTGAATTCATTGTCTTCGACCGAGCCCCAGTGGAATCGCCCGTTCCGCCCGCCTCTGGAAGGCGATGTGGTCGGCGAGTACGGCCAACGGATTTTTCATGGGGTGCTTCGTCCCGACCATCCGCGCCCGGGACTCTGGATTCGCCCCGACGCTGCTCAGGAAGTGCTGGCAAGCAATGCCGGCACTGTCGCCATGGCCGATGATCTGCCGACTCGGGGAAAGACCGTGGCAATTGCACATGGTGGTGGCATAGTTACCGTCTATGCCCAGCTCGATGAGATTGACGTTGCCGATGGCGATCAGATTAACAGGGGCCAGAAGTTGGGACGAATTACTCGGGGTGTCGCCGGGGATATGGGTGCCCTGCGATGGGAGCTGCACGTCGGCGGAATCCCGGTGGACCCGGCGCCCTGGCTGGGCCAGATCCTGCCCCGGTCAGACGCCTGAGCCAAGCCAATGGCGCCAAGCTTGCGAAACTTTTTCAGGATCCGATGGCATGAATCATGTCTGATTCCCGTATGAGTAGAGTGAACCGATGCACAGTCGCACGTCCAGCGCATGCAGGCTGCGGCTGAGTTGCTCGGTGAGACGCGATGGCCGGGTGCATTAACTTTTTTTTAACGCCCGACTACTTAAATTCAGATTCGCGTTCCACAAACGCTTCACCGGTAACTACTTAGGGAGTATTACCATGCGAAATACGAAACTTGTAATATCGACTCTCGCAGCGCTGGCGGTCTCCGCGGCCATATTCGGCCCGGGCACCCCGAATTCCGCTGAGGCGCAGGATTTATCCATCAGTTCCGACACGGAAGTGTACGTTGGCCCTGAATTTATCGACATTCAGACGGCAAATACTTTCAATTCAGCGGAACTTCGAATCGCCGGCCCGAAAGGGTACGCTTTGACGCTGAATGTGCCGAAAAGCGGTTCATTCGTGACCGCCGATTTGCTTCTTGAAGCAAAATCCCCACATTTCCAGCATTCTGCAGATGGACAGGCGTCGGCACAATTGCTCGAAAAGCTGCCAGATGGCATCTATACCTACGAACTGATTACGTTCTCCGGCGATGGCGTCCAGCAACGCGTGACGGGGCAATTTCATGTTGATGGTGGCACCGCTATTGAAAAACGTTCCCTGGATGGGGCTGATCTTGAAACCGACGAAGGTCTGAGCCAAAACGCGCAACCCGGGATAATCCAACGCGTAGCTGGAAACTTACTCGACTTCTTGGTGCCGAGCGCTCACGCGGACACTTTTGCGGAAGTTGCGACTAATGAACTTTGCGTAAACGACGGTTGTACGGAGCCGGAAAGCTTCCCGGTTATTGACAGTTGGATCGCAAAATCCAAAATGAAGCGAACCGCTCCCAGCCGGCTCCTCTTTGAAGTTGATGACCCAGATTGGCATGATTGGGCTATAGTTCCGAATGCTGGTATCTCCACAGACCCTCAGAACTATTTTGCTATAAAGAATGTTTCTCTGGGCAACGACCCATTCAGAATTGACGGTAACGCGCCAGAAGACAGCCTCCGGATTCTTGACTCAGGCAATGTCGGCCTTGGGCTTGCCGCTCCACAGGCAAGGCTCCATATTCGCAATTCCGGCTCATCCTTTTTCCCGACTCCCAATACCTTGCTTTTCACAACCTCTTTCTTCAATGCTATTTCGGGAACCACTACTACTCGCGACTTCAGAGTTCAGCACTTCACCACCGGACTGTTCTTCTACAACGACAATGGAAGAGCTGGCGGCTTTGCCTATAATGCACCTGTGAACTCGCTTGAAGTTACGGCGAATGGCGTGGGGATGGGGACTAACAACCCCACTCATAAACTACATGTCACTGGAGACGATGCCGGTACAGGCAATAGTCAGAACGTACAAGTTTTGGTTCAGAACACCAGCGGCACAGCTGCTCCCAGAAACCTGTTCCGCCTAATCAACAATGGCAACGTTGGTTTTCAGTTCATTAATACTGAAGCAGCGAATTGGACATTTGCCGCACGTTCGGAAGGGGATTTCATGTTCAATCGTGTCGGATCTGGTCAGGTTGAATTTCGTGTAACTGATGGCGGCGATGTTTACACATCAGGATCTGTGAATCCCTCATCAAGTCGTGCGCTCAAACAGGATATCGCTGACTTGAACGGCCAAGAGTTGCTCACAAAGTTGGATGAATTGCCAGTTCACGAGTGGAGCTATATCAAGGATCCAGACAGTCGTCATATTGGCCCGATGGCTGAAGATTTTTACGACGTCTTTGGGCTTGGAACGAGCAACAAGCACATTTCCACCACCGATATGGCAGGTATTGCCCTTGGAGCCGTCAAGGCACTGAAGCAAGAAAATGAAGCCCTGCGAAAGGAAATCTCTGAACTGGGAGCGCTTCAAGAGCGCATAGCCTCCCTGGAATCAGTTCTCATGCCCGACGCCAATACCGCAATAACGAAATCTGAGTAACTTAGAAATCCCCTCAACTCAAACCACTTGGCTGCCCGCGCATCTGCGCGGGCAGCCAATTTAAGGGCGCGAAGAACAAATTTGTTTTTGCATGCTCGGATAAATGGCCGCTTCCCCACCCAAGCAACGCGAACTCGTAGTAAAGGTGGGCACCCACCTCGAACCATTGACCACCAACGAGTTGCTTTCTCGCAGTAGTTATCTGAATCCACGCACTACCGCTCACCGCTCCGATTCTTCGGTCACCAAACTTGGTGCTTGGAATCTGAAGATTTCACACTCATTCTCAGCATCCTCTGCGCGTCCTGGGAACGCTTTCCAGAAATGTGCCCAAGACTTTTGAGAGAGCCGATATCCTCAACATCCAGCCCGTGCGATCTGCACGCATTCCGGTAGAACGATAGAGGGCGAGTCACGACTGGAAATCCCTGCCACTCGCCATCATCGGCATCACCAACATTTACATTAGCAAAAAACACCCCATTCTCTTGAAGATGACGCGCGGCAAACGCAAGCGACGCCTCCAAAATCTCATCTGTCATGTGGATCAATACGGAAAAGGACCAAATATAATCAAATTTCTTTCCTAACTCTGCCGTAACGGGGTCTGTTACCAGCAGGAGTTGAGGTTTTTTACCCTGCAAGCCACTCTGCGAAAGCTCTGAACGGGCTTCCTCTAGCACCTCCTCGCGTACATCGATACCGTAATATCGACCTTTTTCAAGAAAGTCAATCAAGGGGATACCGCCCCTGAGCGTCCCACAACCCATGTCTAGAAAAAAATGCTTTGGCTTGATTCCGCTGCTTTGTAGAAAATCGAGCTGGAAAGCTCGCTTCATGCGCCAGAGTTCGGGATTTCCAACCAGAGCATGGCGGCGTTCCATTTCGCCGCTTAGCAGCAGCTTCACCTGACGTAGAGCCCGCCCGGAAGTGTATCGAAACTTCTTTAATAGATTAGTCATAAATATCAATCGCCATTCAAAGGCGCTGTCCAAAGGCAGTGAGATCTCACTTAGGATGGGCAAGGGCGACCCCAAGTTTACCCTCACGATCCAGCGCCGCAAAAAATGCAAGTGAAAATATCATACCGTAATACGAACTGTTGAAGAACGGCCGCATGCCGAACATAAGCACCGCAATGCAGAGCATCAGCAGAAAAACTCGATTGCCGTACCCACTAAACCGAAAGACTGAGCGCTGTGCGCTGGCTCCAGCTTGCATCAATAACACCAAGGAGCTCAGGAAAAGAACCATGCCCAACACACCGAACTCCCCCATTATGGACCCAACGTTCGAATCTTGGACTCGTCCTTCGATGACCGCTGGCAAACTATCGATCTCGAGTTTCTGATACACGTCGCTCTCGTGAGCCAATGCCGAGCCGAATGTCGCACTTCCAGTTCCAATCGGAAAATTAGTTGCAGCCAATCTTGCTCCGTAGTAGGCCATTACCCAGCGCGTATAGCGACTCTCTTCAACCGGCGTCTCAATCAAGTAATCAACGGTTGATTCTGTCTTTTGAAACAGCAGCTGGGAAGAACCGGTAACTGAAAGCAGGATTGTGCCCATCAAAGTAATGAATACGAGCTTTCGAATGGGCGCGCGAGAGAATACAGCACCAAAAATCAAGATCATCATAGCGGTCCTTGACCCAGTCAAGGCGACGCCAGAAACAAGCAAGATAACCCAAAAATACCATGTCAGGCTTTTTACTTTCTTTTCTGGAAAGAACCAGACAACACAGCTGAGAGCAAGCAATACACCCAGCGCGTTCGGGTTTCTCTGTACGCCGTCGAACCGATCGAATAGATACCGGCCCGCTCCGACGTCACTGAAAGGCGATCCGAAAATTGCCTCAAACGTTCCGGGGAATATGATTTGTAGCAACAGTCCGAGCAGCGATCCAAACGTAGCCAACTCGAGGCTCAGCCGCGCAATACCCCGATAGCGACGTTCAATTAAAAATACTGCAACAAATGCAAAAAAAAGCTGCACGTGAAGAAGTGACTGAACACCAATCTCATAAATGTTTCGATTGACCCCAAACGCAGCCGACACCCAGAACAGATAGACAAAGAGCGCAGGCGGCAGAAGCATCACCGCCGAAAGCCTTCGGGAAGCGCACTGTATCCAAAGGGCGACGCAGAATAGAATTACAAGCAGAACTTCGTCCAAGTTTGAAGCACTGCGCCCTGGCAGTACCGTCTCGAACAACTCCTGAAACACCAGTGCCAGTACTGCAGTCACAATCATCAGGCGCGCCGGCGAAACCGTCAACACTCCCGACAGCCCTTGAGGCCGCTGGGATACGAACCCCACACAATCGCCAGACCGCACCTCACCCATAGTTCACCTGCTGCAACACATCGAAATACGCAGCACCAATGCGTCGCCACGTATAGCGCTTCTTTGCGATTTTTAACATGGCGCGACCATTGGATTCCAGCGCGGCAAAATCAGTGGATTGTTGTAGCAGACTAGATAACTCGTTGGCATCACGGAAGTAGTACGCGCAGGATTCCGTTGTGGAAATGTTAAATTCGCACCGATAAGCAAAAATTGGTACACCGAAGTGCATCATCTCTACAAGCGCTGGATTCGTGCCACCGGCGGAATGCCCATGTATGTAGACCCAGGCTCGATCGCGAATCGCACGCACTCGAGAAGCATCATAGACAGGGTCCAGAAATCGCAAGTTAGGAGTTGCATCAAACTTCGACCGAAGATACCGACCGTATTCACTGTCCGACCAGTTCCCTACTGCCACAAGCGACTGATTCGAGTGCCGCGAAAAGGCCTCAAGCACAACGTGCAGATTATTTTCCGGCTCAACACGACACAACGACAGGGCGTAGCGCGGCGGCAGCGCAAGATCGCTTACGTCGGCTGGCGATTCAGCAACCGCATGGTCGCCACCATATTCGATCATATGTGGATCAACGCCGTATTGCCTTCGAAGGTACTGCGCAATGACTTCGTTGTCGGCAATAGTGCCGTGGGAAAAGCGAACGCAAGACCACTCCGAGAGGCGCAGGAAGGCTTGTGTGAACTTGCCCCACTTCTCGCGTTGCCACTCAATCCCGTCAATGTTGGTCACGATCCGGGTTCTTGAAATCAAGCGCAAGAGCGGCAGGATCAGCGCGCCCGAAACCCCCAACAGCAGCACTACGTCTTCTCGCCGGCGAACAGCATCGAGCAAAGACAACACATCGTAGAGAATGCTCGAAATTCCGTTGGCGCTGAGGGGAAAATAGCGCAACTTTGCTTCAAGAAAACTCGAAGCCCCCCGATCGCTTCCGACACTACTGCAATAAACTGATACCTCTTCTTTTCGGCCAGCCACTCTATGGTGGCGTACTAAGTTTTCAGCCAGCGTTTCGAAACCACCATAGCGTGCCGGAACTCCAACAGTGCCTGCAATAGCAACCCTCATGACAGGAGACCGTCGATATCAGTTTGAGTTTTGTTCACCGCGTGACGAAGAAATGCCGGCAAATCGACCTGAGGTTTGGAACTTTTCGGCGTTAAAATTGATTCCGCATACTCGACAAACCGCTGCTCCGGATCAAGAGAACAGAAATCAGTAATACGCAACAGCTCTGACCTAGGGGAACGGCAAAGCTTTTCATAGGAAACGTGAAGCACCCTCTCTGGCATTTGAGATAAGTGGGTCAGGCCCTCACGCATTGTCACCAACCACTCGACAGCAGCACGCTCACAATGGTTGCTTGATGTCAACAGCGACTGCCGATGCTCACGTAGGTCGTCGTGCTCCGGGACGAGCTGTTCGACAAGAAGGCGCCACTTCCGCCCATCACGGCCCCACCAATCATCCCGGGTCGACGAGGTCTCTACAGCGTGATCTCTTGACCATTGGTCAATCGATGAAAGCGTGTCGTCGGCGCGACGTGAGATGAAGATAAAGCGAGCGTCTGGAAACAAAGCTTTGAGGAAGGGGACGCGAAAAATCATCTCCGGATACTTCTCCACGATCCGGCTGGAAAAGCTCAACGCCGAATACCAGCCATAGAGCCTGTGCACCCGACCCAATATCAGTTCGTCCGCATCACTTGAGTCAAACCGATATCGCGCGATGTCGGTGTGATAGCTCCCTACAAGGTCCTCATCAGATAGAAGTGACGCCCAGATAGCTTTGGGCTCGTTCAGAAAACCAACCGAGTGATGCATCGCCAAAACAAGACCCAGAACTGTGGTACCTGACCGTCCCGTTCCCGTTATAAATATCGGCCGGTCAACACGTCCTGGCACCGGCAATCGCTTCATAACGGCCAGGTTGGAGAAGACAAATGGATTGATCCAACGGCCGCGAGTAGTCACAGGCCTACCTTCAAAAAACAGGTAGGCGCAAAGGCGGGGCCAAACCTTCCAAGGCCTTGTCGAAATGAACTGACGGTCCAGTTGAGCTACCATTCCCAGCTCGCGCTCAGAAAATGTAAGAGAAATCCGGAGCGTGCCGATTTCATTCCGTAGCCTGCGGCTTCACTGCCGTGACGACGTCCTGGGAAAAGCGCCCGGTGGCCTTTATTCCATCCTCTTTTCGGAGACCGCTCAGTACCGGGGAATCGAGGCGATTCAAGCCAGCGTTCGACAAGGCTTCATCAAAGAATTTCATGAAATAGCCGACACAGATCTCGGGAAGTTCCTTTTCAGTGGATCGAAAGGGCCCCCTGCCATAGGAAAACGTTTGCCCATTGAAACAACAATCATGATCCATAAGAAATGTTGTGAATACAACTCGCCCCCCCGGCTTGAGCAATCGAGCGATTTCGACTAAGTAATGGGATACATCATCTGGCATCATATGTGTGAATACCGACACTAGGAAGACCACATCGTAGGAATTGTCATCGCGAGGAAAACGATATTCATTCGCAACACATGCGCCCTGTGGATTGTATTCGGCGTTACGAACATCAATGAATTGAAAGCGACAGCCGTGGTGCAAAAGCGTGCGGTTGCGTGCGGCCGACTCAATTGATACACGATCTATGTCCAACCCTTCGTAGGTAAAATAATCCAGCTGACGAGCTATGGCGAATGCATTGCGACCGCACCCGCATCCTATCTCCAGCACTTTATCTCCGGACTTAAGCCATCCGCGATCGCGCAACTCGGATACAAATGAGTCGCCCATTTTTCTAAATTTGACGCCCCCGAACTGACCACGCAGGCCATTGGAGCGCGCCCGGACAGACATGCGTGGAAAGGAACTCATATTGCGTGCGCAACGAACCAGATAGTCGATTGGATCGCTGAGTTTAAGCGCCACGGAAACCAGAGGATGTTTCCAGGTCACCCCAGAAATTAAGGCTTGTCGCAGTCGGCTTAGATATTCACTCATGCCAATGATTTCCGTTTAATAATCAATGTAGGGTTCATGCACGTCAACCGAACCGGCGTCTGAAGAATTCAACAGGATTTGCAAGTCGCCCGAGGTTGAGAAGAACGGCTACGAACAACTTGGGCGGCAGCGTAAGGAGCGACCAGGCAAGCCCGATAGGATTCGGGCGCGCCTTCGCCGGCTCATAGCCTCTGGAAATCATGCTCGGAGCAGCCACCTTCTCACAGAGAAATTTTTCAGCGCTAGCTAGTCCGCCTCGCCTCCACGCGCCCACTCGGGCCACATTCATACCTCGCAATTGCTCGTCGTCACGCGCCTGGGATGATCCGCGCCACTCGACATCCATCATCTCAGGATCATGAGAAATTCCCAAGAATTTGCAAATCTCAGAAAGTGCTTGCTCAGGCTCCCTCACGATTGACTCGTAACCAACTTCGAAAAATCTACCATGCTGTCTTAAAGTATCTGCCTTGTGGATCACCGAGACCCACAATCGAGCTGTCAACCAGGGATGATAATTCGCCCACGAGCGCAGAGTCCAGATTAAGGGAAAACCGCCGGCGGACATCCCCGAACGACGCCAGCGATTCTTTTGAGACAGCAATACATCACGAGGATCACGATGAACATGGATGATCCGGCAGTCCGGATAGGCTTCGAGAAGGAGATCGGCAACGAAGATGTATCGTGGCGTATGCTCGCAGGGGACCCGCTTGCCTGCCATGCGGGCCTCGCGGGTCATGAGCGATCGATACAAGGCGATGGGATCACCGAGCTCATCGTCCTTTATCGCGGACTCGACTTCTTCCCGATACTTGCCCGGTTGAACCTCGGTGAAAACCCCCTCGCGGGCTGCAGTCAGCAGCTTCTCTCCGCTTTCGAGTAAACGCCCATGGCTCCATGAGGGGCGTGAAGAAATCTCAGCGGCCGTAACAAGACGCTCGAAGAAATGGATTTCATCTACGGTGTGCACGTCGGCACTCCGCCCCAGAATCCGCCCCAGCATCGTTGTTCCACTACGACTGTTTCCGACAACGAAGATCATACAAGCTCAATCCTTGGTTAGGATTCGACCCACCGACGAATCAACGCCACCGTTTGGTCGCCGACTTGAATCTGAAAAGGACCCTCTTTCACAAACAAGTGTTTGCGAATATTACGACTCATGGGCCTAAGCCATGCGCGCATTTTCGATCTTTTTCGCAGACGGTGACTTATGTGCAATCGCAGCCTGTCGAACAAACGGACAACTCCCGGACTCCGGGCGACACGCGTCTTATTGCTTGTCGCGAAATTCTCTACGGACAGGCTTTCAGGATCGATGCCTGAGAAGCGGCAAACCTCAGCAACGACGCCAAGCGGATCGGACTTGAGCCGGTCAAAGGGAAGTTCGAGGAGACGGAGTCCGAATGCTGTGCGAAATGCCTTGAGGTACGATTCGCGGCATTGGTCTAGAGTGCGATAGGGAACGGGCGTTTCCGGATTAATCGAGGATCTGGACTGGAAGAGAACGTAATCGTCGAAAGAAAGATTCTTGGGCAACAAACCCCGTTGTCGAAAATACTCATACGCCGAAATCATCCTTGACACCGGGTCACGGCGAATGATAACAACTCGGCACTCCGGCAGAAGCTGGGGAAGCACCAGCGGCAACCGATTGTACAAGTAGTCCGGCGTCGCTTCGAGAAGGACGTTTCGATCGGTATCTCGAAACAACTCTAGATACGAGTCGAGGTTGGTACCATTGTAGGTGGAAGGTCGAGCAAGCGGATAGTCTCGGTCAAGGAAGAACCTTGTTTCCTTGACCACGGAGGCACCAATATCCGGATGAAAAGAAAGCCAGCGATAGAGCGAGGTCGTACCGGCCTTAGGCTCACCCGCAATTACGAGAAAGCGGCGGTCAGTCACACTGGATGCACCTTTGGAGATCATAGTGCCTGACCGCACGAAACGAGATTAGCTCTCACGATCGTTCCGCTCAATAGCCTGCCCGTAAACCCCCATCAGTTTTGCAAGATGACTGCTGGAACTGAATCGATCAAGCACATCTGAACGTGCGGCTTGGGCCAGCACCGACAGATCGGAACGCTCCAACCGCTCGATAGCCGCAGTCAGAGACTCGATACTTCCCGCAGTGAATACAAAGCCATCGATACCGTCACGAATCAGCCCGGGAATAGCCCCCATGTCGGATCCGATAACCGGCGTACCCGAAGCCTTGGCCTCGAGCACGGTCAGGCCGAAAGGCTCGTACCATTCGGATGGCACGACCACGGCACGTGCCTTCGAAACCAAATCATGTAGCTTCTCGCCCTCAAGAAACCCCAAATGCTCGATGTACTTCGATCGACCCGCGAATGCGGCAAGCTCGCCCTGCCAGCTACCCGTCCCGGCAAGAATGAGCCGTCGACCGGATTGGTGTGCTGCCTCCACCAGCGTCGGCACGCCCTTGAGAGCTTCAATTCTTCCAAAATAGAGAAGGTAGTCACCTTTCTCATTGGAGGCACAGGGACGGAATGCATCCACATCGACGAAGTTGTTGATGACCATCAGCTTCTCTTCCGGAAGGCCTGCACGCAGCATCACTTTGCGTTGGAACTCGCTTATACAGATAAATCGATCGATGTGCCGAACGTCCCCCTGAAGGCGGGACGCCCAGAACTCGGCTAGCATCAGCATCGAGCGAGAAAGCGAATCGTCTTTACATCTGTGCTTAACAAGATTCCACGTCGAGCCATTGACACAAAGATCACACGGGTGACCGCCTCGTACCATTGTGTAAATCGGACAGGCCAATTTGTATTCATGAAGCGTCTGAACGATTGGTATACGGCGACGACGAAGTTCGCCAAGGATCGAAGAAGTGAGCTGACCATAATAGATGTGTAGATGAGCGACGTCGACAGCGGCGAGGTCGGAGAGCATTGCGGACAAGCCCCGACGGGCGGCACGGTTGTGAAGAAATCGAGGGGTGGATAACACACCGGCCTTCCGCGTGTCCAGCGTGGTCGGAAAGTAGCAATTTTCTGGATTGCGTTGTTGCCCACGGGCAATTGTGGCGAATGGTGTTACCCGATGACCCGCGTGTTTCAGCAGTTGCGATGTCTCAAAGAAAACGACATCCGAGCCTCCACGCACATGATCGTAGTTGTTGACTTGTAAAATGTGCATTCAAGTCATTCAGGAATGCGGCGAGTTCTTCGTTTCAATTTTCGGCCGAGATCCCTCCTGCAACCCCTTGCAAAACCGTGGATTCGCCCAAGTCGGTATCGGACGCCCAAGTAGCGACTCGATCCGCCGGGTTTCCTCGCGGTGAAAGTCTAGGAGCATGGAAGCGTCGAGCTTAGATCTCGCGGAAGGGCCCGACCGGCTTCGATTTAAAGCACGCAATGATCTTCGCATCGAAGCCCTGACATTGCGCGATGTCAGCAATGTGCCTAACCGCCAATACCAGGCCGTTCTACGGGGACGAAAGATAAGATGACTCAAAAGTGCGCTCCGGCTACCCGATGCGGTCTTGTTGGTGTTCACAAAACTTATTTCCTCAGACCACTCAAGCCCGAGCCTAGAAAGCAGTGAGCCGAACGACGACTTCGGGTCGGAAAAAAACTCTTCATATATCAGTGCGATTACACGGTCTCGCGGAAAGTAGTGCATCAACCGCTCGACCCCGCATGAATACCGACTATGACTGAGATAGTTCATCTGCATTCCATCGAAAGACTCTGGATCGAACTCCCGGCCCGCCAACTCGTCAGCCATCGCTTCTTCGAAACCCCGGCTCTCGACCAACCGCTCCTTGGCAAAGGTCCACGCCGAGACACACCGCTCAAGGGGGCTTCTGAGTAAAACAATGATGCTCGCATTCGGCAGGGTCGCGGCGAGCCGATCTATCGCCCCGGGGGCAAAGAGCAAGTTCGCTTCAGCACCCAGCGCCCAGCGGTGTCGGTCGTCCCGGTAAGCAGAATACATCGAACCAAGACTGGATGGACCCTCCCGGTAGCGTTCAACTCGAGAAAAGAATGGGAAGTCCTTCGCTTCGTCGGGTGCGAAAACTCCATAATGTTGACCGAGCCAGTCGAATAGCGAAGTCGTCCCCGCTTTCTGAACACCTGCAATATACAAATTGGGCAGGACGCGGTTGGATGTCATTCGACGGCCACCCGTCGCCTGGGCAGGAAAGGTATTGTTACAATGCGTAATCTAGAGTAGACGAAGGCAAACCCAATAAGATTATTGACGATTACGGATGCGCTCGCCGCCAAAGCGGCGCCTTCCATACCCAAGCTGGGGATCAACAACCAGCCCAATACTAATAGGACGACTGCCGAAACGATCGTAGCGAAACGTACGTCGGACTCTTGCCCCGCCATGATCAAAATGTAAGCCACCGAGCCGCAGACAACATTCGCGATCTGCCCGACCACCAGAATGGCGAGAGCAAAATGGCCAACCTCGAATCCGGGCCCAAATAGTGCCAAGACTCGGTCGCCCGCTAGCAAAAAGAGCACGAACAGGGGACTGGCACCGACGGTTACAAGCAAAGCGAATCGTCGGGCCACAGTCTCCATGGACCGGATCTTTCCTTGAGCGTATAGCTCGGAGAACTTGGGTGCCAGCGACATATTGACAGCAATGAGCAGCATTGAAAGGATGGCTGAAATCCGAGTTGCCGCTCCGAACACCCCGCTATCCTCAGCCGTCCACCAGATACCAAGCATGAAAAGCGGCCCCCAGGGCATAAGCCCACGGTTCACAATCGACATGACCCAAAGCGGATGTGCGCTTTTCCAAAGTTTTGCGTACGGAAAGAGTTCTCCTTGGGAAACGGGCTGAAATTTCTTCCAGAATACCGACGCAACAAGCCCCGCAATAGCCGTTCCAGTCACGAATGCAATACCCGCCCCCGCGGGACCAAAGTGAATACATAATGGCCACACGAGTGCAATCGTGACCAGAGGGTAGAAGATGGCAGACACCAGCACCGACAAAGCGACTCGATGCAGTCCCTTGAGACTCTCCGCGATAATCGTCATCAGTGAAAACGAAATGACCCCCAAGGCCATGACTCGCAGGGGCTGAACCAAATCGGGCGCGCCGAACAAGCCGCTGGCAAGCGGTTCCGTCGCCATGAACAACGCGATGGAAAGCGTCCCACTGCCAAGCGCAACGGTAAGTACGCCGGAGCGATAGATCGACTGAATCCGTCCGTGTTCCTGACGCGCTGCACTGGCTGCAATAAACTTTATAAGCGGCACGTCCATGCCGACCCGCGCCAGCACGGAAGCGATCATGACGACCGACAGTGCCATAAAATAGAGCCCAGCCCCTTCGACACCGAGTGCGCGCGCGATCAGGATATTCAAGGCAAACACGATCACTGCCCCGACAACCTTGAGCACAAGCGCTGCCGCAGCGCCAGACAGCGCCTCTAAGAGATGCCTTCGATCGCTCAATCGGCTCGACCCCTGGGCGTCAACGTTTGGCGAAGAAATAGTACTTTCAATCGGGCTTCTCCAATGGCCTTACCTCCTCTCTAATCGGAAGCATCTCGCCTCACCCTCCCAGTTGTCCAGCGCGGCGTCGAGCACGGTTTAGGCGCCGACCACGTTGGTGCGGATTAAGGCGCACGGGTCGTCAGTCGAGCGGTCGAAATAACATTCTGCAGCAAAATGCACGATCGCCTCGGGGCGGTGCTCATCGAGCATTTTGCGCACCAGTGGGACGTTGCATATGTCGCCACGAACGAATACATGCCGGTCGTCCCGCAGGATCAGGGTTTCGCGGTTGCCGGTGTAGGTCAGCACATCCAGATTGACCACTCGCGCGTTACTCGATCCAAACACGTGGTGGACGAAGTTGGAGCCAATAAATCCGGCACAGCAAGTGACTGAAATGGGCACCATAAAGTTAGATGCGTTTTTCGGATAATGGGCGCTGGCGCTATCGCTTTACACTGCGTCCACGACCTATGGCGTAATAGGCCAGCCCATTAACCTCAACATCTTTCGGGTTATAGAGGTTTCGACCGTCAAAGATGACCTTATCGGTGAGCTTATCGCGGAGCAGGTCGAAATCCGGGCTTCTAAATTGCTTCCATTCGGTGACGATGATCAGGGCATCCGCATTATCCAAAGCCTGTTCAGCGTTCTCGGCATAGATGAGGCTAGGTTGTTCTCCGATGACGCGTTGAGCTTCGGCCATTGCTTCGGGATCGAATGCCGAAACGCAGACGCCCGATTGCTGAAGGTCTTTAAGCAATGTCAGGCTGGAGGCCTCGCGCATGTCGTCGGTATTGGGTTTGAAGGCTAGGCCCCATAGGGCGAAGGTCTTGCCCTTGAGCTGATCTTCCCCGCCGTAGTGGCGGCAGATCAGTTCGAACAGGTGGCGCTTCTGCCGGTCATTAACTGACTCCACGGCTCGGATCAGTTCTGGCTCGACGTCGTGTTCGGCGGCGGTACTGGCCAGGGCGCGAACATCCTTGGGGAAGCACGATCCTCCGAAACCCGCACCGGGATAGATGAAGTGCCAGCCGATGCGGGGATCTGAACCGATGCCACGCCTAATCTGCTCGACATCCGCGCCGACACGTTCCGCAATGTTTGCAATTTCGTTCATAAAACTGATCTTGGTGGCCAGCATTGCGTTGGCGGCGTATTTAGTCAGCTCTGCAGAGCGCACGTCCATGACGATAACGCGATCGCGATTGCGGTTGAACGGCGCGTAGAGTTTTTGCAGACTCTCGACGGCTTTTCCCGAATCGGTTCCGATAATAATGCGATCCGGCCGCATACAGTCGTCAACCGCGGCACCTTCCTTGAGAAACTCCGGGTTGGAGACGACGTCGATTTCAATTGTTTCGCCCCGCTCACCCAGCCGGGACTGTATCGTCTCCCTGACCCGGTCGGCAGTTCCGACTGGTACCGTGGACTTGTTGGCAATGATTGCCGGCCCCAGAAGATGATCGCCAATAGTGGTCGCCACCTGCAGGACGTATTTCAGATCGGCGCTGCCGTCTTCATCGGGTGGCGTGCCAACAGCTATGAAGATGATCTCAGCCTCAGCAACGGCCTTCACCGGATCGGTAGTGAAGTGTAGACGGCCGCCCTGGCAATTTTCTATAACCATGGTCTCGAGACCCGGCTCGTAGATCGGGATCTTTCCCCCATTGAGGGCGTCGATCTTTTCCTGATTAATGTCCACACAGGTGACGTGGTGACCGACTTCGGCCAGGCAAGCCCCTGAAACCAAGCCCACGTATCCGGTTCCGAAAATCGTGACTCGAATCATTTCTTGTCTACAAATCCAAGGTTTGCTGTGGAATTCGCCGTTGTGGCGGTCCGTGTATTTTCGTCTCCAGTCCCCGAGAGTTCATTTCGCAGGCGTTCAATCTCCTCGGCAAGCGCCTGGTGTTCTTTGATCTTGCGTTTAAGGAATCGGTTGGTTATGCGGGCTTTTTCGCTGAGGCCGGCGGGGGTTAGTTGGTAGAGGTAGCGGTGCTTTCTTTCACTGCGCCGGAAGTTGCCGGCCTTGACCCATCCCTTGTCCACAAGCGCACGGAGGCAATAGTTAATCTTGCCCAGGCTCAAACCCAACTCCTTCGAGAGGTCGCGTTGGGAAACGTTGGGGTCTTCTTCCAGCGCCCTCAGGAGCCTAAAGCGAGTGTCGAGATCTAGGGGGGATTCTGGCACGCTACCGCCCTTGGGTGTCAGTCCCAAAGGCCTCTCTCTATAATGAATTGTGACGTATTGTTCAAATTTGAACGCAGCAGTCTAGCTCTCACTGCCGCAGTAATCAACAGCTTTGTGGCAATTCGCCCTACTCCGCCCAGCCGCGCCATCGATAGACCCAGTAGCCCAGGTATTCCTTGAGAGCCCGAGTGCTGTTGTGCAGCGCCTCGGCATCCGGCAGCCAACGAAGGGCATGTCCCGGTTCTGGCATGACCTCGAAGTCGGCTGCGACCGGCACAGTTTCGAGCCCTGCCGCCCGAAATGTAGCCACGCTACGGCGCATGTGAAGGGCCGAGGTTACGAGCAGCACCAGTTCGATATCGTTGTGGTTCGCAATAGCGGCAGAATTGACGGCGTTTTCGCGGGTATTGCGGCTTTCAGCTTCCATCAGAATGGCTGACTCGGGTACGCCCAAGTCAGTGAGCAACGCGCGCATGGCCTCGGCGCTGGTTTGTTTTGCACCCTTCCAGTCCATACTGCCCCCGGAGACGATGATCTTCTCGGCCTTGCCGGCGTGGAACAGGCGCGCCGTATGCCAGATACGGTCGGCGGCGCGATCAAGATCCGGATATGGCCAGTCTTTCGGTCTGCCGCGTTCGCCACCGCCGAGCAGAACAATGGCGTCCACTTCGGGTGCGAGCTCGGCTGGCAAGTTGTCATAGCGCTGTTCCAGTGAGGCCCGAATCCGATCGGAGACCACCGGAAGTGACCAAAGCGTGACCCAAAAGACGCCCACACCGATAAGGCTGGCACCTACCCGCCTCTTGCCCAACACCAATAGGCCTAGCCCCAGGAAAATTAGGGCGACTGATAATCCGAGGGGATAGACAAGCTGGGCCAAAACTTTATCGAGGTAGAGCGGCACCTTCAATTTTCCGGATCAGGACTCCGAACTCAATCGCTTGCGAACCGACCCGACAAAACCAACCATTAAGGCCGCAAAAACACCGAGCACCAGCCCCAGAACAACTGAGAGCACGACAATCATGCTACGCCCCGATCCTACCGGGTTTAATGACTGTCGAGGCGGCAGCACGGCGCGGGTTTCACGCAGGTTGGCAAGACGCGTTTCCAGTTCCTCGACTTTCGCTCGCGCTTGCGGTAGGCGATGTTCCTGATCAAGCAACAATTTTTCGTACTTGGCTTCCAGGGCATCGATCGTCTCACGCTGCAATGACTGCTCGCGCTGGTTGTCTGCGAGTTGGCTGCGCAGGCTGGCTCGGGATTCGGGAATCTCGACCAGCAGCCTTTCTTCGAGTTCTGTCTGACGGTCGATATCGCGCTGCAGTTCGTTGTCGATCAGCATCAACGCCATGCCCTCGGCGCCACCCCGGACCTCGGTTTGAGTCTGCGCACGGCGCTCACGGGCACCGGCGATAAACTCCGACAGTTCTTCGAGACGGTTTTGAACCAGCTCCTCCTGAACGTCGAGATTCTCCAGTTCGGCCTCCAGCAACTCCTGCTGGCCAGCCAGGTTTTCCAGCTTATTCTGTTCAGCAATAATGCGGTTCTGCAACTCCTGACGTTCGACTTTGAGCACGCGCTCGTCGGTCAGCTCTTCCAGCCTGAGTTGTGCCTCTTCAAGCTGGTTTCTCATCCGCACCTGTTCCAACTTGGTGTCACGCTCGTGATCGCTGGCCAGGCGACCTACCACGCGTTCGTGCAGACGGATGTAATAGTCCCCCAGATCATCAGCCCCCTCACTTGTCAGAACCACCAGGTTGGTGTCACGCGGCGAACTGGCGCTTACACGGAGATTCACAGATCCGCCGTTCGCTTCCTGCAGTTCTTCTTCGAAGGTGCGAATGGCTTCGGGAATGTAGTTCCGCTCGAGCTTGGCAACAACGTTGCCCGGTGGCTCGACCGGTTGTGTTTCAGAGCCTTCCAGGCGGGTGCCGATTTCAATGGTGGTGGCGTACTCGTAGACCAGCGGGCGAACCACAGCGTAAGCAACGCCTAGCAAGGTGCACAGCACAGCCACGCCGATTACGACCCACTTCTGTTCCCACAATCCGATAGCCAGGTCGACGAGGCTGATTTCATCCTCGTAGTACTCGGCAGCGTGGCCGTGTGTATCTTGTTCAGTCATCTTGCTCGCCCTGCTTGATTGCCCCGGATACTGACTCTGGTGCCGAGGAGAGGACTCGAACCTCCACGGGTCTCCCCACCAGGACCTAAACCTGGCGCGTCTACCAATTCCGCCACCTCGGCATGGGCGGGTATTGTAACGGGTTGGCGGGCGGTCAGTTGGGCCGTGCCGGATGATGTGTGCGAGGTCCCGGCTCGGGGGCCGGGACGACAGTTTTAGGCGAGTGCAAGGTCCCGGCTCGGGGGCCGGGACGACGCAAACAAAAAACCCCGGCGCAGTGGCCGGGGTTTTGGGAGATCGGTCGCGGCTTGGAAGCCGTTCCTAAATTACTCCTCGCCGTCGATGATCAGGCCGCGGCGTTCCAGTAGCGGCTCGATCGAGGGTTCGCGGCCGGCGAAGTCCAGGTACAGGTCCATCGCCGCCTTGCTGCCGCCCTTCGACAGGATGGTGTCGCGGTAGTGCTGGCCGGTTTCGCGGTCGAGGCCGCCGTTTTCCTTGATCCACAGGGCGCTGTCGGCATCCAGCACTTCACTCCAGATGTAGGAGTAGTAGCCGGCGTCGTAGCCACCCATGGAATGCGAGAAGTACGGCGTGCGGTAGCGCGGTGGGACCGGCTCGTAGTCCAGGCCGTTGTCGGCCAGAACCTTGGCCTCGAAGTCCATCACTTCATCGGCCGCCGGGGTGTCTTCTGGCGCGAGCTGGTGCAGGGCCTGGTCGATGATGGCCGCGGCCAGGTACTCGGTGGTGGCGAAGCCTTCGTTGAACTTCTGCGCCTCGATCACCTTGTCGAGCAGTTCCTGCGGGATCTGTTCACCGGTCTCGTGGTGCTTGGCGTAGTTGGCCAGCACTTCCGGCCAGGCCGCCCAGATCTCATAGACCTGCGAGGGATACTCGACGAAGTCGCGCGGCACGCTGGTGCCGGCGAAGCTCGGGTATTCGACGTCCGAGAACAGGCCGTGCACGACGTGTCCGAACTCGTGGAACATGGTGGTGGTCTCGTCCCAGGTCAGCAGGGTCGGCTCGCCTTCCGGCGGCTTGGGCACGTTCAGGTGCATACCGAGCACCGGGTTGCCGCCCAGCAACTCGGAATTGAGTCGATAGGAGTTCATCCAGGCCCCGCCCCGCTTGGTGCCGCGGGCGTAGAAGTCCATGATGACGATGCCCAGTGGCGTGCCGTCGGCCTCGAAGGCTTCCCAGGCGGTGGCGTCTTCATGTTGTGTCGGCAGGTCCGGGCGCTTTTCGAAGGTGATGCCGAACAGCTTTTCGGCCGAATAGAACACGCCGTCTTCGAGCACGGTGTTCATCTCGAAGTAGGGCTTGATCTGGTCCTCGTCGAACGCGTAGCGGTCCTGGCGGACCATCTCGGCGTAGCGGAACCAGTCCCAGGAGCGGAGCTCGAACGGCTCTTCCTCGGTTTCGTTGATCATCTCCTGGATGTCCTGGCCTTCCAGGCGGGCATTGGCCACGGCAATCGGGGCCAGCTCGCCGAGCATGCCGTTGACCGCCTCGACGGTCTGGGCGGTGCGGTCTTCGAGCACGTAGTCGGCGTGGGTGTCGTAACCCAGCAGCCGGGCCCGTTCGGCACGCAGCTTGACGATATCGGCGACCACGCCGGTGTTGTCGAATTCGTTGCCGCGGGTGCCGCGTGCCAGGGAGGCCTTCTTGACCTTCTCGCGCGAATCGCGATTTTCCATGTTGGCGATCGGCGGCTGGATCGAGGTGTTGACCAGGGTGATGACGTACTTGCCCTCTCCCAGCTCACGTTCGGCCGCTTCGGCAGCGGCTGCTTCGATGCGCGCCTCGCTCAGACCCGCCAATGCCTCGCGGCTGTCGAAGACCACGGCCGAGTCGTTGACTTCCTTGAGCACGTTCTGGCTGAACTGCGTGGTCAGCTCGGCGAGCTCGGAATTCATCTTCCTGAGCGTTTCTTTGTCTTCTTCGCTCAGCTGCGCGCCGGCGCGGACGAAGTCCTTGTGGTACTCCTCGACCAGGCGCAGGCCCTCGGGGCTGAGATCCAGCTCGGCCCGCTGCTCATGGATCGCCTCGACCCGGGCGAACAGGTCGGCGTTGAGATTGATCGCATCGCTGTGGGCCGAGAACTTGGGCGCCATCTTGCGCTGGGTTTCCTGCAGCGTGTCGTTGGTCACGGTGCTGGTCAGGTTGGAAAATGTGCGGCCGATGTACTGCAGCGTCTGGCCGGAGCGCTCCAGGGCGAGGATGGTGTTCTCGAAGGTCGGCTCCTCGTCGTTGCCGGCAATGGCCTCGATTTCGGCCATATGCTCTTCCATCGCCGCCTCGAAGGCCGGAATGAAATGCTCGGACTCGATCCGGTCGAACGGCGGCATGCCGTAGGGCAGATCGTTTTCGGTCAGGAGGGGATTTTCAGCCGAGCCTTCCGATTCGGAAGAAGCTTCGGTTTCAGTGCCTTCCGGCGCTTCAGCCTCGGCCGTTTCAGGCGCCTCGGGCGCGTCGGGAGGGGGCGGTGACTGATCCGAGCAGGCCATCAGCAGACTGGCGGCAACCGCCAGCGTCAAGAGATTCAGGGACTTGTTCACGAATTTCCTCGTACTTGAGTTGAACAGAACTCGAAATGGTAGCACTGATTGCCTTGGCGATGCCCGCCGGGGTTGGTTGGCTGGTTGGCTGGTTGGCTGGTTGGCTGGTCGGCTGGTTGGTACCTTGTCGCCCCGGAAATCGCGTCAGCGATTATCCGGGGTCTCGCACGGATCGGCGAACAGTGAGTTGGCCCGTGCCGCAACGATATGTGGGAGGTCCCGGCTCGGGGGCCGGGACGACATATTGGCGTGTCATCCCGGCCCCTGAGCCGGGATCTCGCACGGTGGAGATGGTCGTGAGCCGGGCCGTGCCGTAATGATGTGTGGGAGGTCCCGGCTCGGGGGCCGGGACGACTAGGGGCTAGCGCCGGCTTCGGAAGAAGCGCCGCAACATTTTGGCGGACTCCTCGGCCAGCACGCCGCCGGTGACTTCGCAGCGGTGGTTGAGCCTGGGGCTGGTGAGGACTTCGAAGACGGAATGGTGGGCGCCGGCGCGCGGGTCGTCGGCTGCGTAGACGACGCGCTTGACGCGAGCGTTGATCAGGGCTCCGGCACACATGCTGCAGGGTTCGAGGGTGACATAGAGGGTGGTCTCGGGCAGGCGGTAGTTTTCGCGCTTGCCGGCCGCTTCGCGCAGGGCGACGATTTCGGCGTGTGCGGACGGATCGGAATCGGCGATCACCCGGTTCCAGCCTTCTCCCAGAATCTGTCCGTCGGCATCGACCAGCACCGCGCCAATCGGCACCTCACCCATGGCTTCGGCCTCCCCGGCCAGGGCCAGGGCAAGTCGCATCCAGGTGATGTCGGCATCATGGGTCATCGCGAGCCGGGCCTAGTGGACTTTCCAATAGAACTTGAAACCCAGCGAGACGGCGATCAGCAACACGAAGTAGCTGAACAGCCAGCCGCGCATCCAGTCCGGACCGAGCGGCAGGATCTCGTGGGCGGGCAGGTCCATGCGGATCGAATCGGCCGGATTATCGGGTGCGAGGTAACCGGCTGGATTACCGATCAGCAGGTTCCACCACTGGCGCTTGTGGATGATCGGCGCCGCGGTCTCCAGCGGCAACTCCAGCGCCGCTTCGCCACCGCCTGTCTCCAGCCGCGCGGTCTCTTCAGGCCAGCTCAGCCGCCAGCGCAGCGGTTCGTCGACGGCCGAAGGCAGGTGCCGGGCTTCGGTGTCGACCCAGCGCCAGTTGCCCGCATCCCGCTCGACCGCCTCGCTGGATACGGCCACATTCACCCGTTCACCCGGCTCGGGAAAATGCACGCCGAACTCGTTCGAACCCCACACCAGCACGAACAGCACCGGAATGCCCGCAACAATGGCCGGGCCGATGGCCAGGCCGATATGGTGGCCGGACAGCCGAAAGTTTTCCCGGATCAGGGGAATCAGGCCGGAAAACTCGCCGTCATAGCGCTTGAGCTTGTCCTGAACGGCCTTGACCTGCGGCTTGAGGGCGGCCAGTTTGTCCTGGTTGGAAACGGCGCGGTAGACCCACATCGTCGCCCAGCCCGACACGAAGGCCCAGAACACCAGGGTCAGCGGCAGCGGCAGGACGAAAAGCAGCAGATCGTTGACGAACCCGAACACGATGCCCGGCCAGTCGAGAATGCCGAGATTGCTCATCCCTCATCCTCCCGGATCTGGCGCCGCGTGAGCTGCCACACGCCCTGGATCGAGCCGACTTCCACCTCGGGACGGAAGTTGGCGAACAGCACCCCCGGCACCAGCGCCGGATCGATGCAGTGGTCGCCGCTCCACTTCTGGCGATTGGGCTCCATCAGCGGCTTCGGAATCGCGCCCAGGGTGGTCTGCCAGGACGCGCGATAGCCGCGCTCGTAGCCGACCACCAGGTCGGGTGCATCATCCCGCTCGCCGCCGGGATAGACCTCCGCGCCATCGAACACACGCCGCACGACACCCTCACCGGTATCGGGATCGGACCAGTCTTGCAGCCCTGCCGCGATCTCGACCAGGAGGTCGTCGGTATCGTCGTCGGTGACGATGCCCTGCCCTTCGCGACCCGCGCGGTTCAGGAACAGGCCGTTGAGACCCAGCGCATAGGCGCGCGATTGGCTCCAGTCGACGCTGGAGAAGATCACGTCGGACTCGCTCGCGCCATCCTCGAGCACCAGGTAGCCGTTGTCGACCAGCCAGCGATTGAGATGCACGGCCTTGCGGAAGGGCGCGAATCCGTGGTCGCTGATCACGATCAGGCGATCGTCGGGCCCTAGCCGATCGAGGGTCTCGCCCAGAATGCGGTCGGCCTCGCGATAGATCCACTCGACCGCGTCGCGGTGCGCCGGATCGGTGTCGGTGTGGCGCGGATGCTGCTCGTCGAGCCCGCGGTAGAACATGTGCGTGACCCGATCGGTCTGCACGAAGGCGCCGACCACCAGGTCGCTGTCATGCTTGTCCAGGGTCTCGTACCACATGGCCTCGCGCTCGGCCAGGATGGTTTTTTCCATCTCCAGCCAGGCGGCATCCGAGATATGTTCCTCGTTAAGCGACCAGGTCTCCTCGGGCATGCCGATGGTGTGGAACAGTCCAATGTCCTCGACCAGATCGGCCGCGTAGCCCGACGGCGAGGCGATTTCGACGGCCGGATTCTCGGGATCGATCTGGATCGGCGAAACATACAGGCGTGGTTGGGGATAGCCCTGCACCAATAGCAGACGCACGGTGCCGCTCACGCTGACCGGGCCGGTCACGTGGAACTCGACGCGGATCCAGTCGGACCATTCACCCTCGGCCAGCGTCACTTCGTCGTCACCCAGCCGCACCCGCGCCCCTTCTTCACCAGGCGTCATCACCAGCGGCACGGTCATCGGCTCAGCCGACTCGAGCAATGGGTCGGGTGGCCCTTCGAAATCCGACTCGATGCGGCCTTGCCGGTCCGGGCGGACGCGCACGGTACGCGTACTCGAACCGGCATCGCCCAGGCGCGTGGTGGTGTAGAAAGTGTAGGTGCCCTGGGTGCCGAGCAGGTCGGGCACACCCATGCCCGAGAGCATGCGGTGGATGTCGTCGGGCGGATAGGTCACCGGGATGCGCAGCACCGAAGCGCGGGCCCCTTCATCGCGCTCGGCCTTGAGCCAGAACGGTTCGCCCTTGCGGCGATTGATCACCTCGCCGCTGCCCAGCGGCACCTGCAGTCCGAACAGCTTGATGAAACGATCCGGCGGGATGTTTTCCGAAATCGAGAAGTCGGGCGTATAGGTCTCGGGATTGCGCCGCAGAAAGTCGTAGATCCCGTGCTCGCCCGGCCCCTGGCCGGTGGCGAAACTCGACCAGGCCACCGGCGACTGCGGCGGGTTGCTGGTCCCCAGTTCCTGGAAATGCCCGTCGGCGGCCAGGCGGCTGAAATTGGGCAGCTTGCCCGCTTCCATCCACCGCTGCGCGAGCACCGGGTCCATGCCGTCGAAACCGAGCACCACGACGCGCGAATCGACCGGTTCGGGATCGCCGCCGCATCCGACCAGCACCAAAGTGCCCAGCAAGGCTCCGATCAGCGCCGGGTGGCACCGCAATTCATGGGTGAACGCCATGGGTCACTCGGACCGGCTGGAAGACTGTTCGGTCTCGACCGGGTCGGCCGGCTCGGCGGGATCCGTACCCTGCGCGTCGCGTCGCTTGCGCCGCAGGCGCCGGAACATGTAGCGGACCGGCCAGATCAGCACCGCGCCGACGGCCAGCACGATCGCCACCAGCACGCCCCACAGGCCGCCCAGCAGGCTGATGCCCGAGCCGGGGCCGATGTAGGCCAGGACTGGCGCGGTCTGCAGCAGGACGATCAGGCCGAGGACGAACTTCATCCGCATGGAAACACTCCGGTTTTATTCAGCGAGTGCGCGATTATAGACCCTTTGAAACCGGCACCCTACCCGGCCGACATCGGCCCGGCGCTTGGTTATACTGCCTCGCTGTTGTAGCTGGCCTGTCGCACTTCGTGATCACTGACGCCCGAGAAGACCTGCCGCCGGTTCTGGAAGCCGATATCGCGATCGCCGGCGGCGGTCCGGCCGGAATCGTGCTGGCGCTGACGCTGGCCGAAAAGGGACGGAAGGTCTTGCTGATCGAGGGCGGCGGCCGGCAGTCGCCCGGAGACGGGGCGTCGGTTTACGACAACACCACCAGCGGCCGCTCCTATCCCTTGACCGGGTCACGACTTCGCTGGCTGGGCGGCACGACCAACCACTGGGGCGGCTGGGTACGCCCCTTCGACGAGCGCGACTTCAGCGACCAACCGGCCGGTGAACTGCCCGGCTGGCCGATCGGCACCGACGAACTGGCCGACGGCTACCACACAGCAGCCGAATGGTGCGAAGTGGGCAGCGCCGAGTATGAACCGGCCAGGATCGAACTTGAGCAGCGGGCCAGGTTGTTGGAGCTCGACGGTACGGGTTTCCGTCACCGGGTCTTCCGTTTCAGCCCACCGACGCGCTTCGGCACCCGTTACGAGGAGGCGCTGGCCACTGCTGAAAATCTCGACTGCCGGGTCAACCTGAATCTCGTGTCCCTGGAACAGTCCGACAGTCGCGTTCGAAGCGCACGCGCGGTCACGCTCGACGGAAACACCTGCACGGTCCGGGCGAAGCAGTTCGTGATCGCCATGGGCGGGGTCGAGAATGCCCGTTTCCTGCTCAACCAGGACCCGGTGCCGGGCAACCAGTCCGACCTGGTTGGCCGCTGCTTCATGGATCATTTCGGCTTTACGCCCGGCGCGATGCTCGCCGCCGAAGGTCTGCAATACGAGCGCGGGCAACTTCCGGACGATGATCTGATGACCGTCATCGCCCCCGAACCGGGCACGGCGGGGCCCAATTCATGCCTGCTGGTTTCGGCCACGGCGCCCGATGACATGCTCCCCCCGGCCTATTGGACCAATCCGGTCACCGGTGATCGCCCCGGCGGCCAGTATGCGCTGAGCATGATCAACGCACCCACGCCGCATCCGGAGAGCCGCATCACGCTCACCGCCGAACGCGACGCGCTGGGCCTGCGCCGGCCCCACCTGCACTGGCATCTCCCGGTCGACGACTTCAAGCCTGTCATCGGCCTGTTCGAGCGCTGGATGGAGGCGATCAGCGGCAGGCAGCAGGCGCGCGTGAAATGGGATCGCCGCGACCCGCCGAGCGACGACGATTTCGTGGGTGTGGGCTTTCACCATATGGGCACGACCCGCATGTCGGCGAGCCCGGATTTCGGTGTGGTCGATCCCGACGGCCGCGTGTGGAATCGTGACAATCTCTACCTCGCCGGCAGCTCGGTCTATCCGAGTGCCGGGTTCTCGAACCCGACCCTGACCATCGTCGCGCTGGCCGCACGCATGGCCGACCACCTCCACCGGAACCTGGAGGGCTGAGCGATGCGGCGCAGAACCTTCGTGCAGGCTGCCGGAATGAGCTTTATCGGGCTCCAGCTCGGGTTGCTCGGCGGTTGCGGCCGCGACCCCGATCCGGCGCTGGCCACCGCCCCGTCCGACGAGGGCGCGCACGCAGCCCTTCGGCAACTGGCCGGGCGACTGGAGGGCATCGAATTCGTCGGACCGGTCTGTGCCACCGAGGTTGCCGACCCGAGGCCGCTGGCCACGCTGCTGGAACAGCTGCAGTCGACCTCGGCAACGACACTCGAGGCGGCGCTTTTAACCCTGATCGAAAGCGATTTCGCCGCGGGTGAACGGATCGACATCGGTGGCTGGCAGCTCGCCCGAAGCGAGTGCCTGCTGCTGGCCGCCGCGGCAACCGAGCAAGGCCTGAGCGAGCCGAAGCGAACCGAACAGGGTGATCTGGCTTTCGAACCATTCGCCGAAATCGAGCGCTGGGGGCCGGACGAGACGATCGAGGGCGAGATTTTCAATCCCATCGGCAACGGCCGCGGCGGCTTCTGGGTGCGCATCGCCGAACCTGTGCCCGGCTCCACCCGCCTGATGCTCGACGGCGAACTGCTGGCCACGCACTTCGAATCCGGCGTGGTCACAGCCAGCCTGGAACCCGACTACATGGACGAGATCATCGGCAAGCCGGGTATGTATCCGCTGTTGATGGTCGATACCGCTCGCAACGTCGCCCAGAAGATCGGCTACCTGACCGTCCGCCCCAGGCCGCCGGCCGCAACGCTGGCCGACGGCAGCGAATCAGAGGTGTTCTGCCAGATCGAGCGCTGGGGCCCGGATCACGCCAACCAGGGCCAGGCCTTCAACGAACAGCCCGACGGCGGCGCGGCCTTCTGGGTGCGCATCGGCTGCGCGCCCGAGGGTACCCGGCTACGGTTGGACGGAGAGCCGCTTCCGACGACGGTCGGCACCGGCCTGGTCACCGCCCGGGTGCCGCACTACGCCGAGCTCGAGCGAGGCGATCACCGGCTAACGCTGCACGATCCAGCGTCGGGCGAGACGCTCGAGATCGGCGTGTTCCGGGTGCTCTGATCCTTGCGGATCATTCCGCTTCGGTCGGCTCGCCCGAAGCCGTGCCCTGGTGGGCCTCGATGAAGTCTTCCATGCCCGGCGCCAGTCCATCCCCATCGGGCAGTTCGCGGCGCAGGGAATGCACCTTGGCCCGTACCCGGGCAAGCAGCTGCGGCAGCAAATGGGGGGCGTTGCGCTTGAGCGCATTGGTGGCGGCATCGGCTGCGGCGCGGTTTTCCTGAATCAGGTAGTAGACGACATTGCCGTGGAGATTGCCCACCAGCAGTCGGGTCTCCGCACCCCAGAAGTCGAATTCACCCGCGGACGAAGCGTCGGCGAGCGTCACGCCCTCCCCGATGTAGCCCAGCCCACGCAAGGACTCCATCTCCTCGGCCTGGGCGTCGGCATCGACCTCCTGCGCGCCCGGCGCATTCCAGTTGAAGTCGTAGCGCTCAACGAAATGCGGCGAACGCTCTTCCGAGAAGGCCTCGGCAATGAGCGCATAGGCCACGGAGCCCGGAATCTCGTCGGAGATCGGCACGTCGAGCAGGTACGCCAGCGTCGGATAGATTTCCATGATGGTGATCGGTTCGGCGCGGCCCGGTTCGATGGCCGGGCCATGCGCCAGGAATATGCCGTTGGGTCGGTGGTTGCCGGTCAGCAAGTCGCTGGCCCTGGGCTGGTACCGCCCCGTACCCGAACCGAAACCATGGTCGGAGATCACGAAAATATTCGAGCGGCCGCCATAAGTCTCCAATGCCTGCTGGATTAGCTCGTCGGCATAGCGATAGGACTCCTCGAGTACGCCCCCAAGCAGTTCGACCTTTTCGGAAGCCGGTTTTTCCTCCCAATCGCTGGCATCGTAGTACTTCCACAACGAATGGCTGACGATATCGACGATGCGCAAATAGCTGACCAGCAGATCGGCGGGTTCGTCGAACAAGTGATCGGTCATGCGGCGCAGGTACTCATCGGAACGGATACGGCTGTCCACGCGCCCCTCGACCATCTTCGCAGCGAAGTGATAGGGGCTGGATTCGTCCTCGGCCTGGGCCGCTTCATACGGCCAGGGAAAGAATCGCTCGTAGAGGCTCGATTCTTCCCTGAAGACCGAGCGACGAACTTCCTGGGATACGGGTTCGAGCGTCTCCGGCCAGACGGCGTGATCCAGGTTCTGGAAGGCGCGGTCGGACACGATGCGCCCATCGATCGCCTCGGCCGGCCAGGAGACGAAATAGCCGATTACGGTCGACTGCATGTCGTGGGCGTCGAGCACGTTCCACAGCGCGGGCTGGCGCCGCAGGGACACATCCACCGGCTGCTTGCCCGAGCCCTTGCTGAAGGGATAGACGAAATCCAGAATGCCGTGCTCCGTGCCGAAGTGTCCGGTCGCGAAAGTCGTCCAGACCACGGGCGAGACTTGCGGGCCGGGGTTGATCAGATGGCCGAACGCCCCTTCGTCCATCAGCCGCGCAAAACCCGGCAACTCACCGCGTTCCACCATATCCTCGATCACCTGCCACTCGGCACCGTCGACACCAATCAACACGACTTCGGGCGGGCTGTCGGGATCCGCATCGTTGGAAGCCGGTTCGGTACGCGATCCGTCCGAACAAGCGGCCAGGGCAAAAAGCGAAAAAACACCAAGCAGGCGGACGGAGAGTTGATACATTACGCTGGGTTCCGGCATGACTCTGGGAAAGGAATCATTCTAGCGTCATTTGCAAGCGCGCCCACAGCGCCTTCCGATCCAGATCGCCTTCGCAGACCATGACTCAAGCTTCCGCAGACAAGCGCCAACACGTGCCGACGATGCTTCACTGGCGGGCTCGCTTTTTCGCGCGAACCGCACCGGCCTGGCGGCGTCTGGCCAGTATCGAATCCTCAGTGCTGCGTGACGACATCGAGCAGGTGGCGATCGAGAAGCCGATCTACATTGCCGGCGTGCCGCGGGCAGGTAGCACGATCGTCACCGAGATGCTGTCGCGCCATCCGGACGTCACCAGTCATCGCTACAGCGACTTTCCCAACGTCTACACGCCCTACTGGCGCAACTGGCTGGCCCAGCGCAGCCAGCGAAAGCCGGCTAAAGCTGTCGAGCGGGCCCACCGCGATCGCATCATGATCAGCAACGAAAGCCCGGAGGCGGTCGAGGAAGTGATCTGGATGCATTTTTTCGATCACCTGCATGACCCCGCGCTTGATCAGTCCCTCACGAGAGACACCGACAATCCGGCGTTCGAGCGCTTCTACCGCGACCACATCCGCAAGCTCTTGCTCGTGCGCAAGCGAAGCCGCTACCTGGCCAAGGGAAACTACAACGCCACGCGGCTTGGCTACATCCGGAAGGTCTTTCCGGATGCACGCCTGGTCGTGCCGGTTCGAAACCCGATCAACCAGGTCGCCTCCCTGGTCAAGCAGGATCGCCTGTTCGAGCAGGCCAACATGGAAGATCCGCGCGTGGACCGGCAATTGAGAATGTCAGGGCATTTCGAATTCGGTCCCGGACGGTGCGCAGTCCGTATCGGCGATGGCGAAAACGCTCGGACGATTCATGAGCACTGGCAGGCGGGCCGATCGGTCGCAGGATGGGCGCTCTACTGGAACTCGATCTACAATCACGTGCTCGATGCGCTCGAGCATGACCGAGATCTTGAGTCAGCGGTCCTGTTGCTGCGATACGAAGACCTCTGTCGGGATCCCGAAGCGACAATCCGGCAACTGCTCGACCACCTGCAACTCGATATCCCCCGGGCCGAGCCGCTGATCTCGGACTATGTCAGTCGGATCACGGCGCCGGACTACTACGAACCCGATTTTTCCGACGAAGAACTCGAGCAGCTGTACACGATCACCAGGCCCGTCGCGAGCCGGCTGGGTTATGTTGCATGATGCTTTTCCACAGGAATACCTGATGTCAGAACCAAGCGACCACATCGACGCCAACTGGTCCAGCTACCAGGACCTGCTCGACCAGGCGGGCCAATGGAAGCGCAAACTCGAAGCCGCCAAGGCGGAGCCTCCCGCGCCGGATCAAACCTGGTATGCCTACGACATCCTGTCCAATCTGTGGCATATCGATCACCTGAAGGGGCAGCTCCCCGAAAGCGCCCTCGACCTGTTCCGATCGGGACATGCGGCGGATATCGGCGGCGCCGACGGCGATCTCGCTTACTTTCTGGAGCAGCTGGGCCTGACCGTCGACCTGATCGACTGGCCAACGACCAACTGGAACGGCCTGCAAGGCGCCCGAACACTCGGAGAGCGCCTGGGCTCGAACAACGTTGCCATTCACGAAGTGGATCTCGACGCTCAGTTCCAGCTACCGTCCGAACGCTACGATGTGGTGTTCTTCCTGGGCATCCTCTACCACCTCAAGAACCCCTTCTACATCCTGGAGACGCTGGCAAGGCACAGCCGCTTCTGCTTCCTGAGTACTCGCATCGCGCGGCAGACGGTCGACGGTCAGCTGGAGCTGGAGAATGCCCCGCTGGCCTATCTGCTTGATCCCGAAGAATGCAACAATGACCCGACCAATTTCTGGATATTTTCCGCGCCGGGCCTGATCAGGCTGGCCGAACGCAGTGGCTGGACTGTGCGGGCAAGTTATCGTGCCGGTGACACGAAACAATCGGACCCCAGTTCGGACGAGCATGACGAGCGCATGTTCCTGGCCCTTGAGAGCAAGATCGCAGTTGCGGATTGAAAACACCGAGAAGGCAGTTAGCAACCATGAAAACGAATGGCAGATTCAGACCAGGCCTGCTTCTGGGCATCGCATTCATCACAGTGTTCCTGGCCGCTTGCAGCGAGGATGATGCAGGCTCGCCCAATATCGTCCTGATCACGATCGATACCCTGCGCGCCGACCGTCTGGGCGCCTATGGCTACGACAAGAACCTGACCCCCAATCTCGACCGCCTGGCCGAAAGCGGTGTGGTGTTCGAGCGCGCGGTCACGCCGGTGGGCACCACCTGGCCGGCCCACGCGTCAATGCTGACCGGACTGTACCCCCGCTACCACGGGCTGCGGCGTAACGGGCTCGAACTCGATGAGGAAATTCCGGTGGTCACCGAGCTGCTGTCGAAGTCCGGCTATTCGACGGCGTCTTTTGTCAGCTACAAGGGCATGCACTTCCGCGGCCGACTCGACCGCGGCTTCGAGGTCGTCAGCGATCGCGAATTCGTCAAGGGCGACGAGCGGGAACCGATCCGTGAAGGGCAGGAAACCACGGCGATGGCCCTGGACTGGATCGGCGATCAGTCCGGCTCATCCGATCCGGCCTTCCTGTGGCTGCACCTGTTCGAGCCCCACAGCCCGTACGACCTGACCGAGTACTCGCGCGAGTGGATGGAAGAAACCGGCTACGACGGCTTCCTGGCCGACGGGGCGAGCGGCGAGGAACTGCGTGGCCGCAGCGACGAGATCGTTGCCTCACCCGAACACGTGGCGGCGATGAACGCCCTCTACGACGGCGAGATCAAGCTTGCCGACGAACTGATCGGCCGCGTTCTGGATCGGCTCGAAGCCGACGGGAAACTGAAAAACAGCATCGTGATCGTGACCTCGGATCATGGCCAGGGCCTGGGCGAGCACGGCAACATGGGCCACGGCCCGACGCTGCGCGAAGACGTGCTCCACGTGCCGCTGATCATCCGCGATTTTCGCTCTGACCAGGGCGGGCGCCGAGTAGACGATACCGTGAGCATGATCGATCTGGCGCCGACCATTGCCAGGGCCGCGCTCGAAATCGATCTGCCGGGGGTACAGGGCCGGTCGCTGATGACCTATCTCTCCAGCCAGTCCGGTGAAGACCCGGAGCGCGAAATATTTGCGGAGATCCGGCTCTGGCACGACATGGATGAGGTGCCGGACTGGTATGACGTGAAATCGACGGCGATCTACGCCGACGGACTCAAGTTCAAGACCCGGGATGGCGAGACCACGGTGTTCGACCCGCGCGTTCGCCCCTCCGCCGAACGGCGCCTGGACTCACCCGAGGTCAATGAAGCCTTTCTGGCCTATCTCGATTCGCTGCGAGGCGAGTTCCTGGCCGGCGAGATCAAACCCACCGAAGTCGAGTTGACCGACCACGAAATCGAAACGCTGAAATCCCTGGGCTATATCCAGTAGCCGAGGGTCATTCAAAGGCTTCCACCGCAAAGCCCAGGGCCGCTGGCAAATACGATGAGGTTCGCGACTCGGCGCGGCCGTAATTAACCGTTGGAGCGGCTATCTGCCGCTCCAAGGCACGTCCAACCACCCGTTTCATTCCATTGCCGTTGTGTACGCCGGCGCACAGATCACGCTTCGCGACGGCCTCACAATCGATTCCAGCCATAACGGCAACTGGAGAACAAACGCCATGAATCGCATCAATAAGTTTTCCGTATCGCTGCTCGCGATACTGCTACTAACGATCGTCGGCTGCGCAGGAAGTGAAACTCAAGAAAGCACCGGCGAATATATCGACGACACCTGGATTACGACCAAGGTGAAAACCGAGCTGGTCAAGAGTGACATCGTCAAGTCCCGCGAAGTCAACGTCGAGACCTTCAAGGGTATCGTGCAACTCAGCGGATTCGTCTCATCTCAAGCGGCTATGGATGAAGCCGTGCGCATTGCCCGCAACATCAAGGGTGTGGAATCCGTCAAGAACGATATGAGAATCAAGTAGGGTCGGCAGGGCTCGCCTGATCACTCCCACTCGATCGTCGCCGGCGGTTTGCCCGAGATGTCATAGACCACGCGCGAGACGCCGTCGCATTCGTTGATGATGCGGCGCGAGACATGGTCGAGAAAGTCGTGGTCGAGGTAGGCCCAGCGGGCGGTCATGAAGTCGATGGTTTCGACTGCCCGCAATGCGATGACGTATTCGTAGCGACGCGCATCACCGACCACGCCGACGGACTTGACCGGCAGGAACACGGCGAAAGCCTGGCTGACCTGGTCGTAGAGGCCTGCCTTCCTGAGTTCGGAAATGAAGATATGGTCGGCCTTCTGTAGCGGTTCGACGTATTCGGGTTTGACCTCGCCGAGGATGCGCACGCCCAGGCCCGGTCCCGGGAAGGGATGGCGCATGACCAGCGACTTGGGCAGGCCCAGTTCGACGCCGATCTTGCGCACTTCGTCCTTGAAAAGCTCCCGGAGCGGCTCGACCAGCTTGAGGTTCATGTCCTCGGGCAATCCGCCGACGTTGTGGTGCGACTTGATGACCTTGGCCTTGCCGGTCTTGGCCCCGGCCGATTCGATTACGTCGGGATAGATCGTCCCCTGCGCCAGCCAGCCGGCTTCCTGGTGACTTCTGGCGGCGGCGTCGAAGACCTTGATGAACTCGCGGCCGATGATCTTGCGCTTTTCTTCCGGGTCGGCCACGCCGGCC
The DNA here is from genome assembly GCF_011008905.1 of Wenzhouxiangella sp. XN201. Classification (NCBI taxonomy): domain Bacteria; kingdom Pseudomonadati; phylum Pseudomonadota; class Gammaproteobacteria; order Chromatiales; family Wenzhouxiangellaceae; genus Wenzhouxiangella; species Wenzhouxiangella sp. XN201. The sequence goes on from NZ_JAAIVI010000017.1 coordinate 1,737,771, forward strand.
AGTGCGTTCATGAATTGATCGCGCGCATCGACGCGCTCGACCCGCACACCCAGGTGCTCGGCAAAGATCGCCATGACTTCGTCGCCTTCCTGAAAACGCAACAGGCCGGTGTCGACGAAAATGCACAGCAGTTGATCGCCGATCGCCTCGTGCAGGAGTGCGGCGACCACCGATGAATCGACCCCACCGGACAGGCCCAGCAGCACAGAGTCCTTGCCGACCTGTTCGCGCACCCGCTCGATCTGGTCGTCGATGATCGCTTCCGTGGTCCAGGTGGCCTCGCAACCACAGATATCGTGCACGAAACGCTCGAGAATGCGCCGGCCCTGGCTGGTGTGGGTCACTTCCGGGTGGAACTGCAGACCGTAGAGCCGTTGGTCCTCGTTGGCCATGCCGGCAATCGGTGCCGACGGGGTCGTACAGGTGGTCACGAAACCATCCGGCAGGCCGCTGACCTTGTCGCCGTGGCTCATCCAGACCTCGAGCAGGCCCTGGCCGTCGGCGACGCGGTCCTCGATGCCGGCGAACAATCGCCCGGGCTCGCTCAGCGCGACTTCGGCGTAGCCGAATTCCTTTTCGTCAGAAGGGCTGACCGCCCCGCCGAAGTGTGCGGCCATGGCCTGCATGCCGTAGCAGATACCGAGTACCGGCACGCCCAGATCGAACACCAGCGGCGGGATACGCGGGCTGTCGTCGAAAGCCACCGACTCCGGCCCGCCGGAGAGAATCACGCCGCTGGCGCCGAAGTCACGAATGGCTTCATCTCCCACGTCAAAGGGCATGATCTCGGAATAGACCCCGATCTCGCGCACCCGGCGGGCGATGAGCTGGGTGTACTGGGATCCGAAGTCGAGGATCAGGATGCGGTGGCGATGAATATCGGGACTCGGGGCTCGGGACTCGGGACTCGGGACTCGGCTCATATCAGTTGCTCATAGAATTCTTCTTAGTCGGCCCGGCTCAGTGCCGCTCGAATCGTGCGAGGTCCCGGATAACCGCGTTCGCGGTTTCCGGGACGACAGGGGATTAGCCCAGCTTGTAATTCGGTGCTTCCTTGGTGATTGAAACATCATGCGCGTGCGACTCGCGGACGCCATTGGCCGAAATTCTCACGAAGCGCGGGCGGGTGCGCATTTCCTCGATGCTGGCGCAACCGACGTAACCCATGGCCGCGCGCAGGCCGCCCATGAGCTGGTGCACCACCCCGCTGATCGGGCCCTTGTAGGGCACGCGGCCCTCGATGCCTTCGGGCACCAGCTTGTCAGCATCGGCCTCGGCCTGGAAGTAGCGGTCCTTGGAGCCTTTCTCCATCGCGCCGAGTGAACCCATGCCGCGATAGCTCTTGTAGGAACGACCCTGGTAAAGCTCGACTTCGCCCGGGGCTTCCTCGGTACCGGCCAGCAGTCCGCCGATCATCACGCTCGAGGCGCCGGCCGCCAGTGCCTTGGCCACGTCGCCGGAGAAGCGGATACCGCCATCGGCGATTACCGGCACATCGTGCTTGAGCAGCGCTTCGGAAGCGGCCGCCACGGCGCTGACCTGCGGCACGCCGATGCCGGCGACGACCCGGGTGGTGCAGATCGATCCGGGACCCTGCCCGATCTTGACGCCGTCGGCGCCGGCATCGGCCAGCGCACGGGCGCCGTCGGAGGTCGATACGTTGCCGCCGATCACCTGCACGTCGGGATAGGTCTTCTTGACCCACTTGATGCGCTCGAGTACCCCTTTGGAGTGGCCATGGGCCGTGTCGACCACCACGATGTCGATGCCGGCCGCGACCAGCGCCTGAATCCGGTCCTCGGTATCGCCGCCGGTACCGACAGCCGCCCCGACCAGCAGTTGCTCGGCTGAATCCTTGGCGGCATTGGGGAAGTCGCGCGACTTCTGGATGTCCTTAACGGTGATCAGGCCCTTGAGCTCGAAATTAGCGTTGACCACCAGCACCTTCTCGATCCGGTGCTTGTGCAGCAACTCGAGCACTTCGTCCTGGCTGGCACCTTCCTGCACGGTGACCAGCTTGTCCTTGCGCGTCATGATGTTGCGCACCGGATCGTCGAGCTTCTTCTCGAAGCGCATGTCGCGGCTGGTGACGATGCCGACCAACTCGTTGCCGTCGACCACCGGCACGCCCGAGATGTTGTGCCGGCGGGTCAGCTCGATGACCTCGCGAATGGTGGTCTGCGGATCGACCGTGAACGGGTCCTTGATCACGCCGGCCTCGTATTTCTTGACGATGCGCACCTGCTCGGCCTGGCGCTCGATATTCATGTTCTTGTGGATGATGCCCACGCCGCCGGCCTGGGCCATGGCGATGGCCAGCCGCGCCTCGGTGACGGAGTCCATGGCCGCCGAAGCCAGGGGAATATTGAGCTTGAGATCGCGCGTGATGCGGGTGGACAGGTCGACGTCCTTGGGCAGGAGCTCCGAGTAGTCCGGAACCAATGAAACGTCGTCAAAAGTCAGGGCTTCTTCGATCAAACGCATGTTGGCGGGCTCCGGCGGGTAAATCCCACCATTTTACACCGTGCGCTCGGTTGCACCAAACCTTTCTGAAACCACGGAAGACACGGAAATCACGGAAGTTCTGGAATTTACGAACCTAACAGCGCGATGCGACAGCACCTCGATACCCGAAATTTCCAAAATTCCGTGCTTTCCGTGCTTTCCGTGGTTCCGCATTCAAGGCGGGAGATGTTGCTACTTGCCGACGGTGAAACTCTCTCCACAGCCACATTCCCCGGTCACATTGGGATTGCGGAAGCGGAACTCGCGCACCAGCCCCTCGTTGACGAAATCCACCGTGGTGCCGGCGACCATGGGCATGGCCTTGTCGGAGACGAGGACCTTCAGGCCTTCCTGCTCGAAGACGTGATCGGACTCGTCGACCTCGTGCGCCAGGCCGACATCGTAGGCGTAGCCCGAACAGCCGGTGCGGCGGATATCGACGCGCAGGCCGATGCCGCCATCCCGGGTCAGGAATTCACGCACACGCTCGACTGCCGATTCGGTGAGAAGAATGCCGGTTTTGCTCGCGTTTTCTTGGGTTGCCGTTGCCATGTTGGGTATTATTGCGGCTCGCTCGTCGCGATTCAATGAAAAGGATTCTCAAAATCATGCAGACTGCCAGCATCAAGAAGGTGCTCGGCGGCGAAATCGCCGTCGGCTCGGAAGTGACCGTCCAGGGTTGGGTTCGCACCCGCCGCGACTCCAAGGCCGGGTTTTCCTTCATCCACCTCAACGACGGTTCGACCCAGGGTAATCTGCAGCTGGTGGCCGACCAGGCACTGGCCAATTACGAAGAGGAGATTCGCCATCTGACCTCGGGTTGTTCGCTCATCTGCCGCGGCAGCGTGGTCGAATCCAAGGGCCGCGGCCAGTCGCTCGAGATTCAGGCCGGGGAAATCGAGGTGATCGGCTGGGTGGCCGACCCCGACACCTACCCGGTTCAGCCCAAGAAGCACAGCTTCGAGTTCCTGCGCAGCATCGCTCACCTCAGGCCGCGCACCAACACCTTTGGCGCGGTCACCCGCGTGCGCCACGCCGCCGCCCGCGCCATCCACGAGTTTTTCGACGAGCAGGGCTATTACTGGGTCAATACGCCCATCATCACCTCGTCCGACGCCGAGGGAGCCGGCCAGCTCTTCCGGGTTTCGACACTGGATCTGATGAACCTGCCCAGGCGCGACGACGGCAAGGTCGACTTCGGTGAGGATTTCTTCGGACGTGAAGCCTTCCTGACCGTGTCCGGCCAGCTCAATGTCGAGGCTTACTGCCTGGCCATGAGCAAGGTCTACACCTTCGGCCCGACCTTCCGGGCGGAAAACTCCAACACCGCCCGCCACCTGGCCGAGTTCTGGATGGTCGAGCCGGAGGTCGCCTTCGCCGATCTCGACGACCTGGCCGACCTGTCCGAGGATTTCCTCAAGGCCGTGTTCACGCGCGTGCTCGAGCGCTGCGGCGAGGACATGGCATTTTTCGCTGAACGCATCGAACCCGAGGCCGTCACGCGCCTGGAGCGGCTCGTCAAGACCGAGTTCGTGCAGATGGCCTACGCCGAGGCCATCGACATCCTCAAGGCCTCCGGCAAGAAATTCGAATACCCCGCCGAATGGGGCCTGGACCTGCAGACCGAGCACGAACGCTTCCTGACCGAACAGCACTGCAAGGCGCCGGTCGTGGTCAAGAACTACCCCGACGAGATCAAGGCCTTCTACATGCGCCTGAACGACGACGGCAAGACCGCCGCCGCGATGGACGTGCTCGCCCCCGGAATCGGCGAGATTATCGGCGGCTCGCAGCGCGAGGAACGCCTGGACGTGCTCGAGCGCCGCATGGCCGAGCATGACCTGAACGCCGAAACCTACAGCTGGTACATCGACTTGCGCCGCTACGGCACCGTCCCGCATGCCGGTTTCGGTCTGGGATTCGAGCGCCTGATGAATTACATCACCGGACTCTCCAATATCCGCGACGTCATTCCCTTTCCGCGGACGCCGGGGCACGCGCCGTTCTAACCCAATTCCTTGCCTCGTCGTCCCGGATAGCTGCTGGCGCAGCTTCCGGGATGACGAATATGAGGGACAGCAGAGTGGAACCCCCTTCCACCACCCCATCAAATCCCCGACACCATTATTTGACATACTTCACATTTCTGGTATAAATTCCCGCTAAGTTGCGTCATTTCCGGCTCGAAAGGTGGATTCGGCCGGGACTGTTGCAATGCCCGCGGGCCCAAGTGCCAGAGGGGATTTGAAGCATTTCAACTGAAAAAAGGGGATCACCATGTCTGTCAATCTGCCCGTACGGGCCCTGCAGTCCGTTCGCAGGACCTCCGCTACTCTGACCTACGCATTCCTGGCCAGCTGCCTGATGGCGTTCACCGTCTCGGCCGTAGCGCAAGACTACGAGCCAGTCGATTACCTGGGTCACAACACCGCGGTGAGCGTGGCCAACGGCCAGATCGGCATTACCGTGCCCGAATCGATCAACCTCGGAGATTTCCTGATCGCCCAGATTGCCTTTACCGGCGGCAGCAGCGTCAATATCACCGATGTACCCGAAGACTGGCAGCTGCTGGTTCGCGAGGATCGCGATAACGCCCTCGGCCACGCCGTGTTCTACCAGATCGTCGGCAATCCCGGCACGATCCCGGCACCGGGCACGGCCTTCCAGTGGGTGTTCGACCAGGATATCTCCGCCATCGGCGCCATCACCCGGTACTCGGGGGTGGACTTCAACAACCCGGTCCAGGCCATCGCCTCCGAGCACGGCAACAGCACCGCGATGAAGGTTCCAGGCGTGGATGTGCCCGACCCGGGCAACGTCATCAATCTCTACTCGATCGGCGCGGTTGCGGACGTCAGAAAGCCCGGATCGACGACGCTGCGTTACAACGTCAACAATCCCGACCCGGTCACGGTCGCCCTGCGCGACTACCGGGTCGACGATGCCCCGACTTCCACCGGTAACGACGTCGTCCTGGGCTTTGCCGACGGCTCTCCGCCCTGGATCACCCACACCGTGGCCGTGCGCGCTCGCGTCGGTTCGCTCACCGACCCGTTCAACAGCCTGATCAGCGCCGACCCGATCGAGATCACTGCCGACGGCGCATCGACCTCGACGATCACCGTCCAGGCCCGCGATTCGGACGGCAACAACATCAGCACCGGCGGCGCCACAGTCATCATCGAAACCGATGCCGGCACCCTGCTCGGATCGGTCGTCGACAACGGCGACGGCACTTACACCCAGCAGCTTCAGTCATCGACGACCGCCGACACCGCCACCGTCACGGGCACCATTTACGGATTCGATATCGAAGGTTCGGCCACGGTGAATTTCGTCGCCGGTGCAGCCGACGCCCAGGGTTCCACGATTTCCGCAGCCGACAGCCAATTGCCGGCCGACGGCGCTTCGAGTACCGCCATTACCGTCCAGGTGCGCGATGAGTTCGGCAACCCGGTCGCCGCGGCCGGCTTGCCCGTCGAACTGTCCACGACGCTGGGCAGCCTGGGCTCGGAATCCGGCGTGACCGACGGCGACGGCCGCTTCCAGACCAGCCTGACCTCATCGATAACAACCGGCTTGGCCGAAATCACCGGCACACTGGACAGCGCCGCCATCGGCAACACCGCCAGCGTCGAGTTCGTCGACTCCAACATCGATCCGCTGGAATCCACCATCACCGCCGCCGCCAGCCAGTTGACTGCCAACGGCACCGACAGCACCACCGTCACCGTGCAGTTGCGCGATGCCAGCGGCGCTGTAGTTGAGAAAGCCGGCGTCGATGTAGAGGTCTTTGCCGAGCTTGGATCGCTGGCCCCCGCCAGCGGTCAGACCGACGCCAATGGACAGTTCAGCACCACGCTCACCGCCCCGACCACAGCCGGTATCGACACCATTTCCGGCCGGGTGCTGGGTGATGACATCGGCAACACCGCCCAGGTCGAGTACGTGGCCGGTGCGGCAACACGGCTGCGCTTTGCTCAGCAACCAGCCGACGGCCAGGCCGGCGTACCGTTTTCCACGGCTATCGAAGTCGTAGACGCAAATGGCAACCGGGTTGGAAGCGCCAGCAACAGCATCACCGTTCAGCTCACGCAAGCCGGCGATGCCACCCTGTCGGGCACACTCACCGTTTCGGCAGTCAACGGCCTGGCCAGCTTCAGCGACCTGAGCATCGATCTGGTCGGTAACTACTCGCTTACCGCCAACACCTCGGGCCTGACCGCGGCGGTCTCCGATTCGTTCCGCATCGACGCCGGAGCGGTCTCCGGCACCAACAGCGAGATCAGCGCGGATCCGGGCCAAGTCATCGCCAACGGCGCTTCGTCCGCCACCATCACCGTTCAGGCACAGGACGCCTTCGGCAACCCGGCCTCCGAGCCCGGTCATGCCGTCACCGTGTCAACCACGCTGGGTACACTGGCCGATACCAGCGGCACGACCGATGCCAATGGCCAGTTCATCACCACGCTGACCTCCTTGGCGACGGGTACCGCCACGGTTTCCGGCACCTTGGCAAGCGAAGCCATCAGCAACACGGCCACCGTGGACTTCGTTGACACCGTCGTCGAGGCAAGCTCGTCCTCCATCGAGGCCGCCGACGACGAGCTGGAAGCCGATGGTATTTCCAGCACCGCCGTCACCGTGCAAGTCCGTGATGCCGACGGCGAGCCGATGGCTGAATCCGGCCTGCCGGTCACCTTGTCGACCACGCTGGGCACGCTGAGCGACACCAGCGGCACGACCGATGCCAATGGCCAGTTCATCACCACACTGACTTCCGAGACCGCCGTGGGCACGGCCGAGATCACCGGCACCCTTGATGGCAACCCCATTGGCAACACCGCCAGCGTGGTGTTCGTGCAGACCTCTGGAGACGTGGGTGTGGCCTCAGCCCTGGCATTCCAAACACAGCCGGCCAACAGCGTCCAGGATTTTCCGGTACGCGGCCCGGTCATCGTGGAGTTCGTGGATGAGTTCGGCGATCCGGTACTGGATTACGACGCCAATATCACCATCGAAATCATCGATGGTCCCGCAGGTGCCACACTGAGCGGAACGACGACGCTCTTGTCGGAAGACGGCTTCGCCATATTCTCCGACCTGAGGCTCGACATGCTGGGCCAGTACCAGCTTAGAGCCACATCGCAGAGCATTGCGCCAGTCGATTCCAGCTTGTTCCTCGTACGCGAAGACGGCCTGCTGCACGACCGCTTCCAGGAATAAGCCCGCAAGGCGCAAGATGGACAGGGCCACCCGGACTTCGGGTGGCCCGAACCCACGCATCACCAGCGAAAGCGACCCTTAGCTAATCCCCCGCAATTTCCACCCGATTTCGGCCACCCTCCTTGGCATCGTACAGGGCGAGGTCGGCGCGCTTGAGCAGATCCCGACGCTGCTCGTTTTCTCCGTGTACGGCCACGCCGAAGCTGGCAGTCACCGGGCCGTAGTCATGGATCAACAGGGCCTCGATTGCCACGCGCAATCGTTCAGCCAGGCAAGTCGCGCCCTCGAGGGCGGTATTGGCCGCCAGCACGATGAATTCCTCACCGCCCCAGCGGCCCACGTGATCGGTGTCGCGCAGCTGGGCCGAGACGGACCGTGCGACCGCCACAAGCACTTCATCACCGGCGTCATGTCCCCAGGTGTCGTTGAAGCGCTTGAAGTGATCAATATCGAACATGATCACCGCGCAATGCCGGCCGTAGCGTTCAGCCATCGAGATTTCATGGTCGATGGCCTCCTCCATCCGATAACGATTCCACAGCCCCGTGAGATGGTCACTGGTGGCCAGGCGCTCGAGCCGCTGATTGAGCCGGCTGATCTCACCGGCGGCGATCAGCACCGCCAGGTCGCTGGCCAGGTCAGTGACGGCGCGCAGTTCCACCGGCCGCCACGGGGCGCTCTGCCCGCGCACGGTCTCCTTCCAGGATTCGAAGCTCTGGCGCGGCGACAGCCGGCCGCTTTCCCGGTCGACGGCCTTTTCGGGGTTACCCGCCCAGACTCGGGTTTCCGCCTTTTCCGGCCGAAAGAACAGCAGCCAGGCGTGGCGCGGGTTTCGTATCGGCAGCGGGACGGCCAGCATCCCGGCGGCCCGGACGGGTTGGCAAAGCGCCGCCAGGCCGGTTCGACCCAATTCGTTTGATGACCAGGCCAGCTCACCCGAATGATGCTTGCCCAGCCAGTCGACGATGGCTTCGATGGACTCGGCATCCGGCACCTTGCCCACGGTGGCAACCCGATCTCCGGCCAACAGCACCGCCCCACCGGCTCGAAAGACCTCCAGCCAGGCGGGTCCGTGCCGCGCCACAATGTCTTCCGGCTCCGAGAATTCCCCGCGCTGATCGACCAGCATGTCGCGACTGTCGTTGGCCCGCTGAATCAGTACGGCTTCCTCACGGGCCTGAATCAGTTCAAGCTGGAAGCAGGCCGTCTGGACCATGGCACGCAGGCCGTCGCGCAAGGCCGGCGGCAACACATTGGGCGACACGGCATGGCAGGCCAACAACCCCCACAAACGGCGATCCAGGTGCAATGCAATCGACATCGACGCCGCCACACCCATGTTGGCCAGATACGTGGCATGAATGGGTGCAACCGCTCGGAGTATGCCGCGAGAAAGATCGAGGGGCGAGTCGTCAACCGGGTCGATCGCCGGCACCAGCGGAACGGCTTCGGCGCTTGCATCCGGGATATCGCGCACGCGTTTGATGCTATAGAGACGACGCACCTGCGCAGGAATGTCGCTGGCCGGAAAGTGATGGCCGAGATAACTGTTGGCACCCTCAGAGAGACTTTCGGCGACGACGCTGCCATTCCAGTCCTCATCGAACTGGTAGACCATCACCCGATCGTAGCCGGCCAGATCACGCACCAGGGCAACCAGCGCCCCGAGCAGGCCGTCACGCGTCTTGTAACCGGACAACTCGGTCTGCCAGTCAGCCAGGGCACCAAAAAGCCAGCGTTCAGGATGGCCAGACATCGGTTCGAGTTCAGCCACCACGCGTGAACCACTGCGATAGGGCAGCAGACGAAAACGCCGCGCCCGACCGCCAATACGCAGCGATACCATCAGCGCGCCGTAGCGATTGGGTGAATCGAGCTGGGTGCGGATCTGATCGAGCCAGCGGCGAGTCAACAGGCGCTCGGGGGTCATGGCTAGCGCATCCTCGACCGCCACACCGACAATGGATTCGAGATTGGCGCTGACCTGGCGCACCCGCTGGAGATTTTCATCCATGGCGATCAGCGCGCCGTGCGGCTGAATCGCTCCCGGGATATGCACCGGCTCTCGCTCACAGGCTTCGAGCGCGGATTGAAGTTCCCGCTCGTCCATGTTCCCTATTTCTCTCGATGCGCCGCCACTGGCAGCCAATTTATCGCATTTCGACGTCGCGTTTCCCGCATGCAAAGGCATCCAGGTCGGCCTTGTAGGCGGCAAATGCTGCTCGAGCGCTTGCGACAGCTTGCTCGAGAGCTGCATGACTTTCCAGTTCGCGTTCGAGGGTCGCCAGCAAGGTCTTGTGGTCGTCCGAAATTGTGGCCTGACCGAAAAATCGACACGGTACGGTATCGCACAGACTGGATTGGACGCACCTCGCAATCACCGCACTGCCCTGACGCGATCCCTCCAGCACGTAAACCCTGCCCCACCAGGTCGCACGGTCTTCCGACGGGTCCGGCGGGGTTTGCGGGATCGGGGGAACGGACCAGCCCAATTCGCGCAGATCCGCTTCCAGTCGCTCGACACGCGCAGACAATTCAAATGCCGACTCGGCATGCTGCGGGCTTTCATGAACCAGTCGTTCAAGCTGGGCGTGCGGACGGTACAAGGCCGCCAGTGACTCCGCGTACTGATCATGCCTGAGATCCGGGCCAAGCAAGCGCTGCAGCAGCGGGTGATGGTCGAGCTGGTGGTGGGCCGCCGCCGTCGCCCGGCGCAGTCTTCTGTGTGCCTGCCCCCGTTGCTGCATGGTCATGGCATCACGATAACAGCCGCATGGCCAGCAGGTACCACATTGGAACCGTTGCGGCCGACAACAGGACACCCCAGGCCACCAGGGCCGAAGCCAGCGGCGGCGCCAGCCGAGCCGATGACAACAGTGCCGCGGCGGTAATCATCGGCGGCATCGACGCTTCCAGCAATGCCACCCGGGCAATATCCGGGCGAGTATCCAGCAGCAGAATGATCCCCAGTGCCACCGCCGGGAGGATCAGCAGCTTGCTGAGCAGGCCGATGACCAGCGGCCGGCGGTACTCGGGCACGAGCCGCAGGCGCAGGCTCATGCCGATGGCCAGGGTCACCAGCGGCAGCAGCATGTCGGCAAAATTGTCGGCCAGCGCCATCAGCCAGTCCGGAAACCAGGCATTGCCCAGCAAAAGCGCGCCGACCAGGGCGATGAAGGGCGGGAAAGTCGCAATCCTCTTGATCATGTCGCTCACCGCCGGGCGCTGCCCGCTGCCGAACCAGGCCAACACGAACAACGCATGCGTACACACGATCAGGAAGGAACCGAACTGATCATAGACCACGGCGTAGCGAACCGACTCGGCTCCCAGTAAGGCCTCGACCAGCGGAAAGCCCAGAAATGACGTATTGCCCAGTGGCAGCAGCAATAACAGGACGGCCACGGCCTCACGCGGCAGGTCCAGCCAGCGCGCCAACAAGAGCACCAGCACGATACTCACCGCCAGCAGGGCCCAGGGCACGATCACCAACGGCAGCAACGCCGTGCTGGCTTCCAGCGTAGGCACATGAATGAAGATCAGCGCCGGCAGGCACAGCATGATCACGACGCGGTTGAGCACTTCCGGCGCGCTGGCCGGAAACAGCGACGCCAGCAAACGCCCGACCACGATCAGGGAGATGATGACGAAATAGGCGGACATGGCCGCAAATCATACGGTAGATTGAGGACCATCAGCGCAGCAACCCCAAGACCCGGAGGACCGCCCGATGGCCACGCAACTCTACGGCACCTACACGTCTCCCTATGTTCGCCACTGCCGCATCGCGCTGGTCGAAACCGGACAGGACTTCGAACTGATCCAAACCGACTACGCACAAAGCGCCCGGCTGGCGCCGGCCAAGCGGGTGCCGTTCCTGAAAGTCGGCAACCGCGTTCTCAACGACTCCCTGTCGATCCTCAAATTCGTCCGCGAATCGGCCGGCCAGGATTTCCTGCCGAATATCGACGACTGCGATCTGTTCGCGCTGACCAACACCGCGCTGGACACCGCCATCAACCTGTTCCTGCTCGAGAAGGACGGCCTCACGCCGGAGCAAAGCGGCTATCTCGGCCGCCAGAGCGAACGCGTTCGCGACACGCTCGACGCCCTGGACAGTTTTGCCGCCACCCTGCCCGCGCAGTCGAGCCATTACACCGACGGCGAACTGCGCCTGGGCTGCTTCCTGGACTGGGGGCTATTCCGGAAGCGCATCAGCCTCACCGATCATCCCCGGCTCGAGAGCTTTCTTCAGCGCATGAGGACATACCCGGCGTTCGCCGACACCGCACCCACGACGGGCTGAAGCCGACTTTCCGGCCTGTCTGCCTGACCCGGTTTCCGGCTGCAGTCGGTCGGAGATGACATCGCGGCGTGCAATCTGAATACGGGGACAGCATGACTTTTGGCCGGTGTAATGACCGCCCCCCGCCGCTAAGCTTCGGACAAAAGACTGCAAGGACCGAATTTCATGTTCAAGAAGTTTCTCAAATGGGGCGGCATCAGTCTCGCCGCACTGATCGTCGCCGGCAGCCTGCTGTTCGTCAACTTCTGGTACTTCAAGCCGCTGTCGATCGACTGGTTCTACTCGCGTGCCTTCCTGAAGTTCAGCCTGCAGCAGCCGGAGATGCTGACCTCGCTGCGCATTCTCGACCAGTTCGGGATTCGCGGCCACAACGCCGAGCTGAGCGATGCCTCACCGCAAGCCGGTGAGGACATGCTGGCTTACTGGCGCGAAGAGCACGAGGTATTCAAGCGCTACGACCGCAGCGATTACGAGGGGCAGGATCTGCTGTCCTACGATGTATTCGATTTCTTCATGTCGAACCAGCTGGCCGAGGCCGACCGCTGGCGTTTTCACAATTTCCCGGTCAACCAGATGTTTGGCGTACAGAGCAACCTGCCCGACTTCATGGTGCAGCAGCACGTGGTCGAGGACGAGCTGGGCGCTGAGCACTACATTGCACGCCTGAATCAGTTCGACGAGAAGTTCGACGGCGTGCTGGAGGGACTTCGGGTGCGGGAAGAACGCGGCATCCTGCCGCCACGCTTTGCCGTGACCAAGGTCATCGACCAGATCGAGGGCTTTCTCGACAGCGCGCCAGAAGAACACCTGCTGGTGAGCAGCCTGGACGACAAATTAGCCGAAATCGATTCGTCGGAACTCGACGACAAGCGCCGCGATGAATTGCACGCGCAGGCCGTGAACGCCGTCGAACGATCGGTCTACCCGGCCTACGAGGAACTGCTGGCCTACCTGCGCGATCTCGAAACCAAGGCCACCAGCAACGGTGGTGTCTGGCGCCTGCCCGAGGGTGATGCGTTCTATCGCCAGGCTATCCGGCAGCACACCACCACCGACATGAGCGCCGACGAGATCCACGAAATCGGCCTGAGCGAAGTCGAACGCATCGGCCGCGAGATGGACGCCATTCTGCGTGCCGAAGGCCTCACCGAAGGCACGATCGGCGAACGCGTGCAGCAGCTTGCCAAGCGACCGGACCAGCTCTATCCCGACACCGAGGAAGGGCGCGAGCAGATCCTGGCCGACTACCAGGCGATCATCGACGAAATCGATCCGGCCATGGACGAATACTTCAACCTGCGGCCCGAAACCGGTGTGCAGGTCAAGCGCGTGCCGGAATTCGCCGAGGAAACATCGGCCGGCGCCTATTACCAACGGCCTTCGCTCGACGGCGAGCGCCCGGGCGTATTCTTCGCCAATTTGCGCGACGTCAGCGAGATCCCAAAATTCGGCATGCGCACCCTCGCCTACCACGAGGGCATCCCCGGCCATCATTTCCAGATCGCCATCACGCAGGAACTCGAGGGCATCCCCATGTTCCGGCGGCTGTTGCCGTTTACCGCCTATTCCGAAGGCTGGGCGCTGTACACCGAGCAACTGGCCTGGGAGATCGGCTTCCAGGACGATCCGCTCGACAACCTGGGGCGCCTGCAGGCCGAGATGTTCCGGGCCGTGCGTCTCGTCGTCGACACCGGCATGCACCACAAGCGCTGGTCGCGGGAAGAAGCCATCGACTACATGCTGGCCAACACCGGCATGGGCGAGGGCGAAGTGGAAGCCGAGATCGAGCGCTACCTGGTCATGCCCGGGCAGGCACTGTCCTACAAGGTGGGCATGATGAAGATCGTGGAGCTGCGCGAGCGCGCCCGGCGCGAACTGGGGGATGCGTTCAGCCTGCCGGAGTTTCACGACCAGATCCTGGGCCACGGCGCGCTGCCGCTAACCCTGCTCGAGCAAGTTGTCGACGACTGGATCGAGCGCAAGCGCTCGACGTAATTCCCGTCCTGCGGCTGGCTCACTCTCCGGGCCAGCCGCAGCCCTTCTAATCCGCGCAATCTGGAAAGATCAGTCGCGAGCGACTACCATGATCCCAGTTCAGGCAAGGACGAACCGCATGCGCTTCAGCCCGACGAAAATGGCTCTGGTTTTCTCCGCCGCCGCGCTGGTATCGGCTTGTGCAAGTACTTCACCTTCGGCGCCACAATTGGCCGAGGACAATACCCCCTGGTGGGAAACAGCCGGGCCTTGCCGTGTCTGGGTTCCGATCCAACCGCAACCCGGTCGCATGCCGGGCTGGGATCCCACGCCATCGACGTCGCGCATGTCACTACCTGGCGACTGTCGCGCGCTGGAGGCCGGCCTCCCCGACGGCGCGATGCTGATCACCTCGCCCTGAAGCATTTTCAGCGCAATTCTTCAATCCAGTCTGGCGGCGTCGGCTCGCCCCGGAAGATCTTGCGATCCATGTCGGCCGTAATAGCCCAGCGATGTAGCCAGGTGATGCCGGCCGGCCCGGTGTAGCCATCGATAGCCCGCGAGTAGGCTGGATGCTGGGTCGCCGATTCGATGTCCACCCAGCGGTAGCCCCGTTCGTACAGCGCATCCAGCAGGTCGCCCAGCCAATCTGCATTCAGCGCGTTGGCATGGATCAGCAACGTTTGGGGAATCAGTTCGCCAGCAATTTGGCGTGATTGATTCTCATAGAAATTAACCACTTCCAGCATGTATCTCACATAATCTTTACCCACGCGCCGCATCAGCACCTGGTCTCCGGCGTTCCAGGCGTTGGCATAGACATCGGCGTAGATCCACTCGCTATTGTCTATGCTGACCGGAGCGATCCGGTAGCCATGTGAATGCAGGAACTCCCGGGTTCTGTCCTGGACCTCAACAGACTCCCCGGCGTGCAGGAAGGGATGGCGGAACCACTTGAATTCGCGGCCGTGCGACTCGACCAGCGGTCGGCTCACGCGCTCGCCGCGCAGGACATCCTCAATCCATGCTTCCACTTCGACCCGATGCAGACTGAGGTGCGAGTAGCCGTGGTTACCCAAAGCCATGCCCGCATCGAGCCAGCGTTCCAGCAGGGCCACGCGATCATCGTCCACCTCGCTGTCAGTCTCGAGCTTGTTCTCGTTGACGAAACCAATTGCCGGCACGCCGCGCTCCACCAGCAGCGACAACAGTTCTTCAGTGATCCGCTGTTCCTGATCAAGCGTATGCCGGCCGGGCGGCCCGACCGGCAAATCGTCGATGGTGACGGACATCAGCCGTGGCGCATTGGCACTCGAAAGCGACGTGGCAATTGCATTGGCCTGCCACATAGTCAGGCAAGGGATCAGGAGCAGAACGACGACCAGCTTGAACAGGCATGGCAGACGGCAGGCAGGAAAGGCGAACGGTGGCCGGCAAAGCCGTCCGACGGAAACGATCAATTTGTTTCCCCATCTTGTTTTTGACTTGCCGCTAAAGTGTACCCTGATTCAGATACCCGGGCATCGACGATCACTCGGCAAGTACGTCGAATTGCGCCCACCCGACCAGACTACTGGAACTGCGTATGCCCGATCTTCAAATCCTCGTCCTGATCGTCTACTTCATCGTAATTTTCGCCGTGGGCGTGTATGCCACGCGCTTCATCGGCAACACCACGGATTTCCTGCTGGCCGGACGCCGGCTCGGGCTCCTGCTGGCCACAGCCACACTATGCGCGACGCATTTCGGCGGTGGCTTCGTGATGGGCTCGGGGGAATGGGGTTTCGACTACGGCCTGACGGGGATTGCCTACGCCGCCGGCGTCGGGCTGTCGCTGGTCGTACTGGGCCTGGTCGCGGCGCGCAGGATGCGCCGCCTGGCGATGTTTACCGTGCCCGACTTTCTGGCGCTGCGTTACAACAGCAATCTGGTTCGCGTCCTTGGGGCCCTGCTCTCGCTGGTGGCCATTATCGGCATCATCGGCGCCCAGGTCTGGGCAGCGCAAGGCGCACTCTCGATCATGGGCCTGGATCCCACCTGGGCGGCGATTGCCGCGACCGGCCTGTTCATCGTCTACACCGCCCTGTCGGGCCTGTGGGGCGTGACCCTGACCGATGCGGTGCAACTCGCCATCGTCTTCATCGGCGTGCCGGTAGCGGCCTTCATGGCGCTGGGCGAAGCCGGCGGTATCGACGGCATTCGGGCCGGCATCGAGGAGCTGGAACTGACGGTTTCCACCGATGCCTATTTCAGCCCGCTCGGGGCCGGCTTGGGCCTGGTGCTGGCCGCCATCGTGCCGACCATGATGTACACGCTGATCGGCCAGGATTTCTACCAGCGACTGTTTGCCGCCCGAGACGAGAATACCGCCCGGCGCGCGGCCATCCTGGCCGGACTGCTGCTGATCCTGTTTGCCGTCTTTCCGGTCATCACCGGCATGGCCGCCCGTGCGCTTTTCGGCGTCGAGATCGAAGCCGCCCAGGCCATTCCGAAACTGATCGCGGAAGTGCTGCCTGACTTTGCCGCGGCCATTGTTATAGCGGCGATCATCGGGGCCATCATGTCCACCGCCGACTCCCTGCTGATGGCCGGCACATCGCACGTGACCAACGATCTTTACGTCAAGGTCATCAATCCGGATGCCGAGATGGACAGCAGGCGATTGCTCGCCATGTCGCGCGTGGTCACGGTGATCATCGGCGTGCTGGCGCTCTGGATGGCGCTGGCCTTCGAGGCGATCATCGGCTTGCTGCTGATGTCCTACACGCTTTATGCCGCCGGCGTATTCATCCCGGTGGTTCTCGGTCTGTACTGGCGACGCGGCAATGCCGCCGGGGCTATTGCCGCGATCATCGGCGGTTCGGCCGTCGGCGTGGCTGGCGAGCTTGGCTGGGTCGAGTTTTCGGGACTGCCGGTGATTGGCGGCTTTCCGGTGATTGTCATCGGGGCGTTGGTTTCGCTGGTGTTGCATGTGGGGGTTTCGTTGTTGACGCCGGTGGGGGAGATTGATTCGGCGTTGGAGTGAAGGCCACGGCCGCCTGCCGCATTGAGCGGCATTCGACCGTCACGGGGATGGCTGACGCTTCGCGTCAGCGAGCTCGGGTCGTGGTGTCGTTATCGGTTGGAGGCCGCAGGGTAAGCTTAGAGAAGCTGATCGGAGGGAGCTGAGGCTACGTTCCATTGGGGGTTCATCCTGGCCACGGTCGCCTGCCGCGTTGAGCGGCATGCGACCGTCACGGGGATGGCTGAAACGCTTCGCGTTTCAGCGAGCTCGGGCCGCTTTGCGGCCCTCGGTTCGAACCCATACACGGGCGGCCGAAGACTTCACGACTTCGGAAAGGTACGAGGAATGCTAGTGTTTGTCGCTTCGGGTTGCTGGGTTCGATCCCATTGTGGGGACGCCACCATAAAAAAAGCCCGCGCGAAGGCGGGCTTTTTCTATGGTGGCGTCCCCACGGGGATTCGAACCCCGGTCGCTGCCGTGAAAGGGCAGTGTCCTAGGCCTCTAGACGATGGGGACTGAAAACGTCTTTCCGAGATGCTTTCAGAAACCTAATTTGGTGGAGCCAGGCGGGATCGAACCGCCGACCTCTACAATGCCATTGTAGCGCTCTCCCAGCTGAGCTATGGCCCCACGACAAGCCGGGCATTTTAGCCAAGGACCCTGGGGGTGTCAAACCTTTTTGGGCGGACTCAACGCGCGTCGAGTGCCAGGCTTGAGAAGTCCAGCATGCCGGCCGGGCAATCGATGATCCGACGGGCCGCCATCAGGGCGCCGCGGGCAAAGACGCGGCGGTCGGTCGAGCGATGGACCAGTTCCAGGCGTTCGCCGTCGGCCAGGAAATAGACGGTGTGCTCACCCGCCACGTCACCGCCACGAATGGCCTGAAAACCGATTTCCGAACGTTCCCGCCGATGTCGCTCCTGGCTGCGATCATGGACCGCGGCCTGCGCGAGATCGAGTCCACGTGCCTCGGCCACTGCCTCGCCCAACCAGATCGCGGTCCCCGAGGGGGCGTCGAGCTTGCGGCGGTGATGGGCCTCGAGTATCTCGATGTCGAAATCCTCGCCGAGCACCCCGGCGGCCTGGCGTGCAAGCCGGACCAGAAGGTTCACGCCCACGCTGAAATTGGCGGCCTGGCAGACGGGGATAACCGTCGCCGCTTCCTCCAACGAGATCTGCAGGTCCTTCTCCAGCCCCGTGGTGCCGGTCACCAGCGGGATACGCCGTCGCACGGCAAAGCGCAACACCTTCTCGAGCAGTTCGGGATGGGAGAAATCGACAATGACGTCGGCATCGACATCCGGCTCGAAGAAACGGCCTTGCGTCGCCTCGCCGGCCACGGCGAGATGTTCATCGGCTTCGATGGCGTCGAGAATCGCCCGGCCGACCGCACCGGTGGCACCGCTTAAAAGAATTTGCAGGCTCATGCAGCAAGATTACCGCATCCGAGTCGGCGCAGAAAGCTATGGCCCGTCAAAGCTGGAAATTTAGGGGCTCTTGGTTTCCTCTACGCCCGATCAAGCCTGTGCTTTCCCGAGACGTGCTAGATCCCGGGTCATCGCCTGAGCGATGACCGGGATGACAAAGTCGAGCGCTTCAACCAGATAACAAGCCAACCAGCCAACAAGCGAACATTTAAGTTCAGAAGCCCATTCGGTCGAAGAAACTCTTGACCCGGTCGGTCCAGCCGCTCGACTGGGGGCTCTGTTCCGGCTGGTCGTCGAGTGACTCCTGCAGTTGCTTGAGCAATTCTTTCTGGTCGCGCGAGAGATTGACCGGGGTCTCGACCTCGACCCGGCACAGCAGATCGCCGGACGAGCGCGAGCGAACCGACTGCACCCCCTTGCCGCGTAAACGGAAGACCTTGCCGGACTGCGTTTCGGGCGGAATCTTGAGAATGACCGAACCGTCGAGCGTGGGCACCTTGAGCTGGCCACCCAGCGCCGCGGTGGTGATGCTGATCGGCACCTCGAAGAACAGATCGTCGCCGTCGCGCTGGAACAGGGGGTGGGGACGGACCTGGACATCCACATAAAGATCACCGGCCATGCCGCCCTGCGCGCCGGCTGCGCCCTCGCCGCTCAGGCGAATGCGGTCGCCGGTATCGACGCCGGCCGGGATCTTGATCTGCAGGGTGCGGGTCTCGCGCACCTGGCCGGAACCATTGCAGTCATCGCAGGGATCCTTGATGGTGCGACCGCTGCCGCGACAGGCGGGGCAGGTCTGCTGGACTGAAAAGAAGCCCTGCTGCATACGGACCTGGCCCTGGCCGCCGCAGGTGGAACAGACGTCCAGGCGACCACTGCGCGAACCGGAGCCATCGCAGGTCTGGCACTCGCCCAGGGTCGGCAGGCTGACTTCCTTTTCGATCCCGGCGACGGCCTCTTCCAGGTCGAGCTCCAGGGTGTAGCGCAGGTCCTGGCCACGCCGTGATTGGCTCTGGCGGCGTCGGCCACCGCCGAAGATATCACCGAAAATGTCACCAAAGATGTCGTTGATATCACCGAAGCCGCCCTGCGCTCCGGCGCCGCCGCCCATGCCATTGACACCCGCATGGCCGAAGCGGTCGTAGGCGGCACGCTTTTGCTCGTCCTTGAGCACATCGTGCGCCTCGCGTACTTCCTTGAACTTGTTCTCGGCGTCGGGATCGTCCGGGTTGCGGTCCGGATGGTACTTGCGCGCCTTGCGCCGGTACGCCTTGCGGATCTCGTCGGTCGAGGCGTCGGGTGAAACGCCGAGAAGTTCGTAGTAGTCAGCGGGCATACCGGATCGTCATATCGTTGGTTCGTCGTCTGGTCGTCCCGGAATCGGCGTCAGCCGATGTCCGGAACCTCGCA
Organism: Wenzhouxiangella sp. XN201; assembly: GCF_011008905.1. Taxonomy (NCBI): domain Bacteria; kingdom Pseudomonadati; phylum Pseudomonadota; class Gammaproteobacteria; order Chromatiales; family Wenzhouxiangellaceae; genus Wenzhouxiangella; species Wenzhouxiangella sp. XN201. The sequence continues at coordinate 1,757,623 of NZ_JAAIVI010000017.1, forward strand.
TTTGTCAGATGGCACTGGATTGTCGAATCACGGCTTCTGCAGCAGTGCGAAATTCCGGATCAGCGCTGTGCGCTGCCCGGCTCCGATGAGCATTCTGCCTTCCGACGGAGATCCCGGATCAGCGCTGTGCGCTGTCCGGGATGACTTTCGCGATTCGAAAATCGCGAAAGTCACTTCTTGTCGTCGTCGTCCACTTCGGTGAACTCGGCGTCGACGACTTCCTCTTCGCCGGAAGTCGACTCGCCGCCGGGTTCACTGGCAGACTCCGCACCACCCTCTTCGGCCTGGGCCTTTTCGGCTGCGGCCTTGTAGAGTTCGGCACCGGCCTGCTGCAGTTCGTTGACGGCCGATTCGATGGCGTCCTTGTCGTCGCCCTTCATCGCTTCGTCGACCTTGGCCAGCGCGTCCTCGATCTGCTTCTTCGTTCCCTCGTCGAGGTTCTCGCCATTCTCTTTCAGGCTGGTCCGTGTGGCATGTGCCACCGCATCGGCGTTGTTGCGCGCGGCAACCAGCTCATGGAACTTCTTGTCTTCCTCGCGATGGGCTTCGGCGTCCTGGACCATCTTTTCGATTTCTTCCTCGGACAGACCCGAACCGGCCTTGACCTCGACCTTCTGCTCACGCCCGGTGGCCTTGTCCTTGGCCGAGACGTGCAGAATGCCGTTGGCATCGATGTCGAAGGTGACCTCGATCTGCGGCACGCCGCGTGGTGCGGCCGGAATGCCGGTCAGGTCGAAGCGGGCCAGCGACTTGTTGGCCGAGGCCTGTTCGCGCTCGCCCTGAAGCACGTGTACGGTCACGGCCGACTGGTTGTCCTCGGCGGTCGAGAAAACCTGCGCGGCGCGCGTCGGGATGGTGGTGTTCTTCTCGATCAGCTTGGTGAACACGCCGCCGAGGGTTTCGATGCCCAGCGACAGCGGGGTGACGTCGAGCAACAACACGTCCTTGACGTCGCCGGCCAGTACGCCACCCTGGATAGCGGCACCCACGGCCACGGCCTCGTCAGGATTGACGTCCTTGCGCGGCTCCTTGCCGAAGAAGTCGATGACGGCCTTCTGTACTGCCGGCATACGCGTCTGGCCGCCGACCAAGATGACCTCGTCGATTTCGTCGACCTTCAAGCCGGCATCGTTGAGCGCCGTGCGGCAGGGCTCGATCGAGCGCTTGACCAGGTCCTCGACCAGTGACTCGAGCTTGGAGCGCGTGACCTTGATGTTGAGGTGTTTCGGGCCCGACTGGTCGGCCGTGATGTAGGGCAGGTTGATCTCGGTCTGCTGCGCCGAGGACAACTCGATCTTGGCGCGCTCGGCACCCTCGCGCAGGCGCTGCAGGGCGAGCGGATCGTTGTGCAGGTCGAAACCCTGCTCCTTCTTGAATTCGCCGGCGAGGTAGTCGATCAGGCGCAGGTCGAAGTCTTCACCGCCCAGGAACGTATCGCCATTGGTCGCCAGCACCTCGAATTGCTTTTCACCGTCGACGTCGGCGATCTCGATGATCGAGATGTCGAAGGTGCCGCCGCCGAGGTCGTAGACCGCAACCTTGCGATCACCGCCTTCCTTGTCCAGACCATAGGCCAGCGACGCGGCGGTCGGTTCGTTGATGATGCGCTTGACTTCGAGCCCGGCGATCTTGCCGGCGTCCTTGGTCGCCTGGCGCTGCGAATCGTTGAAGTAGGCCGGCACGGTGATCACCGCCTGGGTGACTTCCTCGCCCAGGTAATCTTCGGCCGTCTTCTTCATCTTCATCAGCACGCGCGCCGAAATCTCCGGCGGCGCCATTTTCTTGTCGCCCACCTGGACCCAGGCATCGCCATTGTCGGCCTCGATGATCTTGTAGGGCACCAGCTTGATGTCCTTCTGGACCACGTCTTCCTTGAACTTGCGGCCAATCAGGCGCTTGACCGCATACAGGGTGCGGTCGGGGTTGGTGACGGCCTGGCGCTTGGCCGGCTGACCGACCAGCACTTCGTCGTCCTTGTCCTTGCTGAAAGCGACCACCGACGGCGTGGTGCGATCGCCCTCGGCGTTCTCGATCACCCGCGTCTTGCCGCCTTCCATGATGGCGACGCAGGAATTGGTCGTTCCCAGGTCAATGCCGATAATCTTGCTCATGGTTGTCTGTTCCCGTTCGATTCGTTTGAAATTCGTGTGCGAAATTCGATTGTCACGATGCTTGTCACAATTAACTCGCTGCTAGCCCGATTAGTGGGGCCCGGCAGCCCTCATTTCAATCGTCTTTGCCACTCTCGGGCGCCGCCGTAACAATTACCCGGGCGGCGCGCAGCAGCCGGTCATCGAGCCGGTAGCCCTTCTGCAGCACCATCAGCACCGTGTCGGGCTCGGCGTCTTCACTGGGCTGCATGCTCATCGCCTCGTGCCACTGCGGATCGAAGCGCTCGCCGACCGGATCGAGCACTTCCAGGCCATGATCGGACAGGGCCTTGAGAAGCAGCTTGTGCGTCAATTGCAGGCCCTCGCTCGCCGCGTCTTCCTCACTCGCGTTCTCCAGGCCTTGCTCGAGCCCGTCGATGACCGGCAGCAGATCGCGCATCAGCGCTTCATGCTGGTAGCGCCGCGCCCGATCCATGTCGCGCTCGGCGCGCTTTTGCATGTTGTCCATATCGGCGCGCGTGCGCAAAAGCGCATCGCGCAGTTTATTGACCTCGGCCGCCAGCTCCGCCGATTCCGGCTGTTCCGCCGTCGTCTCGGCCGTTTCAGTCGCCTCTGCTTCCTCGGCCCGGGCTTGTTGCTGTTCCTCGGCCTCGGTCTGCTCCGGTTCGTGTCGTTCCGCCATGGTGACTCCGTTGTGCCTGCAAAATTACCTTGATCCTGCGCGCAACAATGGGGTTGGGTGGGCGCCAATACAACCGGCATTGCCGCGGGTCCCGCTTGATGCTAGTTTGTTGCCCTTCTGGTCCGACCGGAACTCGCATGCTTCGCCACCTTGCCATTCGCGATTTCGCCATCATCAGCGAGGTCGAGATCGACATCGAGCCGGGCTTTACCGCCATCACCGGGGAGACCGGTGCCGGCAAGTCAATCCTGGTCGACGCGCTCGGCCTGCTACTGGGCGACCGGGCCGAATCCGGCCTGATTGCCGGCGATGCCAGGCAGGCCGAACTCGAGGCTGTTTTTTCCCTCACGCACAACGACGGTGCCCGGCGCTGGCTGGCCGAGCAGGCTCTGGACGAGGGCGAGGAGCTGATCATCCGGCGCGTGCTGACCGCCCCCAGCGGCTCGAGAGCCTGGATCAACGGCCGCTCGGCCACTGTCGGACAACTGGCCGAACTGGGTGAGCACCTGGTCGAAATTCACGGCCAGCATGAGCATCAACGCCTGGGACGCGCGGCCACTCAGCGCCGTCTGCTCGACGCGCGCGTCGCCGCCGACAAGCTCGATACAGTCCGCGAGACGTTCAGGCGCTGGCAGGATGCGCGCGCGGCGATGGATGAGTTCGAGCGGAATGCCGGCGACCCGCAGCAGCTCGAATTGCTGCAATTCCAGGTGCGCGAACTCGTCGAACTGGATTTGGGCAATGGGGAGTACGAGCAGCTCGAAACCGAACAGGAACGCCTGGCTCGCGCCGACGATATCCGCCTGGCCCTGGCAAGCGCGGGCAACGCGCTCGACAGTGAACTCGAAACGGCCGCGCGCGGCCTGATCCGGCAGGCCCTGGCGGCCCTCGAGCCGGTGCGTGAATTGCAGCCGGACCTGGAGGAAACGGCCGGCATGCTCGAGGAGGCCGGTATCAACATCGACGAGGCTCTGGCCAGTATCGAACGGCTGGCCAGCGGAGAATCCGGCGACCCGGAACGGCTCGACCAGGTCAATCGACGACTCGAGACCGCGCTCGACCTGGCACGCAAGCACCGAATCCGACCGGCCGAACTGCCGACGCTGACCGACACCCTGTCGCAGCGGCTGGAGCAGCTCGAGAATCAGGGGCAGCGACGGGCGGAGCTCGAAGCGGAGCTCGGTCGGGCCGAAACCGCCTGGCTTGAGGCGGCGAAAGCCCTCAGCAAGGCCCGGCAGAAAGCGGCGAAGTCACTCGCTGAGGCCGTGGCCCGACGGCTTGAGGCGCTGGGCATGGCGACCGCCGGGCTGGCCTTTGAAGTCGACACCGACAACGATGCCCGACCATCGCCCGAGGGCATCGATCGGGTCACCATCACCTTCAGCGCCAACCCCGGACAAGCCCTGCAGCCGCTCTCGAAAATCGCCTCAGGCGGTGAACTCTCGCGCGTGGCGCTGGCCCTGATGCTGGCCGCCGAACACGGCCGGACGCCGCGAACCCGCATTTTCGACGAGGTGGACGCCGGTGTCGGCGGAGAAACGGCGCACGCAGTCGGCCGTTTCCTGCGCGAGGTCGCCGGAGACGGCCAGGCCATGTGCGTCACTCACCTGGCCCAGGTCGCGGCCTGCGCCGACCACCAGTTCAGCGTGGCCAAACACAGCTCCGGCCAGACCACGGCCATGCAGATCCAGGCGCTTGGAGGCGACGAACGTCGGCGCGAGATCGCACGCATGCTCGGCAGCGCCGAGTCGGAGAAATCGCTGGCGCATGCGGCTGAAATGCTGGAGAAAAGCGTCAGTCCTTCTTCGGTCTGACGTAGAGCACCATCGAGTGGTCGATGATTTCAAAACCGTGTTCGCCGGCGATTTCTTCCTGTCGCTTTTCGATGGCCTCGTCGAAAAACTCGACCACTTCGCCCGTTTCCAGGCAGACCATGTGGTCGTGGTGATCGCCCTCGTCCAACTCGTAGCAGGCCTGCTGCGAGCGCCCGGTGCCGTCGTCGAACAGGTGCTTGCGCACCAGGTGGGCTGCTTCGAACTGGGACAGCACCCGGTAGACGGTGGCCAGGCCGATTTCCTCGCCACGGTCGACCAGGGCACGATAGATGTCATCGGCCGTCATGTGCTTCTGGTCGGTGGTTTCGAGCAGGCGCAGGATCTGTCGCCGCGGATGCGTGACCTTCAGGCCGGCCCTTTTCAGCTCGCTGCTTTCTCCAGCCATGTTGAACCTGTGCGATTGAACCCGTGACGATCGAATCATACTGTATCATTGCCAACCATGTCTGAAGCCTCGAAAACACTCATCGTCCTTCGCGCTCTTGCGCTGGCCGGCTCGCTACTGGTGACCGCCTGCGGGAGCATTGTCTACAAGCAGAACATCCAGCAGGGCAACGTACTCGACAACGAAGATGTCGAGGCACTCGAGCTCGGGATGACCAAGCGCCAGGTACGGTCACTGCTGGGTTCTCCTTCGGTCAGCAGCCCCTTCCACCAGGATCGCTGGGACTACATGAATACTTACTCGGCACGCGGCGGCGAACCCACCAAGCGTTTGCTGACCCTGGAGTTCGAAGAAGGCGCCCTCGCCTCGATGTCGGGCAACTACCTCGAAGAGGAAAGCATCGCCAGCGAGGCCCTCGACGAATTGCAGGACGCCGAGGAAACCCCGATCCAGGATCTCGAAAGCCTGCGCAGCGAGGATGATCAAGGCGGTCCGGGAACCTGAACCACGGCCTTCATTTGGCGGCCTTCTGCTCCCTGCGGGCAAGCTCGGCCAGTTCACGCCGGATCGTCTTGGGATCGGCCGTCAGCGGCCGGTAGACCTCGGCACGATCTCCGTCGGAGAGTACGGTTTCCGGCCGGCATTTGCGGCCGAAAATACCCAGCCGCGACTCATCGACTTCCAGACCCGGCAGACGTGACGGCAGATCGGCCCGGGCGACGGCTTCGGCCAGCGTCGTTCCGGCCGGCACGGTCATCGACAGCAGGAGCTGGCGATCGGGGAGTGCGGCGGCAACTTCGATATGAATATTCCTAGCGCCCATGAACCCGCTCCGCGCGGCGCGTGAAATCGTCCACCATGCGATCGGCCATACGCGAGAAGTTGCGCTGAAACGGCCTGAGCAGGATCGAGCCGGCCGCGCTGAAGCGCAGGTCCAGTCCGACCCGGCAGCCCTCACCCACCGGCCGGAATGACCATTCACCACCCAGTTCCTCGAATGGACCGCGTTCGAGCTGCATGATCAAGCGCTCACCCGGCACCAGAGTATTGCGGGTGGTAAATCGCCGCACCAGGCCGCCAAGCGCTACTTCAAGCGTTGCCAGCTGATGCTGCTGATCCTCCTCGTGTACTTCGGCCGACCGCACCCAGCCGAGAAAGCTGGGGTAGCTTTCGACATCCCTCACCAGGCCGTACATCTGATCCGGCGTGTAGGGCACTAGGGCTGAGCGGTGGATTTCGGGCATTGAACGAGTGTGAAGTGTGAAGTGTGAAGTTTAACGGCTCGATGGGGTTGCCGAATGGTGCCAGTGCATCCAAGTTATCATTCTGCGTTCGCCTGAACACCAACAAGAAAGTACACCGTGGCCAAAAAGCAGCCTTCTTCGACCATTGCCCTCAACAAGCGCGCTCGCTTCGAGTACCACCTCGAGGAGCGGCTGGAGGCGGGTATTGCCCTGCAAGGCTGGGAGGTCAAGGCACTGCGCGAAGGCAAGATCCAGTTCGGCGACAGTTATGTGCTGCTCAAGAACGGCGAGGCCTTCCTGTTCGGCTGTCTGATCACGCCACTGCCCTCGGTATCGACACATTTCACCCCCGACCCGACGCGCACGCGCCGCTTGCTGCTGCACCGACGGGAAATCGACCGGCTGATCGGCCTGGTGGAGCGCAAGGGCCAGACTATCGTGCCGACGGCCATGTACTGGAAGCAGGGCAAGGTCAAGGTCGAGATCGCAGTGGCCCACGGCAAGAAACAGCATGACAAGCGGCGGGCCGCGAAGGAAAAGGACTGGGAGCGGCAGAAGGGCCGCATCCTCAAGAGCCATTGACACGGCGACAAGTGCCTTTCGAGGAATCAACCGGAAACGCGGAATGAACAAGGGGAAAACGAACGATGCCGCAGGCGACCGCAAGGCCGCCCTTTTGAGTGACCTCGGTCTGATGCCACGGCGCGTCTATCGCCTGCGCATGCTGGGCATGGGCCTGGCCGCGCCGCCGATCGGTGCCGTGCTGATCGAAAACGGTGCCGGCTGGCCGAGCTGGGCACTGCTGGCCTTCAGCGCACTGATCTGGCCGCAACTTGCCCTGCTGCTGGCCCGCTCCAGCCGCGACCCCTACCGCGCCGAGCTGCGCAACCTGATGATCGACTCCGCAGTGGCCGGGTTGTGGGCGCCGCTGATGCACTTCAACCTGCTGCCCAGCGTGCTGTTGATTACCCTGGCAACGGTCGACAAGATCAGCACCGGAATTCGTGGCCTGTGGCTCTGGTCATTGCCGGGCCTGTTCGCGGGCCTGCTCGGCGGTGCGCTGGTGACCGGCTTCCGGTTTCAGCCCGACTCAAGCATGTCCGTGATCCTGGCCTGCATGCCGTTGCTACTCATCCATACCATTGCGGTCAGTCTGACCGGCTATCGCCTGGTACGGAAGGTCCAGCGTCAGAACCGCCAGCTCGACGAGTTGAGCCGTATCGACATGCTGACCGGCCTGGCCAGCCGCGGGCACTGGCAGGCGCGGGCCGAACTGATGCTCCAGGCACGCCACGGCGGCGGCGATTCGGTCAGTCTGCTGCTGATCGACCTCGACCACTTCAAGGCCATCAACGACGAGCACGGCCATATTGCCGGCGACGATGCGCTGCGCGGCGTCGCCGGCGTCATTCTCCGGCAGATCGGGCGCCGGGATGTGGCCGGCCGCTTCGGCGGCGACGAACTGGCCATTGCAATGGAAGGCGACGCCGAAGGGGCATCGGCCCTGGCCGAGTCCATTCGCGCGGAAGTCGCCGGGCTTGACCTGCCCCACCTGCACGGCGATCGCCTGACCGTCAGCATCGGTTTCGCCGCGGCCCGCGACCGCGATCTGGGCCTGCGCGAATGGCTCGAGTCCGCCGACCGCGCGCTCTACCGCGCCAAGGAGTCCGGCCGCAACCGCGTCGCCGGCCTGATCGACGCCGACGGCAATCCGCTGCCCCACCCCGCTCCGGGCATTTGAGTCCATACGCGTTGCGGAACTCTGGCAAAGACTGGTAGTCTGACTGTACGACTTCGGGGGCGTTCTGGCTTCGACGCGGATTGGACGTACCCTGGGGCATGCCGAGGTCTCAACTCACCTCGTAAAACAAGTTGAACAAAAGTTAGTTGCCAACGACGACAACTACGCACTGGCTGCCTAAAAACCAGCCTGCTCTCCGCCGGTTGAGCCTGCGCTTCCGACCGGAGATCATTTAGCAGGATCGCGTCATGTCGCGTCTCTGGGCATGGCGTTAAATCAAACAGAGACTGGTCGTTGCGTATGCCCTGCCCCTCGGGCGGCGTAACGATGAGAAAAAATCGAGCGGGCTAAGCATGTAGAACCAGGATCAGATGGTTCGCGGACGCGGGTTCGACTCCCGCCGCCTCCACCAGATCCCCGACGAAAGAGCCGGCCGCAGGGCCGGCTTTTTTGTGTCCGGCTTTCGCCCGATGGACTGCTAAACTCGGGCCATGCACATCGCCACACTCCTGTTGATCATCCTGGCCGCCGGGCTGGCCAGCCAGTGGATTGCCTGGCAGATTCGCCTGCCAGCGATCGTGATCCTGATCGCCAGTGGCCTGGTGCTCGGCCCCGTCTCGGGCGTGGTCGACATCGCCATCGCACCCGAGGAACTGACTGAACTGATCGGCCTGGGCGTGGCGATCATCCTGTTCGAGGGCGGGATGGATCTCAAGCTGGGCGAGTTTCGACGCGTTGGCCACGGCATCACGCGACTGACCACCCTCGGCCCGCTACTGGCCTGGCTGCTAGGCGCACTGGCTGGTCACTACGTGGCGGGCCTGACCTGGCCAGTGGCCATCGTGCTCGGCGCCATTCTGGTTGTGACCGGTCCCACGGTGATTCTGCCCCTCCTGCGTCAGGCCCGCCTCAACAAGGACTCCGCCTCCCTGCTCAAGTGGGAAGGTATCGTCATCGACCCCGTGGGCGTGCTGCTGGCCGTACTGGCATTCCAGTACTTCACCTTGCATGGCGAAGACTGGTCGGATGTCTTTCTGGGCCTGGGCAAGGCGATCTTGATTGCAGCTCTTCTCGGCGGCCTGGGCGGGTGGCTGACCGGCTGGCTTTATCGGCGCGGCGCCGTTCCCGCCCACCTCAAACCCCCCATGTTGATGGTGCTGGTTCTCGCCGCGTACTGGGCCAGCAACCTGGTTCAGCATGAAGCCGGCCTGCTCACCGTGACGGTCATGGGGGTAGTGATCGGAAATATGCAGCTGGTCGAGCGAGAGCCCCTGCGCCACTTCAAGGAGAACCTGACGGTCGTACTTCTGTCGGTACTGTTCATCGTCATTCCTACCCAGCTCGACGTCTCGCACCTGCAGTTGATCGGTCTGTCCTCGATGCTGTTCGTGCTGACGATACTCGTGGTCGTGCGTCCGCTGACGATTCTCCTGGCAACCATTGGCGCGCCCATGCGCTGGCAGGACAAGGCCTTGATGGCCTGGATTGCGCCGCGCGGAATCGTGGCCGCGGCCACGGCCAGTATCTTCGGCCCTGGCTTGGTTGCCGCCGGGTATGAGGAAGCGCAAATCCTGATGCCGCTGGTGTTCCTCGTCATCCTGGTGACCGTCATCGTGCACGGCATCACGCTCGGCCCGCTGGCCCGCAAGCTCGGCCTGGCCGCAGAAGAGGAGAACGGCCTGCTGATCGTGGGTGCCAACGACTGGACCCGGGCCTTGGCCAACGAACTCAGGGATCACAAGATCGACGTGCTGATCGCCGACGGCTCCTGGTACCGCCTCAAGCCCATCCGCATGGACGGCACGCGGACCTACTACGGCGAAGTCCTATCCGAGCACGCCGAGCACGAGCTGGAGGACGAGGACCTGAGCTACCTGCTCTGTGCGACCGATAACGATTACTACAACGCCCTGGTCTGCAAGGCGATGGGCGGCGAATTCGGCCACCACCGGACTTTCCAGCTCGCACCGCCCAAGGAGTCGAGCGACGAACAGCGACGCCTGACACTGCAGCAACGAGGCTACTTCGCCTTTGAACCGCCCATCGATGCTTACTCGCTCCACGACCGAATGAACGAGGGCTGGGTCTTCCAGACCACGCGCTTGCGCGAAAAATTCACCATGGAGCAGCTCGAGGAAAAGCTGGGCGAGCCGGGCGAAGACTGGCTGCTGATCGGCAGCGTTTCGCCGGACGGCAAGTTCAGGCTCTATTCGAGCGAGCACCCTTTCCGTCCCGACTCCGACTGGCTGCTGCTCTACTTTGCGCCTGAACGCTGAGACCGGCGCTCAAGACTGCCTGTGTCGGAGGAACCAGCACTGGTGAATTCTCTGGCTGCGTTCAAAGTCCTTGGGAATTGACCAGCGCGTTCGGTCCTCCGCGGCGTAGGTCGACTTGACGGCCGAATCGAGTTTGAAATTGCGCAGATTCGTGGAGAACACCAGGACCCCGCCACTCGTCAGCCGCGCCATGGCCCGCTCGATCAGTCCAGCGTGATCGCGCTGAATGTCCAGGCTGCCTTCCATGCGCTTCGAATTGGAAAAACTCGGCGGATCGAGAAAAATCAGGTCGAATTCGTCCCGGCATTTGTCCAGCCACTCGCGCGCATCGGCATGAATGGTTGTGTGGCTGCGGTCATCATGGCCGTTCAGCGACAGATTGCGGCGCAGCCAGGCCAGGTAGGTCTTCGACAGGTCCACGCTGGTCGTGGACGCCGCGCCACCCACCGCAGCATGCACCGTCACCGCACCGGTGTAGCAGAACAGGTTGAGCAGGCGCTTTCCGCCGGCATGCTCGCCCAGCCAGCGGCGTACCGGGCGGTGGTCTAGAAACAGGCCAGTATCGAGATAATCGGTCAGGTTGACTTCCAGGCGACAGGGCCCTTCATTCACTACCAGGGTTCGTGACTGCTCACTCATCCGGTTGTACTGCTCGGCGCCGCGCTGGCGGCGGCGTACCTTGAAGACCATCCGCTCCGGTGGCACCCCCGTGGCCGCCGGGATGGCACTGAGCGCGGCGCGCAGCCGTCCCTGCGCCTTGCCCGCATCGACGCTGCCGGGCGGTTCGTATTCCTGCACGTGCAGCCACTCGCCCGATTCGCTGCCATAGACGTCGATCGCCAGGGCGTACTCGGGAATGTCGGCGTCGTATAGCCGGTAACAGCTTACGTCCTCGCGGGCGCGCCATTTCCTGAGCTGACGTTCGTTTTTCTGCAGGCGGTTGACCAGGTCCGGCGCCGCCTGCCGCCCCGTCGATTCGGCAGCGGCATCACCGATCTCGAAGCGCTCGAGCCTGCACTCCAGCGGACCATTGAAGAACTGCCAGCTCTTGTCGGGCCTGAGACCGATCTGACAGCCGGCACCATTGAGCACCATCGCGCGCCAGCCCGGAAAACGCGAACGCAGGGTTTCGCCCAGGCGCAGGTACAGGGGCAGCAGTTCGTGCTGCTCGCCGATGCGTTCACCGTAGGGCGGGTTGGTCGCCACCAGGCCGGTCGCGACACCGGATGGTACCGAGGCCGCCGCGATTTCACGCCGCTCGACGTGAATGCGGCCGCCCAGCCCGGCGCGCTCGACATTGGCCATGGCCAGCCTCACGGCTTGCAGGTCGTTGTCGAAGGCCGCGATCGGGGGCAAGCGTTCCATGCCCGCTTCCTGGCGCTCCAGGGCCTCGTCGACCAGGCCCTTCCAGGCCGCATCGTCGTGCCCGCGCCAATGCAGGAAACCAAAGCGGGTGCGCAGCAGCCCGGGTGCCGTGTCGGAAGCCATCCAGGCGGCCTCGACCGCCAGCGTGCCCGAGCCGCACATCGGATCGACGAACCCGCCACCCCCCGCTGCAATGGCCGGCCAGTCAGCCCGGTAGAGCATGGCGGCGGCGAGGTTCTCTTTCAGCGGTGCGCTCACGCCGGTCTCGCGGTAGCCGCGCTTGTGCAGGCTCTCACCCGACAGGTCGATGGCCACGGTCACGTGATTGCGGTGCATGTGGACATTGATGCGGACGTCCGGCTCGCGCACATCCACCGAGGGCCGGCCGCCACTGGTCTCACGCATTTGATCGACGACGGCGTCCTTGACGCGCTGGGCGGCGAAACGGCTGTGCGTAACAGCGGACTTGATACCGGTGAAGTCCACCGCCAGGGTGTTGTCCGTCCCGAGATGCGCCGCCCAGTCGATCGTTCCAGCGCCGCGATAGAGTCCGTCGTCATCCTCGGCCTCGAATTCGGCCAGCGGCAGCAGCACCCGGTTGGCAATTCGCGACCACAGGCAGGCACGGTAAGCCGCCTCCAGATCGCCATCGAAGGTCACACCCCCGCGTTGGGCGTGGACGCCATCCAGTCCGATGGATTCGAGCTCGGCGGCAAGCAGGTCCTGGAGCCCGCGCGGGGATGTTGCGAACAGGGAATGGCGGTCTGGCATCGATGGACACGTGTCGGGGCAGCGGAGGTTCGTGAGTCTATCGAATCACGCCCGGGAACGTCGGCATGATAATATATCGTTCATCGACGATTTACTATGGAAATGGCGGCGGATGCCTCATCCCCAGATTGCTTCGGACGATGCCATCGCGGCAACAGCCCGCGCACTCGGACACCCGGCGCGCGTTCGCATCGTTCGCCTGCTGCTCGAACGCGAACGATGCATCGGCGGCGACATCGTCGATGAAATCGGCCTGGCGCAATCGACCGTTTCCGAGCACCTGCGCATTCTCAAGGAAGCCGGCATCGTGGTCGGAGAAATCGAGCGTCCGCGCGTGTGCTACTCGCTGTCGTCCGAGCGCCTGGCCGAACTATCCGAGCTGATTTCGCAAGTGAAAAGCTGCTGCTGACCTCTGAAAGGAACTCCGTGTAGTGACCGAACAAGCGCAGAAGCGCCTCTCCTTTCTCGACCGCTTCCTGACCCTGTGGATCTTCGTGGCGATGGCGATCGGTACCGTGCTCGGCACGGTCTTTACCGGTCTGCCCGCGGCACTGGACGCCGTTTCGATCGGGCACACCAACCTGCTGATTGCCGCCGGCCTGATCCTGATGATGTATCCGCCGCTGGCGCGCGTGAAATACGAAGAACTGCCGCTGGTTTTTCGTGACAAGCGCGTGCTGCTGCTGTCGCTGGTGCAGAACTGGCTGATCGGGCCGGTGCTGATGTTCGTCCTGGCCGTCATCTTCCTGCGCGATCACCCCGAGTACATGACCGGCGTGATCCTGATCGGGCTGGCGCGCTGCATTGCCATGGTCATCGTCTGGAACCAGCTTGCCGGCGGCAACAACCAGTACGTGGCCGCTCTGGTCGCCTTCAACTCGATCTTCCAGCTGATCTTCTTCAGCCTCTATGCCTGGATCTTCCTGAGTGTCCTGCCGCCGCTTCTGGGCCTGGAAGGCAGCATCATCGATGTCGGTTTCGGCACCATTGCCCAGGCGGTGTTCATCTACCTGGGTATTCCCTTCGCCGCCGGCTACCTGAGCCGCCGCATTCTGATCAAGCGGCGTGGCACGGATTGGTACGAAAACACCTTCGTGCCGACCACCGCGCCGATCACGCTGTTCGCCCTGCTATTCACCATCGCGACGATGTTCGCGCTCAAGGGCTCGGCGGTGCTCGGCTTGCCGCTCGATGCCCTGCGTATCGCCGTGCCGCTGGTGATCTACTTCGTGGTGATGTTCATCGTCAGCTTCTGGATGGGCAAGTTGATCGATGCGGACTATCCAAGGACGACCGCCATCGCGTTTACCGCCGCAAGCAACAACTTCGAACTGGCCATTGCGGTGGCCATCGCCGCCTTCGGCCTGGCCTCGCCCGTGGCCTTTGCCACCGTCATCGGACCACTGGTGGAAGTGCCGGTGTTGATCAGCCTGGTCACCGTGGCGCTATGGTTGAAGCGGCGGTGGTTTGTGGCGGGTGCACCTGGGCGGTAGGCAGTCGCAGGTATCAGGTGGCGCTACTTTCTAGATTCATTTTGTCCACAGATGAACACAGATAAACACAGATGAAGAAAGGACGTTTTCCCGCGGCAACCGGCAGGCGCAAAGTCAGGAATAAGCGCATTAGACTTCCGGGGCACTTGTTTAATCAATATCTGTGTTCATCTGTGTTCATCTGTGGACAGTCTGGTTTTTTCGACCCATGAGCAAACAGCGAATCCTCTTCCTGTGTGTCGCCAATTCGGCCCGTAGCCAGATGGCCGAAGGGCTGGCCCGCGAGATACTGGGGGGCCGGGCCGAAGTGATGAGCGCCGGTTCGGAGCCGACCACCGTCAACCCCTGGGCGGTCAAGGCGATGGCCGAGGTCGGCATCGACATCGGTGGCCACCACTCCAAGTCAGTGGACGCGTTCGATCCGGCCGACCTGGACCTGGTCATCACGCTTTGCGCCGAGGAAGTCTGCCCCACCCTGCCAGCCGGCGTCGAACACCTGCACTGGCCGGTTCCGGATCCGGCCACCCGGGACGCAGCCACGCTCACTGGAGAGGAAATGCTCGATCGCTTCCGCAAGGCGCGGGATCTGATCCAGTCCCGACTGGAAAAACACTTCGGCAGCCGGAACGATGCTGTGGTTTAATCTGGCATCGAACCAAAACGCGAGACTTGCCGCATGCATATTCGGCTCATTTCGATACTGGTCCTGACCGCATCGCTTGCCTTTCCACTCCGGGCCGCGGAACTGATGCTCGCACCGGGCATTACCAGCGAAGGCGAAACCACCGCCAATATCAGTCTGGCCTTCGACTGGAACCAGCGCTGGTTCGAGAGTGAAACCGGCCACCTGGGCGGGTACTGGAACGTAGCTTACACCTGGTGGGAAGCCGGGCGCTTCGGCAGTGACGAGCACTCGGTGTCGTTCTCGCCGGTACTGATCTATCGCTTCAATACCGATGGCTGGCAACCCTTCGTCGAAGGGGGTATCGGGGCGGCGTATTTCAGCGACGATCATGTCGGTGATCGTCGCCTGGGCTCACAGGCCCAGTTCGAGGATCGTTTCGCCGTCGGTGTTCAGCTAAGCGAGCGCGACGCGCTACGGCTAAGGGTCATCCACTACTCCAACGCCGGCCTGGAAGACCCCAATCAGGGCATCAATTCCTGGTCTATCGTCTACAGCCGCAAATTTTGATCCAGGCCGGTCAGGAAGATCGGCCGTCTTCAGAGTCGTCGTCGGCAGGGGGCTTTGAGGACGAAGACTGCGTGGACTGCGCCGACGGCCGGTAGTCAGGTGGTGCGCCGATGTGTCTCAGGCGGACCTCGCGGTGGCTGACCTGCGGCATGCGCTCGCGCACGGCTTCCTTGTCGACCAGGCGCTCAGCGCCATCGCTCAAGTGGTCGAAAACCGCCTTGTAGCTGTCAGTCAGCTCGTTGATCAGCTCCGCGGTCTGAACGAAATGCGCATTGACTTCCTCGCGGAAGTGCTCGTTTTCCTTCTTCATTTCGTTCACCGACATCGGCCCCGCCCGGCGTACGGCAAATATCCAGACGGCGCCGGCACCAATTGCGGCCCCGGCAATCAGACCGATGATGGTCCATGTAAGCGCGCTCACTTTGAATCTCCTGCCTTCAAGCCAGTCTCCATCATAACAATCGGGACATTACGAGCCCGTTATTCGTCGCTATCCTTCCAGCGCAGTTCGTAGAGGTCGTGGCGACGGTCGGCCAGGTTGCGCACCGAGCCGTGCGAACGGATTTCGCGCAGATTGTCGAGGTCGAGATCGGCAATCAGCATGGTCTCGGTGTTGGCCGTGGCCTCGTGGGCGATGGCGTCGTGCGGAAAGGCGAAGTCCGAGGGCGTGAATACGGCCGCCTGGGAGTACTGCATGTCCATGTTCTCCACCCGCGGCAGGTTGCCGACCGAGCCGGTGATCACGACGTAGCACTCATTCTCGATGGCGCGCGCCTGGGCGCAGCGCCGGACACGCAGGTAGGAGTTCTTGGTATCGACCCAGTAGGGCACGAACAGGATGTTCATGCCGCCGTCGGCCAACAGGCGTGGCAGCTCCGGGAACTCGACGTCGTAGCAGATGAGGATGCCGATCTTGCCGCAGTCGGTGTCGAAGACCTTGACCTTGTCGCCACCCTTCAGGCCCCAGTAGCTGACCTCGTCGGGCGTGACGTGTACCTTGTACTGCCGATCCCAGGTCCCGTCGCGCCGGAGCAGGTAGCAGACATTGCGCAGGCGCTCGCCATCGTACTCGGGCATCGAGCCGGCGATGATATTGATGTTGTAGGACACCGCGAGCTTGAGCATCTGATCGCGGATCGCCTCGGTGTAGCCGGCGAGTTGGCGCACCGCCTCGGCCGGACCCTGGTCGTTCCAGGGCGCCATCAACGGTCCGTTGAAAAACTCGGGGAAGAGCACGACGTCGGCCTGGTAGCCGGAGACGGCATCGACGAAATACTCGATCTGGCCGTAGAGATCATCGAGCGTCTTCATCGGCCGCATCTGCCACTGCACGGCCCCGATTCGCACGTCCGACGGCCGCCCGCCGATCATCTTCTGGGCACCCTCGTCGTGGTAGATGTTGACCCATTCCAGCAGCACGGCATAACCGGCCGAATCCTTGTCGTCCGGCAGGTAACCCTTGACGATGCGACGCACCTGGAAGTCGTTGGCCAACTGGAAGGTCAGGATCGGATCGACCAGTTCACGCGCCCGCACCCGGGCCACGTACTGCTGCGGCTTCATTTCGTCGGCGTATTGCTTGTACCCCGGAATCCGGCCACCGACGACGATACCGCGCAGATTGAGGTTCTCGCACAACTCCTTGCGCGCGTCGTAGAGGCGACGCCCCAGGCGCAGATCGCGATAGTCGGGATGGACAAAGACATCGACGCCGTAGAGCACATCGCCGTTGGGATCGTGGGTGGTCAGGTAACCGTTGCCGACGATGTCCCAGTAACGGTGGTTCTGGCCCCAGCGGCTGTACTTGACGATCACGGAGATTGCCGCGGCGACGACCTTGCCGTTGTCCTCGATGCAGATCTGCCCTTCCGGGAAGCGCGTGACCTGCGACTCGAACTGTTCCCGGGTCCAGGCGCCATCCAGGCCCTTGTAGACCCGGTCCATGATCTCGGCGATATCGTCGTAGTCCTCGATCCGCGACTGGCGCAGGATCAGGCGATGGGATTCAGAGTTGCTATCAGAGTGGCTCACTGGTGCGATCCGGTTGCGTGATGGTTCGTGAAACCGCAGATTGCGCAGATTAACGCAGATTGTGAAAAACAATTACAAATCCCTCGAAAGTCGAGGGCTATGTGGCTAGATCCTTGACTTCCGGGCTTTGCGCCCTGAATGCTTTCAATCATAAATCTGCGCTAATCTGCGCAATCTGCGGTTCCCCTCTCTCCAGCTGTTCGAAGACGGTCTCCCCGCCGAGGACCGTGCGCAGCACTTCGATGTCGTCCAGGTCGGCGGGTTCAACTTCGAAGGGATCGGCATCTACGATGATGAAATCGGCCTGCTTGCCGACTTCCAGGCTGCCCACCTGTTGCTCGGCGAATCCGGCGTGTGCCGCATCGATCGTGAAGCCGCGCAGCGCCTGCTCGAGCGTCAGGGTCTCTTGCGGCCGCCAACCGCCCGGCGGATGGCCGTCACGCTGGCGGGTGACGGCCGCATGGATGCCCAGCCAGGGGTTGACCGGCTCGACCGGGAAGTCGGAGCCCAGGGCCAAACGAACGTCGTGTTCGAGCATGGTCGACCAGGCATAGGCCCCCTCGAGCCGCGCCTCGCCCAGGCGCTCACCGGCCCAGCGCATGTCGGAGGTGGCATGGATCGGCTGCATGCTGGCGATGATGTTGTGCTCGGCCAGGCGCGGGATATCGTCGGGATCAATGATCTGGACGTGCTCGATGCGATGGCGGCCGGGATTGGAGGCATCCTTGGCCTGGCCGGCCGCCAGGGCATCGATGGCCTGGCGGTTGGCGGCATCGCCGATGGCGTGAATGCCCAGCTGCAGGCCACAGCCAATCGCCCGATCGACCAGGGCCTGCAGCGCATCGTCGGACTCGAACAGCAGGCCGCTGTTACCCGGATCGTCGCTGTAGTCTTCCAGCAGTGCGGCACCGCGACTGCCCAGGGCACCGTCGGCGTAGAGCTTTACCGATCGCGCCGCCAGTCGTTCACCGTTGTAGCGGCCGTTTTCACACAGCCAGTCGAGCATGGCCTCGTCGCCATCGGCAAAAGCGGTGATGCGAACACTGAGCTCACCCGCTGCCTCGAAACGACGGAACAGATCGAAGTCGTCGACGCTGGCGCCCATATCATGGACACCTGTCAGGCCGAATCGGGCCATCTCCGCCAACGCCAGTTCGAGCGCCTGCTCACGCACGGCCGCATCGGGCTCGGGCATGGCGTCCTCGACGAAGCGCATGGCGGTGTCGATCAGAATACCGGTCGGCTGACCGTCATCATCACGATGAATGTCGCCACCCTGCGGCTGCCAGTCGCCCGCCAAGTCGCGGGTCGCCTCGTTCAGGGCCGCGGAATTGGCCCAGCCTGCGTGACCATCGACGCGCTCCAGCCAGACCGGTCGCTCGGGGAAGGCCTCGTCCAGGTCGGCGGCTGTGGGAAACGCCCGGCCTTCCCAGCGCGTCTGATCCCAGCCGCGCCCGGTCAACCAGGCGCCTTTCGGCAGCTTTTCCTCCTGCGCGCGCAGGATCTCGATCACTTCCTCGACGCTGCCGGCCGGAACCAGGTCGGCCTGCAGCCGCGCCAGGCCCAGACCCATGACATGAGCGTGGGCGTCGATCAGGCCTGGCAGCACGGTTCGGCCGCCGGCGTCGTACAGCTCCAGATCCGGATTCTGCGCGCGCAGCTGCTCGGCGTTACCGAGAAAGGTAATCCGACCTTCCTCGTCCCAGGCCATGGCTTCAACCCGCGGCTGGTCGGCCGACAAGGTGTGAATCCGAGCATTGACCAGCCCCCCGGCCGCAAACGCCGGCAGGGTCAGGGTGGTCAGCAAGAGCACGATTGCAGGGCGCACGAAGCGAGGGTACATGGGCTGTCCTGATGTTACTGAAAGGGCCGTCAGTCTCCAATGCCGTCACGATTTCGTCAAGCGCGGGTCCGGCGACCGGATGCGTATAATCGGCCATCATGTCACTGGCCGCCCCCGGACCCGAAACCCGCGTCTATCGCCCCGCAGAACTGAACCGTGAGGTCCGCCTGCATATCGAGGCGGGCTTTCCCCGGCTGTGGCTCTCCGGCGAGATCTCCAACCTGGCCCGGCCGCCGTCCGGCCACCTGTATTTCACGCTCAAGGATGAACGTGCCCAGATTCGCTGTGCCCTCTTTCGGGGCAACGCAGCCGGCATCGGCTTTCGGCCGGAAAACGGCATGCAGGTGCTGGTACGCGGGCGCCTCGGCCTGTACGAACCGCGGGGTGACTACCAGCTGATCGCCGACGGCCTGCTCGAAGCCGGCGCCGGTGCATTGGCCGAGGCTTTCGAAGCACTGAAGAAGAAGCTCGAGGGCGAAGGGCTGTTCGAACCGGCTCACAAACAGGAATTGCCGCCATGGCCCGAACGGATCAGCGTCGTCACCTCGCCATCCGGAGCGGCCATTCGCGACATCCTGCAGACCCTGGCCCGTCGCTGGCCCCGCGCCAAAGTGCGCATCTATCCCAGCCAGGTGCAGGGCGAGACCGCGCCGGCCGAACTGGTGCGCGCGCTGAAGGCCGCTGACCGGCACGGCTTCGGCCAGGTCATCCTGCTTGCCCGCGGCGGCGGATCGCTGGAGGACCTGTGGGCCTTCAACGATGAACAACTGGTCCGCGCGCTTCACGCCTGCAAGACTCCCGTGATCAGCGGCGTCGGTCACGAAACCGATGTCACCATTGCCGACTTCGTCGCCGACCTGCGCGCTCCCACGCCGACGGCCGCCGCCGTGGCGGCCACACCCGACGGCCCGGAACTGCTGAAACGCCTGCGTCGGCTCGACACTGAAATCGGGCGCAGCATGCAGCGCCGACTGCAGGAAGGCATGCAGCGGCTCGACCATGCCGAAAGCCGGCTGAAGCAACAACATCCCGAGCGACGGCTGGATGAACTGGCTCGCCGCCGGGAGGAATTGAGCCGGCGCGCGGAAGGGGCGATCAAACGTCAACTCGATGCGTGCCAGCGGCGCCTGCAAGGGCTCGAGACCCGTCTGGCCGGCCGCCATCCGCGCCGCCAGATCGAGCAACTGGGACAACAGATCAGCACGCTCCGCACGCGACTCGATCGGGCCGCGCAATTTAATCTCGAACGCCGCCGGCAACAACTTGCCAGCGTGGTCCGCGCGCTCAACAGCGTCAGCCCCCTGGCGGTCCTCGAGCGCGGTTACGCCGTCGTGCGAAGCGACAGCGGCCAGGCCCTGACCCAGCGGGATCAATTCACTAAAGGCAATAAAATCAATATATTGATGGACGAATTTGAAGTAGATGCAGAAGTCTTGAACGCGCCTCGGGACACCCGCCTGGAATGAGCTACCGCCTGATCGAGCCGGTCGTGCATGAGGCTGAAATCAAGAAGAGTCGCTTCATCGCCCATGCCGCCTGTGCCGACGACGAATCGCAAGCGCGTGCTTTCATCGAGCGGGTCGCCGACCCGGCCGCCAACCACAATTGCTGGGCCTGGCTGATGGGCCAGAACTACCGCTTCGACGACGACGGCGAGCCCGGCGGCACGGCCGGTCGACCGATCCTGCAGGCGATCGAAAGCCAGGGATACGATTTCACGGTGGTCGTGGTGACCCGCTTTTTCGGCGGCATCAAACTGGGCACCGGCGGACTGGCGAGAGCCTACGGCGGTACGGCCAACGAAGCCCTGCGCACCGCCGAGGCGGCGCCCATCATCCCGAAAGTCCGGCTGCGACTGAGCCTGCCGTTCGAGTTCGTCGATGCGGCTCACCACGCCCTGTCGGAGTTCGAGGGCGACAAGCTCGACGAGGAATACGACAGCGAGGGCGTCACCTTGATTGTGACGATCCCCGCGGCCAGCCGTCAGGTCTTCGCCGAACACCTGAGGAATCTCGCCAAGGGGCAAGTGCGAATTGGGAGAATCTGAGGGCTTCGCTCAGGCGCATGAATTTTCAAATTCGAAGCACCAAGTACCAAACAAACTCGAAGCACCAAGCACCAAATCTCAAACAAATTCTAATGATCGAAATTCGAATGACCCAAACAAAGACCTCGGGCGTGCGGGCCGAGTTGTTTGCGATTTCGGCGCAGCCGAAGCACGGAGCCGAATGCGGAAACGAGCCGGCGGATGTTTGAGCGCAGGCCCGAAGGGCCGGAGCGAGTTCCGCCGGCGCCGCATTCGGCGAGTACTGGAGGGTACTTCGCGGCGAACGCCGCGAAGCCAGCCGTATGAGCAAGCGACTCGGCACGCATGCCCCCCACCCCGCAGAACAAGCCGCATGAGCGAATGGCGCACCCCGCACGGCCGCCCTCGGCTAGACTGATCAAACGATGCCTGCCGACGCCCAGCACCTGTCCATTGCCATCATCGGCGCCGGTTTTGGCGGACTGGAGACAGCCATCCGCCTGCGCCAGAGCGGTCGCGATGACTTCGTGGTTTTCGAGAAGTCCGCTGGCGTCGGCGGCACCTGGTGGGTCAACCGCTATCCCGGCTGTGCCTGCGACGTGCCCTCGCAGCTGTATTCACTTTCCTTCGCACCCAATCCGGACTGGACACGACACTACGCGCCGCGATCTGAAATCCAGGCCTACCTGGAGGGACTGGTCGCCGAACACGGACTGGCCGGGCAGATCAGGCTGGAAACCGAAATTACGCGGGCGGAGTGGCACGAAGGGGACCGGCGCTGGGTACTGACCGACCAGCACGGCCGCCGGTATACGGCCCGCGTTTTGGTCAGCGCACTGGGCGGCCTTTCGCGGCCGGCCTGGCCGGACTTGCCGGGGCTGGACGAGTTCACCGGTCAGGTCGTGCACTCCCAGCAGTGGCCCGACGACCTCGATCTGGACGGGAAACGCTTGGCGGTTGTCGGTACCGGCGCTTCCGCGGCACAGTTCGTCCCGCAGGTGGCGAAGCGGGCCGGCTACCTGACGGTCTTCCAGCGCACGCCGGCCTGGATCATTCCACGCCGTGACCGGCCGATTGGACCGATTTGGCGGCGCTTGTTCCGCCGCGTTCCGCTCCTGCAGCGCCTGGCTCGATTCACGATCTACGCGCGTAACGAACTGCGCGTGCCGGCGCTCCTGCGCTGGCACTGGCTGGGTGCGGGACATCGCTGGCTGGCCAATCGCCACCGACGCGCTCAAATCGAGGATCCGGAGATCAGTGAGAAGTTTCGGCCGAATTACGATATCGGCTGCAAGCGCGTCATCCTGTCTGACGATTTCTACCCGACCTTCAACCGCGACAACGTTGCCCTGGTCGACCGTGCAGTGGCGCGCGTCACTGAGAGCGGTGTGGTCGACGCTGATGGCAGACATCACCCGGCCGAGGTTCTGATCCTGGCGACCGGATTCCGCGCCACCGAGCCGGTGCCGGAAGGCCTGTTCATTGGCCGCGACGGATGCGACCTCGCTGACCGCTGGCGCGACGGCCCAGCGGCCTACAAGGGCACGACAGTGCATGGTTTTCCCAACCTGTTCATCCTGCTCGGCCCCAACACCGCCCTGGGCCACAGTTCGGTCTTGCTGATGATCGAGTCGCAGATCCGCTACCTGCTCTCGGCCCTAGACCATCTCGAGGCCGAGAACGGGGCGTTCGAAGTCAAACAGGAAGCACAGACGCGCTGGAATAATTGGGTCGAGCAGCGCCTGTCACGCTCGGTCTGGAATGCCGGCGGCTGCAACAGTTGGTACCTGCACCCCAGAAGCGGGCGCAACACCACCATCTGGCCGGGATTCGTCTCCGACTTCCGACGCCGCCTGCGCCAGTTCGACCGAGACGCGTACCAAGCGAATGCTTCAGCTCAGGAAACCGCAGATTGCGCAGATTTACGCAGATTGGGAAAATAATCCAGAGGTTGCGCCGATTAGCACTGCTTGTCAGCGGATTCACTGCAGCGATTGACCAAATCTCCAGGTACGCTCTTCAAATCTGCGCGAATCTGCGTAATCTGCGGTTTCAGGAACAACCGGCCCAGACATTCAGACAGCTGGCAAATATCAGCGACTACTTGAGCAGCCCGATCTCGTGCAGGCGCTCGAGCAGGTAATCGTGCGAGGCGATCGGCTCGTAGCGATTCGGATTGTCCTCGCTCGCGCAGCCCGGCAGCGTCTCGATGACGAAATCGGGATTGGGGTGCAGGAAAAAGGGAATCGAGTAGCGCGAGCGTTTTGCCGCCTCACCCGGCGGATTAACCACCCGGTGCGTGGTCGAGGGATAGACATGGTTGGTCAGGCGCTGCAGCATGTCGCCGACGTTGACCACAATGGTGCCCGGCAGGGTCGTGACGGCAATCCAGCGCCCGTCGCGGGTGAGGACTTCCAGGCCCTGCTCGCGTGAGCCCACCAGGAGGGTGATCAGGTTGATGTCCTCGTGCTGTGCGGCACGAACCGCGCCTTCCGGGGCATTGTCGATCGGCGGATAGTGCAGCGGCCTCAGGATGGAGTTGCCGTAGTGGGTCTTGTCGGCAAACCAGTCCGGCTCGAGACCCAGATCACAGGCGGCAGCCGAAAGGATCCGGTCGCCGACGGCCTCGAGAGCGTTATAGACCGCCAGGGCCCGCTCGCGAAAATCCGCCACTTCCTCGGGCCAGACGTTGGGAAGCAGAATGTCCGGGTGCGGGTTCTCTTCGGCGGCCAGTTCGCGGCCCACGTGCCAGAATTCCTTGAGATCGGGAACGTCCCGGCCCTTGGCGTGCTCGACGCCAAAGCCGGTGTAGCCGCGTGCCCCGCCCTTGCCGGGCTGGTGGTAGCGCAGCTTGGTCTCATCGGGCAGCGCGAAGAACTCGCGAAAGGCTTCGTAGGCCTGGTCGATAACTGCGTCGTCGATGCCATGGTCGGTAATGCCGACGAAACCGAACTCGCGCCAGGCCTGGCCGAGCCGCTCGCTGAAGTCGCCCCTGTGACCGTCGAACTCGGCCAGGGAAAGAACGGGAATACCGGTGTCGTGTGTCGTCATGAGGTTAATGCCTGCTCGACCGAGCCGGCCAGTTCCTCGGCCAGCTGTTGTACCTGATTGGAATCGAAGCCCTCGACCGTCACGCGCACGACCGGCTCGGTGCCGGAAGGGCGCAGGATGACACGACCACGTCCGTCGAGCACTTCCTCGACGCGGCGCACCGCGGAGTCGATGTCCTCGTTGCCGTCCAGTACCGCGCGGCCGTTGCCGCCGCTGGGCACGTTGATCATCACCTGCGGGCACTTGGTCATGCCGCCGGTCAGGTCGGCCAGCTTGCGGCCGCTTCGGGCAACCACCTCGAGGACCTGGAGCGCGCTGACGATGCCACAGCCGGTGGTGGCGCGGTCCAGGCACAGGATGTGGCCGGAGGACTCGCCGCCCAGTGCCCAGCCGCGTTCGACCAGGGCTTCGTGCACGTTGCGATCACCGACAGCGCTGCGAACGAATTCGATGCCGCGTTCGGCCAGGGCCTGCTCGAGCCCGAAGTTGCTCATCACGGTCCCGACGATACCGCCCTTGAGCACACCGTCGGCGTGACGGGCCTGGGCCAGTACATAGAGGATCTGGTCACCGTCGACCATCTCGCCGCGGTGATCGACCATGACCACCCGGTCACCGTCGCCGTCGAAAGCCACGCCCAGGTCCGCGCGCTCCGCCGTGACCATGCGGGCAAGGTTTTCCGGATGAGTCGAACCGCACTCGCGGTTGATATTGAGCCCGTCGGGCCGGTCGAAGATGCTGATCACCTCGGCGCCAAGCTCCCGGAAAACCTCCGGCGCAATGCGATAGGTCGCGCCGTTGGCGCAGTCGACCACGATTTTCAGGCCCTCGAGGCGCGTGCCCCAGGTGACGGTGCCTTTGCAGTACTCCACGTAGCGGCCTACGGCATCGTCGATGCGGCGCGCCTTGCCCAGCCGTTCGGGCGCGGCCTGGATCAACGGCGCTTCCAATCGCGCTTCGATGGCCGCCTGCAACCTGTCGCCAAGCTTCTGGCCATCGCGGTCAAAGAACTTGATGCCGTTGTCCTCGAACGGGTTGTGCGAGGCCGAAATCACGATACCGGCGGCGGCATGCATGCTGCGCGTCAGGTGGGCGATGGCCGGGGTCGGCATCGGACCGAGCAACAGGATGTCCACGCCGGCGGCCGAAAAGCCGGCCTCCAGCGCCGATTCGAACAGGTAGCCGGAGATGCGCGTGTCCTTGCCGATCACCACCGCGGCGTCCTCGCCGAATTCCTCGACCAGGACGCTGCCGGCGGCCCAACCCAGGGAAAGCATGAAATCGGCCATCATCGGCGGCGTACCCACACGCCCGCGAATGCCGTCGGTTCCGAAGTACTTGAAGTCTGCCATGCCCATATTCTAGCGGCTGTTGGATGCGTCACGAACGGCTTGCCACACTTTCAGCGCATCGACCGTCTCGGCAACATCGTGGACACGCACAATCGAGGCGCCTTTCTGCGCCGCCAGCAGGTGGGCCGCCACGGAGGCGGCGACGCGTTCGTCAGGGCGTTCGCGGCCGGTGATCGTACCGAGCAGGCGCTTGCGCGACAGGCCGGCCAGCAGCGGGAGTCCCTCTTCGGCCAGCTCGTCGAGGCGGGCAAGCAGCTCGAGATTGTGGGCCAGCGTCTTTCCGAAGCCGAAACCCGGATCTAGCACGATGCGTTCGCGCCCGATACCACCCGCTTCGCAGGCGGCCACTCGCCCGCGCAGGAAATCACGGATATCACCGACCACGTCGTCGTACTGCGGGTTGTCCTGCATGTTGCGCGGTTCGCCCAGCATGTGCATCAGGCAGACAGGCACATCGAGCGCGGCGACAGCCTCGATCGCCCCTTCTGCGCGCAGAGCGCGTACATCGTTGATCATGGCCGCCCCGGCCGCCACGGCCTGACGCATCACGCCCGGCTTGGCCGTGTCGATCGACACCGGCACCCGGGTTTCAGCCACGATTCGCTCGATCACCGGGATCACCCGATCCAGTTCTTCATCCTCGGCAACCGGCTCGGCGCCAGGGCGGGTTGATTCGCCGCCGATATCGAGCAAATGCGCGCCCTGCCCGGCCAGGGCCAGGGCATGCTCGAGGGCCCGATCCACTTCCAGGAAACGGCCACCGTCGGAGAACGAATCGGGCGTGACGTTAACCACGCCCATGACCAGCGGTGTTCCACCGCGCCGCGCCTGATGAATGCGGGCAATCAATTCGGAGTGCATCGGGTTTACTGTGATCGCGACAAAAGTCCAGACACGAATTCTAATCCTTCGCTGCCGTCTACCGTTGAGCAGATGGCGGGACCAGAATGTCGGAAAACGGAATGCGGCGGCCTGCGGCGAGGGCTATGCTTGGCGCCATGGATACCGCAGAGCGACAGAAACAGCAATTGTCCCGGGCGATTCTGGCCGCCGCAGCGCATGATTTCGAGCTCAGCGTTGCAGGCATGGCCGAAGCAGCAGGCTACAGCGAAGGCCACTTCCAACGGCTGTTCCGGCGCCACTTCGGTCTGAGTCCACGCGAAATGCTGCGGCACTCGCGTATCGAGCGCTTCGCCGAACAGCTGCGCCAGGGCATGCCGGTCACACAAGCGGCGGTCGAATCGGGCTTCGGATCATCCAGCCGCGTGCACCAGGCCGCGCAGGAAGGTCTGGGCATGGCGCCTTCGCGCCTGTCGCGTGGCGGCGCCGGGGAACGCCTGCACTACGCCCTGGCGACCAGCACACTCGGACGCGTACTGGTCGCCGCCACCGATCGGGGCCTGTGCGCCGTATTGCTCGGCGACGAGGAATCCGCGCTCGAAGGGGAACTGGCCAGCCGCTTTCCCAAGGCCGAGCGCTTACCGGCGGGCGCGGATTTCCAGGCGGTGCTGGACTCGGTCGTCGCCCTGATCGACCGGGCCGATGCCGACGAGCCGGCGTGGGATCTCGATCTTCGCGGCACCTTGTTCCAGCAGAAGGTATGGGCCGCCCTGCGCGCGATTCCACGCGGCCGCACACTGACCTACGGTGAACTGGCCCGGCAAGTCGGGTTGCCCGGTGGTGCGCGGGCGGTAGCGCAGGCCTGCGGCGCCAACCCGGCAGCCGTGGTCGTGCCCTGCCACCGGGTGGTGGCCGCTGACGGCGGACTGGGGGGTTATCGCTGGGGGATCCAACGGAAGCGGGCTTTGCTGGAAAAAGAGCGCAGGAACGCGTAACCCCCAACCTACGACGGCCCCGATCAGGGGCCGGTCGATCATTGGAATTTCGAATTTGTTTCGAATTTGGTGCTTGGGATTTGGTGCTTGCCCTTATCCGAGCGCCGGCTCTCCCGACGGCTCCTCGCCCTTGTCATCGCCATCACCGCCGGACGGTGGCTCACTATCGTTCCAGCCCTCCGGCGGATCGGGTTCGTGGCCGTCCATGATCTGGTCGATCTGCTTGGCATCGATGGTCTCGTAGCGCATCAGCGCATCGGCCATCAGGTGCAACTGCGTGTCGTATTCCGACAGGATCTCATGAGCGCGCCCGTAGGCACTATCGATGATGCGGCGCACTTCCTGGTCGATCTTGCGATGCGTCTCGTCGGAAATATTCTTGTGCTGGGTGACCGACCGGCCCAGGAATACCTCGTCCTCATTCTCGTCGTAGGACAGCGGACCGAGTTCATCCGACAGCCCCCACTTGGAGACCATGTTGCGGGCGATCTCGGTGGCGCGCTCGATGTCGTTCGATGCGCCCGTGGTGACCTTGTCCTTGCCGAATATCAGTTCCTCAGCCACGCGACCGCCGAACAGACTGGCCAACTGCGACTCGAGCTGGGTCTTGTTGAGGCTGTACTTGTCTTCCTCGGGCAGGAACATCGTCACGCCCAGCGCACGACCGCGCGGGATGATGGTGACCTTGTAGACCGGATCGTGATCGGGAACGATCCGGCCGACGATGGCGTGCCCGGCCTCGTGAAAGGCGGTCAGGCGCTTGTCGTCCTCGGACATGACCATCGACTTGCGCTCGGCGCCCATCATGATCTTGTCCTTGGCCAGCTCGAAGTGCCGCTGGTTCACCGACTTGCAGTCCTCGCGAGCCGCGAAAAGCGCCGCTTCATTGACCAGATTGGCCAGGTCGGCGCCTGAAAAGCCGGGCGTTCCGCGGCCGATTACGCGCGCATCGACATCGTCGCCAATCGGCACCTTGCGCATATGCACTTTCAGGATCTGCTCACGGCCCTTCAGGTCGGGCAGCGGCACGACCACCTGGCGATCGAATCGGCCGGGGCGAAGCAGGGCCTGGTCGAGCACGTCGGGGCGGTTGGTGGCCGCGATCATGATGATGCCCTCGTTGCCCTCGAAGCCATCCATTTCGACCAGCAACTGGTTGAGCGTCTGCTCGCGTTCGTCATGACCACCGCCGAGGCCTGCGCCGCGCTGGCGCCCGACTGCGTCGAGCTCGTCGATGAAGATGATGCACGGTGCGTGCTTCTTGGCGGTCTCGAACATGTCGCGAACGCGTGAGGCACCCACGCCGACGAACATTTCGACGAAGTCCGAGCCGGAAATCGAGAAGAACGGCACCTTGGCCTCGCCGGCGATGGCGCGTGCCAGCAGGGTCTTGCCGGTGCCCGGCTGTCCGACCATCAGGATGCCCTTGGGGATATGCCCGCCCAGGCGCTGGAACTTGCCCGGATCGCGCAGGAAGTCGACCAGTTCGGTGACCTCGTCCTTGGCTTCCTCGCAGCCGGCCACATCGTTGAAGGTGACCTTGACCTGATCCTCGCCCTGCAACTTTGCGCGCGACTTGCCGAAGCTCATCGCGCCACCGCGGCCACCGGCACCGCCCTGCATCTGGCGCATGAAATAGACCCACAGGCCCACCAGTACCAGCACGGGCAGCAGGCTGATGAGAATATCGATGATGATCGAACGCCGCTCGGGCGGCTGCGCCTCGATTTCGACCTCGTTGTCGAGCAGGTCCTTGATCAGGCCGTCATCGCGCGGCGCCATCACCCGGAACTGCTCACCGCCGCTGGTCTGGCCGGTAATCGTCTTGCCGGATGCACCTTCCTGGATTTCGACGCGGGCCACGTTGCCACTCTGGACCTCCTCGAGGAACACCGAGTAGTTCATTTCGCGCGGCTGTGCGTCGGGCTGCGAGTAGTGATTGAACACGCTCATCAGCACGACGGCGATGATGATCCACATCACCAGATTCTTGGCAAAATCACTCAAAACCTTGATTCTCCGGTTGGGCGGCAGTCTGGCTGCTCGATTCTACGACAATGCGATCGATGTTACGTTCAGGCCCGGCGATTTCGGGCCACCAGGTAGACTTCACGGCTTTCACCGCGCGAGGCCGGCGGTTTGCGCGTCCGGACCGCACCGTAGTCCTGCCTCAGTTCTGCCAGCAAGGCATCGAAGCCCTCGCCCTGGAAGACCTTGACCACGAACACCCCGTCACTCGCCAGCCAGTCGTCGGCAAAGGCCTTCGCCAGCTCTGCCAGATGTATGCTGCGGGCCTGGTCCGACGGCCCGATACCCGAGATATTGGGGGCCATGTCGGACAGCACAAGGTCGGCCCGGCGCCCGTCCATGGCCGCTTCCAGCTCGGCCAGCGGCTCGTCCTCGCGAAAATCACCCTGAATGAAGACCACCCCCTCGACAGGCTCCATTGGCAGGATATCGAGAGCAATCACGCGACCGGACTCGCCAACTCGTTCGCTGGCCACCTGGGCCCAGCTACCGGGAGCGGCACCCAGATCGACCACGACCTGTCCTGGCCGGAACAGCCGATCCTTGTCATCGAGCTCGAGCAGCTTGAATGCCGCCCGCGCCCGATATCCCGCCTCGCGGGCGCGCTTGACGTAGGGGTCGGATTGTTGGCGTTTTTTCCAGTCCATCGGTTGGCTTGTTCGCTGGTTCGAGAATAGTAACGGTTTCAGGTTTCAGGTTTCCGGAAGTTCACTCGCGCTTCGGGCTTCGCGCTTCGGGCTCCTGAACCCTGAACCCTGACACCTGACCCCGCACCACGGCCCGGCGCCCCAATTCACGTTACCATTACCCCCTCATTCCAAACGGCACCGCCCATGCCCCTGAAGAACAACCAGAAAAAGCACCTGCGCGGTCTCAGCCACGACCTGCATCCCGTCGTCATGGTGGCTGACAAGGGCCTGTCCGAAAACGTCCTTGCCGAGGTCGAGCAGGCACTCGAGCACCACGAACTCATCAAGGTCAAGTTGCGTGGCGAGCGCGAAACACGCAATGCCTGGATCGACCAGCTGGTTTCCAGCACCGGCGCCGAACTGGTCCACCGCATTGGCCAGGTCGTATGCCTGTACCGGCGCCACCCGGAAAAGCCCGTCATTCAATTGCCGAAGTGACATGGATCTGACCGAGCACACGGCCGGAAATTATCACCAGATTCGCGGTATCGAGCCGCAGCGGGTGTTCGTGACCGATCAATGGTACAGCGCCAGCCTGGTCGTGGGCGCCCGCTATCTCGACCCCGATTGGCCGGTGTCCCGCCTGGCCGATCTCGACCGGGAGCACATCGCGGCCCTGGTCGACCTCGGCCCGGAGCTGGTTGTGGTCGGTGCCGGATCGACACAACAATTTCTGCCGCACGAAAGCCAACTGGCCTTCATCCGCCACGGTATCGGCGTGGAGTGTATGACCCTCGACGCCGCCGCCCGCACTTTCAACGTTCTGATGAGCGAAAATCGTCGCGCGCTGGCGGCGCTCATCATTTCTTCGGAAGATAATCGAGCGGATTGACGGGTTCGCCGTCGCGGCGGATTTCGAAGTGAAGCAGGGTTTCCTCGCGCTCGTTGGCCCCCATTTCCGCGATCTTCTGGCCGCGCTGGACCTGGTCGCCCTCGGCGACCAGGCGCCGCCGGTTGTGACCATAGGCCGAGAGCAGCTTGTCGGAATGCTTGATGATGATCAGTTCGCCATAGCCGATCAGGGCGGTGCCGCTGTAGACCACCTCGCCGCCGGAGGCGGCCTTCACGGTCTGGCCGGCCTGACCGGCAATACCGATACCCTTGCGGGTGGCCGCGGCATCGAAGGGGCGGGTCACGCGTCCCTGGGTGGGCCACTGCCAGCTGACCCCGGCCACACTGCGGGCCGGCTCCGACGGATCGACAGCGGCTGTGTTCTCAGGCTGGCGCGACGATGGGGGTGGCTCGGCTCTCGATTCGGCAACCGGTCTGGACGACGACTCTTCGGCGACTTGCTCTTCCGCCGGCCGAGGCTGTGCAACGGGCCGATCGACAGTCGTCGGCCGCGCACGCGGCGGCTCGCGCAGGCGCAGTTCCTGGCCGGGACGAATGGTGAACGGTGCCTGGATGTGGTTCCAGTTCGCGACCGCGCGCCAGTCCAGCCCGAAGCGGAACGCAATCGAATAGAGCGTGTCACCGCGGCGCACCTCGTAGAAGGCTGGAGGCGCCTGAATCACTCGGCGTGTATCTTCATCCCTTGATCCCCCTCCGGGTTTACCCGGCGCCGGCTGCCAGGGTGCACAGGCCGAAACGACCAGCGCGGCGACAAGCGCGGCGAGCACCGCATACCGGCTCACCACAACCACCACACCAGCGCTCCGATGGCCACCACGGCGACTGCCAGCCAGCCCAGGAGATCGATCCATTCGCGCAGGCGTTCGGCGGCACGTTCACCGCCGGCCCAGATCAATGCGGCGACCAGGTAGAAACGGGCACCGCGTCCGATTAACGAGCCGACCACAAAGCCGATCAATGGTGCGCCCAGCGCACCGGCCGCAATGGTGATGATCTTGAAGGGAATCGGGGTGAATCCAGCCAGAATGACGAACCACACGCCGTAGTCCTGGAATGCGGCAACAGCAGCCCGATAGGCATCCAGTTGCCCCAAGCGCTCGATCAATGGCAGGACCGCCTCGATCGAGAGCAGCCCGATCAGGTAACCGAACAGCCCCCCGATTACTGAAGTCAGCGTGGTCAGCAGCGCCAGTCGCCAGGCCGAAGCCCGGTCGGCCAGCACCATGGGTGCCAGCATGACGTCCGGCGGCACGGGAAAGAAAGTGGCCTCGGCAAAACTCAGACCGGCCAGATAACGCCTTGCATGTCGATGGCGTGACCAGAGCAGGACGCGATCATAAAGCCCCTTGAACATGCCCGTTCGTCACTCCAGTCCCTGTAGCAGCGGCACAAAGCTGACCGCGCCCAGTTCCTCGCGCTCGAAGCCCCGGGCGGTGCGCTCGATACGGACCAGCTGTTGATACGGCCCGGCGTCTTCCGGCGCCACCAGTACCCCGCCCTCGGCGAGCTGCTCGTACAGACTGTCGGGAATGCGGCCGCCTGCGGTCACCATGATGGCATCGAAAGGCGCCTGCGACGGCCAGCCCTCCATGCCGTCGGCATGACGCGTATAAATGTTATGCAGGCCCATCCGATGAAAACGCTGCCGGGCGCTGCGCTGCAGTTCGCCGATGCGTTCGGTGGTGAACACCTTGTCGGCCAGCCGGGCCAGGATGGCCGCCTGGTAGCCCGAGCCGGTTCCGATCTCGAGCACTTTGCCGAGCCGGCCCTCGCCCAGCACAGCCTGGGTCATCATGGCGACGACGAACGGCTGCGAGATCGTCTGTCCGCGCCCGATCGGCAGTGCCGTGTCCTCGTAGGCTCGAGAGGAAATGGCCTCATCGACAAACAAATGGCGCGGTGTATTGCGAATGGCTTCGAGCACGCGCTCGTCGCTGATGCCCTTGTCGTGCAGACGGCGAACCAGTCGCTCGCGAGTGCCTTCAGAGGTCATGCCGATGCCACTATGTGCGCGTCCCGCCATCATCGCTGCTGCTGATAGGGCCCGCGATTGAGTTCGTCGATCCATTGACTGATCTGGTCGAGCGCCTGATAGCGTGTCAGATCAACGTGAATCGGCGTGACCGATATGTAGCGATTGCGTGCGGCGTGAAAGTCGGTACCGGGACCGTTGTCCTGCTCGCCCCCGGCCGGGCCAATCCAGAAGAACTGCCGGCCACGCGGATCCTCGATCGGGATGACGTCATCCGAGCGATGCCGATGTCCCAGGCGCGTGGTCTCGAATCCCTTGATCTCCTCCCACGGCAGGTCCGGCACGTTGATGTTGAGAATGGTATCGGCCGGCAGGGGTTTCTCCTTGAGCTGAGTCATCAGCAGACAGGCCGCCTCCGCCGCCGATTCATAATGGTGCGGCTCGCTGTCGGTATAGACCAGGGATACTGCCATGGCCGGCAGACCGAGGAAACGCCCTTCCATGGCGGCCGCCACGGTGCCGGAATAGAGCACGTCGTCGCCCATATTGGCACCGGCATTGATCCCCGAGACCACCATGTCCGGCTCATCACCGAGCAGGCCCGTAATGGCGATATGGACGCAGTCGGTCGGCGTCCCGTAGACTTTGAACACGCCCTCGTGGCGCTTTTCGACTCGAATCGGCTGATCGAGCGTCAGTGAGTTGCTGGCGCCGGAGCGATCGCGGTCGGGTGCGACCACGGTGACCTGCTCACAGTGCTCGGCCAGGCGTTCGGACAAAAGCCGAATTCCGGGCGCGTGCAGCCCGTCATCATTGGCAATAAGAATATGCATGCTTGAACCGGAAGGTCAAAGATACAACTATAAACCAACACCGCCCGGGAGAATTGACCATGAACGAATTCGACGACGACACCGACCTGTTCCGCTCGGCGGTCGGGCCCGTGCGCCGAGTTCGCAGCGAGCGCGACAACTCCCGGCCGGCGCCGCCGCCACCGCGGCCGAGTCAGCGTGAACGCGACGAAGCACGCGTGATGGACGACCTGGCGAACGCCCCGATCGATTTTGCCGCCGTCGAGACGGGCGAGGAAATCAGCTACTTGCGCCCGGGCCTGCAGAATCGTGTACTGACGCGGCTCAAGCGCGGCCATTGGCGGGTCGAGGACGAACTCGATCTGCACGAGATGAATCTCGAGGCAGCCGGCGCCTCGATCCGACGCTTCATCAGCGAAGCCGATCGCGACCGGGTCAGTTGCGTGCGCATCATTCA
This sequence comes from Wenzhouxiangella sp. XN201, assembly GCF_011008905.1. Classification (NCBI taxonomy): domain Bacteria; kingdom Pseudomonadati; phylum Pseudomonadota; class Gammaproteobacteria; order Chromatiales; family Wenzhouxiangellaceae; genus Wenzhouxiangella; species Wenzhouxiangella sp. XN201. The sequence goes on from NZ_JAAIVI010000017.1 coordinate 1,791,666, forward strand.
CGGAAAGGGCCTGCGCTCCGGGCCCGAAGGGCCGCAACTCAAGCGGCTGACCGCCCGCCTTCTCAGCCGGCACGACCGGGTCGCGGCGTTCACCTCGACGCCGCCGCACGACGGTGGCACCGGCGCCGTCTACGTGCTGCTGAGAGCCCGCCGATGAGTGGCCTGGAAGGTCCCTTCGGGGCCCTGCTGATCCTGGCCGCAGCCGTGCTGTTCTGGTGGTCGGCGGTCAATGCCGGTGATTACGCGCGCAAGCTGGCGCGCGATTTCTGCCAACGTCAGGGATGGCAACTTCTCGACCAGACCGTGGCCCTGCGCGGCCTGTGGCCAGTGCGCAGCACCCGGGGCCTGGAGTGGCGACGCCGCTATCGCTTCGAATTCAGCCCGGACGGCGCCGGAAGGCGCGCCGGGGAATTGACGCTGACGGGAAGGAAACTGGTGCGTGTATGGGGTGAGCTTGAAGACGGCGGACGGCTGATTGAGCCGGAATAGGGGTTCAGGGTTCTAGTGCCGACCTGAAACCTGAAACCTGAAACCTATTTGACCACCTTCAGATTTGGCCTGGTCTTGCGCTCCGGCCCCGAGTTGTCGTCACCCGGATCGGCGGCCTCGGACTCGGGCGTCTCGTCGCCCTCTTCGGCCGGGAACATCATGCCGCGGCCGTTTTCACGGGCATAAACGGCCTCGACCGCGTTGATTGGTACCGTCACCGCCCGCGACACGCCGCCGAAGCGGGCCACGAAGGTGACCATTTCGCTGTCAATCAGCAGGTCACGGACGGCCGAGGGCGCAATATTGAGGACCACGCGCCCGTCCTTGATGGTGGATTCGGGAACGTCGAGGCCGGCATGGTCGGCACTGACCAGCAAATGCGGCGTCAGTCCACTATCGACGATCCACTCGTTGATCGCACGAACCAGGTAAGGACGGCTCGAGAGCATTCCCTATTCGCCCTCCCGCAGAACGCGCTCCGCTTCGGTCAGGCTGCGTTTGAAAGAGTCGCGCGCGAACATGCGCTCCATGTAGCGAGCAATGTGTGGCACCTTCTTGGGCTTGATGTCGACATCGTAGGCAGGCAAGCGCCACAAAAGCGGCGCCAGTGCGCAGTCGACCAGCGAAAGTTCATCACTGAGCAGGAAGGTGTTGAGCCCGAACAATTCGTCCGAGGCAATGATTTCCTCGCGCAGCTGCTTGCGTGCCGCCGCCACTTTTTTCTGGCCGCCGGAAGTTTCGATGATCCTGGCCGCATCGATCCAGTCGCGGTTGATGCGGTACATCACCTGACGCAGATAGGCACGCGAGAGTGGGTCAACCGGCATCAATGGCGGATGCGGGTAACGCTCGTCGAGATATTCGGTCACGACCCAGGTGCCGTAGAGCTTGAGGTCGCGATCGACCAGGGTCGGTGTCTCGCCGTAGGGATTGAGTTCGGCGAGGTCGGCCGAAGCGGCTCGATCCTGTTCGACGTGGATGATCTCCACATTGATGCCCTTCTCAGCCAGGACAAACCGGACCCGGTGACAATCCAGGCAGTTTTCCGATGAATACAACGCCATCATAAGCCAGTCACTCCATTAGAAACCGTCGTTAACGGTCGCCCCCGCAATCCGGGCAAGATCACTTTACGTCCTTCCAGAACTCGTGATAGAGCAGCCAGGCCAGCATGGTGAAGACCACCAGGAAGAGCAGCACCCAGATACCAAGTCGTTCGCGCTCGAGCGCGGCCGGTTCGGCAGCGTAGCTCATAAACGCCACCAGATCCTTCATGTGGGCATCGTACTCCTCGGGTGAGAGCTTGCCGGGCTCGTCGAGCTCCAGGCCCACGATCTCGACATGCTCCACGCCTTCATCGTCGGTGTGGCTTTCGATAACCGGGCGCTGAATGCCCTGGAGCTCCCACAGGACGTGCGGCATGGCGGCGTTCTCCAGCACCGTGTTGTTCCAGCCATCCTCGGTCAGATAGAAGCCCTTGAGGTAAGAATAGATCCAGTCCACCCCACGCGAGCGCGCCGTCAGGGTCAGATCCGGCGGGGCAATTCCAAACCACTCTTCTGCCTCGCCGGCATCCATGGTGTTGGCCAGGTAGTCGGTAACCTCCTGATCGCCGTAGAGCAGGAACTCCTGAATCTGTTCCTCACTCAGCCCCAGATCCTCGGTCAGACGGTTGTAGCGCAAGTACTGCATTGAGTGGCAACCCAGGCAGTAATTGGTATACAGGGCGGCCCCGCGCTGCAGGGATGCCTTGTCGTGGATATTGATATCGGCATGCTCGAGCCCTTCGCCGCCGCCGGCGGCAGCCACGATGCCGGAAGCCAGTATCGCCACGGCTACAATCAGGTATCGAAATCTCATCACTTGGTCACCCGCTCAGGTTCCGGTTTGGTTTTCTCCATTCGGGTCACGAACGGCATCAGCGCGAAAAACGCGAAGTAGTAGACGGTCCAGATGCGCGACTCGAGGGTCTGCATGGGCGTGCCATCTCCCAGAGCCAGCATGCCCAGCCGGATAAAGCCGACCACGAACAGAGCCAGCATGATCTTGCTCGGCAAGCCCTTGTAACGGATTGACCGGACGCGCGAGCGATCCAGCCAGGGCAGGAAGAACAACACGAAGATCGCGCCGCCCATCACCATCACGCCGAAGAATTTGTCAGGAATCGCACGCAGCATGGCGTAATAAGGCGTGAAATACCAGACCGGCACGATGTGCTCGGGCGTGACCAGCGGATCAGCCGGCACGAAGTTGTCGGGCTCGAGGAACAGCCCGCCCATTTCCGGTGCGTAGAAAAGCACGAACGCAAACAGGATCAGGAACACGCCCACACCAAACAGGTCCTTGACGGTGTAGTACGGGTGGAACGGAATCCCGTCCAGCGGCCGCCCCTGGCTGTCCTTGTGCTTCTTGATCTCGACGCCGTCGGGATTGTTCGAGCCGACTTCGTGGAGCGCCACCAGGTGCAACACGACCAGCAGCAGCAACGCCAGCGGCATGGCCACCACGTGCAGGGCGAAGAAGCGGCCGAGCGTGGCATTGGAGATCATGTAGTCACCGCGGATCCACTCGACCAGCCCGTCGCCGATGTAGGGCACGGCCCCGAACAGGGAAATGATCACCTGTGCACCCCAGTAGGACATCTGGCCCCAAGGCAACACGTAACCCATGAAGGCCTCGGCCATCAGCACCAGCAGGATGAACACGCCGAGAATCCAGATCAGTTCTCGCGGCTTCTGGTAAGAACCGTAGAGCAGCGCGCGGAACATGTGCAGGTAGACAACGATGAAAAAGAACGATGCACCGGTCGAGTGCATGTAGCGGATCAGCCAGCCCCACTCGACATCGCGCATGATGTACTCGACCGAACCGAAGGCCAGATCGGCCTGGGGCGTGTAAAACATGGTCAACCAGATGCCGGTCACCAGCTGATTGACCAGCACCAGGATGGCCAGGGAACCAAAGAAATACCACAGGTTGAAATTCTTCGGTGCGTAGTATTCGCTCAGGTGCTCCCGCCAGGTCTTGCTGACCGGCAGGCGTTCATCGACCCAGGCTCCGACAGCCTGCACGTTCTTGCTGATATTGCTCGCGGGCTTGGCCATGGTCACGCTGCTCCTTCAGGATCGACACCAATCACGATGGTTTCGTCATTAGCGAAATAGTATGGCGGAATCAGCAGGTTGAGCTGGGCCGGCACCCCGCTGTAGACCCGCCCGGCCAGATCGAAGCGCGACCGGTGGCAAGGGCAGAAGAATCCGCCACGCCACTCCGCGTCGAACGGCTGGGCCTCCACTTCGGGCAGCACCTGCGGAATGCAGCCCAAATGGGTGCAGTGGATATTGGCCACCAGGAATTCCGGCCGAATGGAACGGTGCACGTTCTGGGCATACGGCGGCTGCTGGGTCTCCACCTCCGATTGCGGGTCGGCCATCTTGTCGTTCAGACGCTCGAGATCATCGAGCATGCGCTCGTTGCGTCGCATGATGCCGATGGTCTGGCCACGCCAGACCACTCGCATGATCTGCCCCGGCTCCATGCCGCCGACATTGACCTCCACCGGCGCACCGACAATGCGGGCGCGGGCACTGGGCTTCCAGGAAGCGGCGAACGGCCAAAGTGCTGCCGCTGCACCGGCAGCACCGACGACTCCCGTCGTCCAGGTCAACAACCGCCGCCGACCCGGATTTTCCGGCGGCTGCAGGGAAGCAAGCGAATCAGTTTCCGACATGGAACACTCCCGATAACAGAATCATTATGATGCCGCCGTGCCCGACCAGGGCCTGTCGAAGCGGCAGCGCTTCACCCGAAAGTGCCGGCCATGGCCGAGAGCGGCCACGACCTGCCGATTTTCCGGAGCAAGAAGGCAATCAGCCGACTATTTTAGCGAAAAATTAAGCAAATACTCAATTCCGGACTGTTATTCTTCCGCCAGAGGGTCGCCAGAGGCTGCGTCCGCGCTCCCCCGGCGCCGCCGGAAGCCGACGGCCGTCACAGTCTATAATGCTTCAGCCATTTAATTTTCCACCCATCGCAGCCCTATATCCATGACGCGCATCATTCAATTCGCAGCCCGATTCGCTGTCATCGGGCTGGCGGTGGCTTTCGCCATCGTCTGGTTCTGGCCCCACCTGTTGCCGGCCTGGCAGCAGCAGACCGAGCCGGCGCCGGCAACCTATGCCGATGCCGTCAATCGCACCGCACCGGCGGTGGTCAGCGTGTACACGCGCACTCTGGTCACCGAACCGATGAGCGAGAACATCACCGACCCGCTGTTCCAGGCGCTTTATCGCGATCGCATGGTCACCCGCCCGCGCCGCGGCCTGGGGTCGGGCGTCATCGTCAGCAGTGACGGCCTGATTCTGACCACTCGGCATGTCATCTCCGAGGTCGACGACATTCTCGTGGCACTGTGGGACGGACGAGTGGCCGAGGCGTCGATCGTCGGCTCCGACCCTGGCACCGACCTCGCCCTGCTGCGTGTCGAACTGAACGACCTGCCCGTGGCCACCCTGGCCGATGACGACGATCTGCGCGCGGGTGATGTCGTGCTCGCCATCGGCAACGCCCTGGGCCTCAGCCATACGGTCACCATGGGCATCGTAAGCGCAACCGGACGCGGCCACCTGAGCCTGACCAGCTACGAGGATTTCATCCAGACCGATGCCGCCATCAATGCCGGCAACTCCGGCGGTGCGCTGATCAATCCGGACGGCGAGGTCGTCGGCATCAACAGTGCATCGATGGGCCAGGAGACAGGCGCCCAGGGAATTTCCTTCGCAATACCCGCTTCCGTGGTTCGCCGCGTAAGCAATCAGATCATCGATTACGGCCAGGTCACACGCGCCTGGGCGGGCATGGAATTGTCCGACGTGAGCCTGCGCCTGGCCAGCGAGAATACATTCCAGCCCGGTGCCCGTGTCAGCCGAATCCACCGCGGCAGCCCCGCCTGGGATGCCGGGCTCGAAGGCGGCGACGTGTTGATAAGCGCTGACGGCCAACCCGTGAGCAGCGCGCGCGAGTTGATGCAGCAAATTGCCAACAGCGCACCCGGCCACGAAATGGAACTGCAGGTCATTCGCGGTAACCAGCTGTTTACCACCAGCGTACACCTGGTCCAGCAGCCTCCAATGCAAGATTAGGTTGGCTGGTTGGCTGGTTGGCTGGTTCGCTGGTTCGCTGGTTCGGCATCTGAGAGGCTTGGTGGGCGGCTTCGCCGCGTGATCTTTGGAGACGAACTGACACCTCGAGGGTCAGTCAGGTGGCAAAGTAGCCTGCGCGGCGCAGCCGCCCCGCAATCCCATCCGCGCCGAACCAGCCAACCAGCAAACGAGCCAACCAATTAACATGCGATAATCCGGCGCCCGCACGCCCCAACCGGAGCCACTCGACAGAATGAGTATCAAATCCGACCGCTGGATTCGCCGCATGGCCGAAGAGCACGGCATGATCGAACCATTCGAGCCCGGCCAGATCAAGCAGTCTTCAGACGGGCGCAAGCTCGTGTCCTACGGCACATCCAGCTACGGCTATGACGGCCGCTGCGCCAGCGAATTCAAGATCTTCACCAACATCAACACAGCGATCGTCGATCCCAAGTCCTTCGACGAGAAGAGCTTCGTCGACTTTACGGGCGATGCCTGCATCATTCCGCCCAACTCATTCGCCCTGGCGCGCACGGTCGAGTATTTCCGCATTCCGCGCAATGTACTGACCATATGCCTGGGCAAGTCGACCTACGCGCGTTGCGGCATTATCGTCAACGTCACGCCGCTGGAGCCGGAGTGGGAAGGCCACGTCACGCTGGAGTTTTCCAACACCACGCCGCTGCCGGCGAGGGTCTACGCCAACGAGGGCGTGGCTCAGTTCCTGTTTCTGGAATCCGACGAGATTTGCGAGACTTCGTATGCCGATCGGGCGGGCAAATACATGGGGCAGCGCGGAGTGACCTTGCCTAAAGCCTGAAACATCAAAAGCTTTGGAAGCACGGAAGACACGGAATTCACGGAAGAACAAGAAGAGCTTAGATCAACGAATTCGAAGTAAGCCAGTTTTTATATTCCGTGTATTCCGTGGTTTCCGTGGTCCCGGGTTTTTCCTGACCCCACGACTGTTCAGTCGGTAATCTTGATCTTCGGCATCCTGACCTTCGCCTCGCGCGACTGGGTCGACAGGCGGCCGGCGACGCGGCGGGCGATTTCGCGGAAACGCTGTGCCGATGCGCTTTCGGGTTGGGCCACAACCACCGGCGTGCCTTCGTCGGTGCTTCGTCCCACCGCAGCTTCCAGCGGCAGCTGACCGAGCAGGGCCAGCCCGGCCTCGCGGGCAATGCGTGCGCCGCCGCCGGTGCCGAAGATGGCCTCCTCGTGGCCGCAGCTGGAACACACATGCGTGCTCATGTTCTCGATCACGCCCAGCACCGGCACCTTGACCTTGTTGAACATCGCCACGGCCCGGCGCACGTCGTCGATCGCGACCTCTTGCGGTGTCGTCACGCTCACCGCGGCTGAAACCGGAATGCGCTGGGCGAGCGTGAGCTGGATATCACCGGTACCGGGCGGCAGGTCGACGATCAGATAATCCAGCCCCTCCCACAGCGTCTCGGAAACCATCTGCTGCAGTGCCTGGGTCGCCATCGGTCCGCGCCAGATCATGGCCTGGTCGGATTCGACCAGCACGCCGATGCTCATCACCTGCAGCCCATGTGCGCGCATCGGCAAGATGCGGCGGTTCTCGGTCGTCTCGGGTCCACCCTTCAAGCCGAGCATGCGCGGCTGGCTCGGGCCGTAGATATCGGCGTCGAGGACACCTACGCTGGCGCCTTCGGCCGCCAGGGCCAGGGCCAGGTTGGCACTGACCGTCGACTTGCCCACACCGCCCTTGCCGGAGGCAACGGCAATGATGTTCTTCACGCCCTCGATCGGATCGAGACCGCCCTGGACGGCGTGCTGTGGAATCTGCCAGTCGACGTCCACGGTCACCGCGTCGACCTCGCCGTCGGCTTGCAGCCGTTCGGACACGATGCCGGCCAGTTCGTCGCGCCAGCAGGCGGCCGGATAGGCCAGGCGAATATCCACCGCCGCTCGTCGATCGCTGACTGCAACGCCGCGAACGGCATCGCCCAGCGGACGGCCGGTGTTGGGGTCTTCAATGGCGGCGACGAGCGCCTTGTATTCCTCGTTGTTCATACCCGAAATGCCTTGCCTGAATCTGGACCGATATTGTACTCGTTTGATTGGCTGGTTGGCTGGTTCCGCATTGGTATCGGACGCACTTCATCGTTTCGCGGCGCAGCCGCCCCGCAGTGCAACCGGTTGCCGAACTAGCGAACCAGCGAACCAGCGAACCAGCGAACAAGCAAACCCTTCCAGTGCATGCGATAATTTCTCGCTACCCTCAAGTCATTCAATAGCCGAGCCCATGTCCACCCAGCGCCGCCTCCTGGTCACCGCCGCCCTGCCCTATGCCAACGGTTCGATCCACATGGGGCACATGCTCGAGTACATCCAGACCGACATCTGGGCGCGCTTCCAGCGGTCGATGGGCCACGAGGTGGTGTTTGCCTGGGCCGACGATGCCCATGGCACGCCGATCATGCTGCGCGCAGAAAAGGAAGCCACCAGCCCCGAAAAGCTGATCGAGCGGATGCATGCCGAGCACCTGAAGGATTTCGAGGACTTCGGTCTGAGCTTCGACAACTTTTCCTCGACCCACACCGAAATGAACAGGGCGCTGGTCGAGCGAATCTGGTCGGCGCTCAAGGATCGCGGCGCCGTGCGCACCGACATGATCGAGCAGTACTACGACACCGAGCGCGAGATGTTCTTGCCCGATCGCTTCATCAAGGGCGGCTGCCCGCGCTGCGGCGCAGAAGATCAGTACGGCGACTCCTGCGAATCCTGCGGCGCCACTTACGAGCCGACCGAGCTGGTCGACCCGCGCTCGGTCGTCTCCGGCAGCACACCGGTGATGAAGAAGACCGAGCACTACTTCGTCACTCTGTCGACCTTCAGCGACAGCCTCAAGCAATGGATTCGCTCCGGCGCCCTCCAGGACGAAGTCGCCAACAAGCTCGAAGAATGGTTCACCGACGGCCTGCGCGACTGGGACGTGACCCGTGATTCGCCCTACTTCGGCTTTCGCATTCCCAACACGGAAGACAAGTTCTTCTACGTCTGGATGGACGCACCGGTCGGCTACCTTGCGAGCTTCATGGAGCTGTGCGACCGGCACGGCTGGGACTTCGAGGACTGGCTGCGGCCCGGCTCGAACGCCGAGATGCACCACTTCATCGGCAAGGACATCATCTACTTCCACTGCCTGTTCTGGCCCGCCATGCTCGAGGGTGCCGGACTGAAACGCCCGACCGGCGTCTACGCCCACGGTTTCCTGACCGTCAACGGCACCAAGATGTCCAAGTCGCGCGGCACCTTCATCATGGCGCGCACCTGGCTCGAACATCTGCACCCGGACTACCTGCGCTACTACTTTGCCGCCAAACTCGGGTCGGGACTGGCCGACATCGATCTCAACTTCGAGGACTTCCGCTACCGCGTCAACGCCGACCTTATCGGCAAGCTGGTCAACATCGCCAGCCGCTCGGCCGGTTTCATCCACAAGCTCGGCGGCGGAAAGCTGGCAGCCGAGCTGCCGGAGCCCGAGCTCCAGCAGCGTTTCGTCGGCGAGCACCCGGCCATCACCGAAGACTTCGAGAAGCGCAACTACCACTCGGCGATTCGTCGCATCATGGCCCTGGCCGACGAGGCCAATGTCTATATCAATGAACGCGAGCCCTGGAAGCTGGCCAAGCAGGCAGGTCGCGAAGCAGAAGTCGTGGCCATCTGCACCCAGGCGCTCAACCTGTTCCGGCTGCTGATGAGCTGGCTCTCACCGGTGATACCGCACACCGCCGACAAGGCCGCGGAATTCCTGAATACCCGGCTGGATGATTTCAGCCGGATCGGCGAGCCGCTACTCGATCACGCCATCAACAAGTTCAAGCCGTTGCTGACGCGCGTGGAAGAAAAGCAGACCGACGCGCTCATCGCGGCCAGCCGAGAGTCGCTGAGTGCATCCGACAACACTCCGAATACCGAACCCGAACAAGCCGGGAAAGACGACAACATGATTCAGTTCGACGATTTCATGCAAGTGGATTTGCGCATCGCTCGTATCGAGAAGGCCGAGGAAGTCGAAGGTGCCGACAAGTTGCTACGCCTCGATCTCGACCTGGGCGAGATGGGCCGGCGCCAGGTCCTGGCCGGCATCCGCGGCCACTATGAACCGAGTGAGCTCGACGGGCGCCTGACCGTCGTGGTGGCCAATCTCGAACCGCGCAAGATGCGCTTCGGCGTCTCCGAGGGCATGGTGCTCGCCGCCAGCGGCGAAGACGGTCGCCCGTTCCTGCTGTCGCCCGACATCGGTGCCAAGCCAGGAATGCGCATCAAGTAGCTATAAAGCTGGAACCACGGAAGACACGGAAATCACGGAATACAACCTTCCCCAACAAGGTCGAAGCCCGATGAAAACTCTGGATTTCCGGAAACGAAACTCGCACCAAACCATTCATTTCTCTTTTCCGTGTATTCCGTGTCTTCCGTGGTTCCCGAATCGGCCTGACTAATGGACCTTGTACTCATTGTCATTTCGGCCGCGCTGGTCAACAACTTCGTGTTGGTCCAGTTCCTCGGCCTGTGCCCTTTCATGGGGGTGTCGAACAGTGTCTCGTCGGCGGTCGGCATGTCGGTGGCCACCGCCTTCGTGCTCACGCTGGCCTCGGTCGCCAGCTACATGGTGACCGAGTGGCTGCTGGTGCCACTGGGTCTGGAATACCTGCGGATCGTCGCCTTCATCCTGGTCATCGCCGCGCTGGTGCAGCTGACCGAGCTGTACATGCGCCACACCGCACCCCTGCTGCATCGCGTGCTGGGCGTGTACCTGCCGCTGATTACTTCCAACTGCGCCGTGCTCGGCGTGGCCCTGCTCAACGTGCGCGAACGGCACAGCCTGCTCGAGTCGGCCTTTTACGGCTTCGGCGCGGCGCTGGGGTTCGGCCTGGTCCTGGTGATGCTTGCGGCCGCGCGCGAGAAGCTCGCCATGGCCGACGTGCCGGCGAGCTTTCGCGGCGCACCGATCGGGCTGATTACCGCCGGCCTGATGGCCCTGGCCTTCATGGGCTTTGCCGGCTTCGCCAGGTTGTAGGTCGACAGTATTGCCCGACCGGTATTCCAGTCAGGGTCTGGCCACGAAATAGTCATTCTGCTCGTCGTGCTCGAGTTGGTGCACCTCGATGCTGCCGAAGCCGGCCCGATGCAAGTAGTCGCGGATGCGCTCGATGCCCCACATGGTGCCCAGACCTTCTCCACCCTGGGCCAGTGACACCGTCATGCAGTGCATCACCGACACGGCATAGAGGAACGGCCCGAGCGGTAGATCGGCGTCGCTGTGCGGATGACTGGTGCCACGAATGTCCTGGGCCAGATAAACGCCATCATCGGCCAGGCTTCGGCGAATACCGGTCAGCACATTGAGCGGTCGGGCCTGGTCGTGAACGGCGTCGAAGGTGGTCACCAGATCGAATGCGCCCGGCTCGGCTTCCCGGTCGAAGTCGCTCAGGTCGCGCACTTCGAATCGCAGGTTGTCGAGACCGACTTTGCCGGCCTGCTCGCGCGCCCAGCCAATGGCTTCCTCGGAAAGATCGAAGCCGACGAAACGGCTGCGCGGGAATCGCCGCGCCATCAGCATCAGCGCCTTGCCGCGACCGCAGCCGGCGTCGAGTACGCGTATGCCGGCCTCGAGCCGATCGATCAGACCCGGCACCAGTGGCAGGATGTCATCGAGCAGGGCCGGCAACACCGTTTGCCCGCTGTCCTCGGCCATGACTTCGTGGAATCGCTCGTAGCGTTCGTAGGGCACCCCGCCACCCTCGCGGAAGCAGCGCAGCACGTCATCCTCGACGCCGCCCAGCAAACCCGGAAACTGGGCGTAGACGGCCAGATTGGCCTCGGCATCGCGAGTGAGCCGAGCGGCGTGTTCGGCCGGGAGCGTGTAGACATCGCGCTCGTCGTCCATATCCAATACCCGCGCGGCGGTCAGCGCGCCGAGCCACTCCCGCACGTAACGTTCGTTGAGCCCGGATTCGTCGGCCAGTTCAACACTACCGCGCGGCCGTCCGTCGGCCAGACGATCGAGCAACCCGCTGCGGTGGCCCAGTGACAGCATCTGCAGCATGCCGGCTTCATTGAGGGCGGCACAAATCCGTTCCTCGAAAGCCTCGACGCGGTCAGGATCCGGTTGTTGTTGAAGAATTGCACTCATGCTTCGGCCTCGTTGTGAAACTCGGGACACAAGATAGGCCGCAAGATTGCCACGTGCTATAGTCATTTCTGACGCAATCTGGTCATTTGTGCCATGCCGTCATCCACCTCGCTGCCCCGGGTTGCCCTGCTTGCCGTGCCTGAAGCCACGGCTTCGACCCTTTACGGCATGCTCGATCTGTTCTGCTCGGCCGGCCGCGACTGGTCGATGATCGAATGCGGGCAGCCCGGACCCGGAGCCTTCGACGTTCAGGTCGTCAGTCGCAATGCACGGCCGTTTGCCGCCGCCAACGGCGTCACCATCCGACCCGACGCCGACCTTCGAAGCACCCCCAGCCCCGATATTGTCTGCATCCCCGAAGTGCTCATCGCTCCGGACGACGAGGTGATCGAAAGCTACGGCCCCGAATGCGAGTGGCTGCTCAACAGCCACGCCGCCGGCGCGACCCTCGCTTCGGTCTGTTCCGGCGCCCTCTTGCTGGCCCAGGCCGGCCTGCTGGACAACCGCGAGGCCACGACGCACTGGGCGTACTGCGAGGCCCTGGCGCGGCGGTTTCCGAAGGTGCACGTACAACCGCAAAGCGCGCTGGTCGTAACCGGCGACGAACAGCGGCTGGTCATGGCCGGCGGCGGCACCTCCTGGCAGGATCTGGCCCTCTACCTGGTCGCCCGCTGGATGGGCATGGACGAAGCCATCAAGCTGGCCCGGATCTACCTGGTTGACTGGCATCAATCCGGTCAGTTGCCCTACGCCGTACTCACGCGCACCCGGCAGGTCAGCGACGGCGTCATCGCCCGGGTCCAGGAGTGGATCGCAATGCACTACCCCACCCCCCAGCCGGTCACCGCCATGGTCGAGCACAGCGGCTTATCGGAACGCACCTTCAAGCGCCGTTTCCGCAAGGCCACCGGGATGACGCCCATGGCCTACGTCCATACCCTGCGACTCGAAGAGGCCAAGCAGATGCTCGAATCCGGCAATCACTCCGTCGATGCCGTGGCGCAGGAGGTCGGTTACGAGGATGCGGCCTACTTTTCGCGACTGTTCCACCGCCAGGTCGGCCTCAGCCCCGGCCATTACCGCCGGCGCTTCCAGGGCCTGCGGGCCGCCCTGGCGCAGCATGGCCATCTGCCCGATCCGCCCGCGGCAAACGGTAATCATCCACTGCTAAGATAGGAAAACTGGGTCAACCCCTTACCGGAGAAACGCTGTCATGAGAAACATCCTGCTCCTGTTCAGCCTGCTCGCCCTCGCCGCCTGCAATTCCCAACCGGATTCCAACGGTGACATTGCAGACGCGCCGTCCGATGCGGCGGAAGCGAACAGCACCCAATCCGACGATTCGGACGCGGGCGACGCCTCCGATGACGATGCCTCGGCCGCATCCGCCAATGATGCCGAAGCTGCGGCCGAAACGCCCCGGAGCGTAGAAACCCGGGATCGCGAAGCGCCGCATCTGGAGCCGGCATTCGCCGACCAGACGCGTGCACCGATCCCCCAGGAGACCGAGGCGTGGGCGCTGGAGACCGTCGCCGAAGGCCTCGAGCACCCCTGGGCCATCGCATTCCTGCCCGATGAGTCGATGCTGGTTACCGAACGACCGGGACGGCTTCGCCATGTCAGCGCGGACGGCAGCGTCTCGGAGCCGCTCGAGGGCGTGCCGGAAGTCGATAATCGGAGACAGGGCGGCCTGCTCGACGTGGCCGTGGCACCCGACTTCGAATCCAGCCGCACGATCTTCCTGAGTTTTTCGGAGCCGCACGAGGATGGCACCAACAACACCGCTCTGGGCCGCGGCCGGTTGAGCGAGGACCACTCGGCGATCGAGGACTTCGAAGTCATTTTCAGCCAGCAGCCGAATGTCGAGTCCACCGGTCACTATGGTTCACGCATCGTCTTCGAAGATGACGACACGCTGTGGCTGACCATGGGTGATCGGCAGGGCCACCCGGTGCGGCAGAACGCCCAGGATCCAACCAACCATATCGGCACGGTCGTGCGACTGAACTTCGACGGTTCCATACCTGACGACAACCCCTTCGTGGGCCACAAGGAAAACGCGCCCGAGATCTGGTCCTGGGGTCACCGCAACATCCAGGCGGCGGCCAAGGACGCCAGCGGCCGGCTGTGGACCGTCGAACACGGCCCGCGCGGCGGCGACGAACTCAACCGACCCGAAGCTGGCAAGAACTACGGCTGGCCGGCGATCAGCTACGGCATCGAATATGGCGGCGGCGACGTCTACGAGGGCCAGGCCCGGGCCGAAGGCATGGAACAGCCGGTCTACTTCTGGGACCCGGTCATCGCACCGTCCGGGATGGACTTCTACAGCGGCGACGCCTTCGAAGCCTGGCAGGGCGACTTGTTCGTCGGCGGGCTGCGCAGCGAACTCGTCTCGCGCCTGGTGCTCGAGGACGACCGCGTGGTCGGCGAGGAGTGGCTGGAGATCGGCAGCCGGGTGCGCGACGTAGCCACCGGACCGGACGGCGCCCTCTACCTGGTCACGGATGAGTCCGATGCCAGGGTGTTGCGCATCGTTCCGGGCGAAGACTGAAAGCCGAACCCGGGGGGCCTGTCGCCATGAACAAGCGAAGTCCGGTGCTGCAGCAGGCAGCGATCAAGCCGGAGGTGATCCGCTATCACCTCTGGGGCCTGGCGATCCTGCTGACTTTGACAGTGGTCGGCATCGTCCTGATGCCGATCGCGCTGCCGCTGGCGCTGGTATTGATGCGCCGCTACTACGAGCGTCTCGAGATTGTCCTCACGCGCCGCGACCTCAAGGTCCGGCGCGGCATCTGGAATGTCGAGGAAAAGAGCGTGCCACTCGAAAAGATCACCGACCTGGCGCTCTACCAGGGGCCGTTGATGCGACTGTTCGAAATCAAGGGAATGCGGGTGGAAACGGCCGGGCAATCCTCGCAAGGCGCACTGGTTTCAATCGTCGGGATCAAAGATGTCGACGCATTCCGCGATGCGGTACTCGACCAACGTGACCGTGTCAGTGACCGGCAGGAAGATGAGGCGCCATCGGCTCGTCCGGAATCCACCGAAATGACCGGCGCGGGCGAAACGCTCGCCGTGCTGGGCGAAATTCGCGACAGCCTGCAGCGGATCGAGTCCCGGCTGGCGGGACGAAGCGGAGAAGGCTCGTAATGAATGAGCGCGCGCGGCACGCTCCCGATCGAGATGAATTACCCTTTGCCGCACCCTGCCGCAGCCTGACAGCTTCCGAACCGATCGAGTGGCTCCGACTGGGCTGGGCCGACCTGAAATCAGCGCCTCGGCAAAGCCTGAGCTACGGCGTCCTGATGCTGGCGCTGAGCCATGCCCTCACCGCCGCCACCTGGCTGTTCGGCAACCTCGGCCTCTATCTGGGCCTGGTCTCCGGATTCGTCTTCGTCGGCCCCTGGCTGGCCCTGACGCTCTACTCGATCAGCCGCAGACTGGAGCAAGGCAAGCGGGTCAGCCTGGGAGGCAGCGTGAGGGATGCCGCTCGGGCCGTGGGCAACGCATTGGTCTTTGCGGTCATCCTGACCGTGGTCTTTCTGGTCTGGGCTCGCGCGGCGACCATGGTGCATGTCTTCTTTCCCGCCCTCCAGGATCCCGGCTGGACTGACCTGCTGCCGTTTCTGGCGGTCGGCACGGCGGTCGGCGCGGTCTTCAGCGCGATTGTCTTCGCCGCCAGCGCCTTCTCGCTGCCGATGCTTTTGGACCGACGCACCGATACCGTCACCGCCGTGGTCACTTCGATCAACGCCGTGTTGAGAAACAAGGCCGCCATGGTGGTGTGGGCCGCGATCATCGTCGGCTGCGTCATCATCGGGGCCGCCACCGCCTGGCTGGCCTTCGTTGTGTTACTGCCGCTGATCGGCCACGCGACCTGGCATGCCTACCGGCGTGCGATTGATGCCGGCCAGTGGCCACGGCTCGACTAGCTCAGGAAGCCTGTTCCTTAGGTTTCATGCTCGGTGCCGGGTTCGTGCTCGGGCGGAGAATAGGTGGTGTAGAGCTTGAGCATGCCCGCGCCCGTGTTCCGGAAATTGTGCCAGGTGCCCGAAGGCACGATGCTCACATCACCAGCGCGCACCGGTTCCTCGCGCTCGCCGATCTTCGCCACGCCCTCGCCGTCGACGAACCATAAAAGCTGATCATGGCCTTCGTGTACCTCACCGCCGATCTCATCGCCCTCGGAAATAGCCATCAGCACAAGCTGGCTGTTCTCACCGGTCCAGATGACCTTGCGAAATTCGTCATTGTCCCTGGCCATCTGCACGATCGGGAGTGTCGTTTTATGGGTCTCGCTCATTGCCTGTCCTTGGGATTCGAATGATGAATTTTGGATTATCACTCATAATTAGCCATGCCGCATTTGCTTTGGATCAACAGCCACGCAATGACTTCAATCGCACTATCATGACGTCATGGTGACCGCCATCCTGACACTGACCGGCCTGGTGCTCGTCATCGGCATCGTGCTGCTCTGGCTGGGGCGTCGATTCACGCCGGACGAGGACAGCCTGGTCGAGCGGATCAATGAAGTTCTGCCGCAAACGCAGTGCGCGCAGTGCGGCTATCCCGGCTGCCGCCCCTATGCGCAGGCCATTGCCGACGGTGAAGCCGACATCAACCAGTGCCCACCCGGCGGCGAGGAAGGCGTTCGCATGCTGGCCCAGCTCCTCGACGTCGAGCCCCGGCCGCTCGACCAAACCCGCGGCGAGCACAAGCCGCCGATGGTGGCAGTCATCGACGAGGATCGCTGCATCGGCTGCACGCTGTGCATCCAGGCCTGCCCGGTCGACGCCATCCTGGGCGCCCAGAAGCAGATGCATACGATCATTGCAGCCGAATGCACTGGCTGCGAACTGTGTATCGAGCCCTGTCCTGTCGACTGCATTGACATGGCCGGGCGCAAGTCTGCCTGGCGCTGGCCTCGCCCGCAGCCCATCCCGATCCGCCTGCGCGAGAGAGCTCATGGTTGAGGCCCTTCCCGGCGACCGGATTCATGCCTTTCCAGGCGGACTCAAGCTCAGGCACCACAAGGCGGTGGCCTGTGAACATCCGGTCAAGCGCCCGGCCCTGCCCGATCGCCTGTATATCCAGATCCTGCAACATCAGGGCGAGTCGGGTGAATTGCTGGTCACCGATGGTGACCGCGTCAGGGCTGGCCAGGCGCTAACCTCGGCCGGCGACGATTTCATCGTGCCCGAACATGCGCCCACGTCCGGCACGATCGAAACCATTACCGACCATCCCGCGGCCTTCCCGCCCGGCGGCACGCAGCGCGCAATCGTGCTCGTGCCCGACGGTCGCGACGAGTGGGTCGAATGCCGCCCGGTCGCGGACTGGCACAATGCCTCGCCCGGAACGCTCATCGACCACCTGCACCAATCCGGCCTGGCCGGCATGGGCGGCGCGATGTTTCCCACCGCCGCAAAGCTCAGGGGCGACTGGCCCCAGCTCCGCACCGTCATTCTCAACGGCGCGGAGTGCGAACCCTGGATTGCCTGTGACGAGATGCTGATGCGCGAGCGGGCACAGGACGTCATCGAAGGTGGACTGATCCTGGCCCGAGCGGCCGGAGCCGAGCGCGTGGTCATCGCCATCGAGGACCGCATGGGGGTGGTCGACGACAGACTCCGTGCCGCACGGCAAGCGCTGGGTGCCGAAGACAGCGTGCGTATCCGCAAGGTCTTCACTGTCTACCCTGAGGGGGGCGAGCGCCAGCTCATCCAGGCCCTGACCGGCCGCGAGGTGCCGCACGACGGGCTGCCGCAGGACCTGGGCGTGGTCGTTCACAATGTCGCCACGGCAGCAGCGGCCCGCGACGCCGTACTCGAGGGCCGCCCCCTGATCGAACGCATCGTCACCGTCACCGGCCCGGGCATCGCCCAACCGCGCAATTTCCTGACGCTCATCGGCACACCGTTTTCCCACCTGGTCGACTCGGCCGGCGGGTACGCCGAACCGGTCAGCCGCCTAATTCTCGGCGGGCCGATGTCGGGCACGGCCCTGGCCAGCGACGCCATCCCGGTGACCAAGGGCAGCAACTGCATTCTGGCCCTGACCGAACGCGAAACAGCCCCGACCCAGCCGACCATGCCCTGTATCAACTGCGGCGAGTGCGTGCGCGTATGCCCGGCCCGCCTGTTGCCGCAGACCCTGTTCAGGCTGATCGAGGCGGAAAACCTTGACGCTGCTGCTGACTACGACCTGTCCGACTGCATCGAATGCGGCTGCTGCGCGGCCGTCTGTCCCAGCCATATCCCGCTGGTCGATTACTACCGGCACGGCAAGGACGAGCTCGTGCGCCGCCGTCTCGACCGGCGCCGCGCGGCCCTGGCGAAGCGACGCTACGAAGCCAGGGAAGAACGCCTGGCCCGCCAGAAGGCTGAGCGCCAGGCCCGCCGCAAAGCGCGCGAGGAAAAACTCAAGCGTCCGGAAAAGGCCCAGGACGAAATCCAGGCCGCCATCGAGCGGGCAAAGCAAAACAAGAAAACATGAAGTTCGAACTCGCCGGCGCGCCCCATCAACCGCCTGCCGCCAGCGTCGGCGGCGTCATGCGGCAGGTGCTCTACGCCCTGGTGCCGGCCGTGGCCGCGCATGTGTGGTTCTTCGGCTACGGCATCCTGTTCCAGATTGCATTGGCCGTCGGTTTCGCCGTGGCCTTCGAGGCGATCATGCTGAAGCTGCGCGATCGCCCGATCGGCCTGTTCCTGTCCGACTGGAGCGCGGTGGTTACCGGTGTGCTGTTCGCCCTGTGCATGCCGCCGCTTGCGCCCTGGTGGATCGCCGCAGTCGGCATGCTCTTTGCCATCGTCATCGCCAAACAGCTGTACGGCGGCCTGGGCTACAACCTGTTCAATCCGGCCATGGTCGGCTTTGCCGCCGTCATCATCGCCTTCCCGCTGGAACTGAGCCAATGGCTGCTGCCCCGATCTCTATCACCCGGTCTGCCCGGCCTGCTTGAAACGGCACAGGCCGTCTTTACCGGGCGGCTTCCCGCTACGCTGGACTGGGACAGCGTCACCGGCGCAACACCGCTGGATCAACTCCGGACCGGCGTGCGGGAGAACCTGCTGGTCACCGAAGTCCGCAGCGCACCGATCTTCGGTGACTTTGGCGGCCGGGGCTGGGAGTGGATCGCCAACTTTTACGCCCTGGGCGGCATCTACCTGCTGTGGAAACGCGTCATTTCCTGGCATGTCCCGGTCGCAGTGATCGCGACCACGGTCATGATCTCGATGCCGCTATGGCTGTTCGGCCCCGACACCAACCCCTCGCCCGCACAGCACATCTTTTCCGGCGCCCTGGTCCTGGCTGCCTTCTTTATTGCGACCGACCCGGTCAGCGGCTGCAGCACGTCAAAAGGGAAACTCGTCTTCGGTGCCGGCGTGGCCATCCTGACACTCGTCATCCGCCGCTGGGGCGGCTATCCAGACGGCGTGGCCTTCGCCGTGCTGCTGATGAACATGGGCGCGCCGCTGATCGACCGCCTGACACGCCCGAGAACCTATGGACACTGAGTGGACCAGCACGGCCGGGAGAGCTTTTCCATGCGGCTGAATACCCTACGCCCTGCCCTGATCCTGGCCGGTCTCGGACTGGCGGCAGCGGTGCTGCTGGCCGGGCTCGACCAGTTCACTCGCGAGCGCATCGCCGACGAACGTCAGCAGCGCGCGCTCGCAGCGGTCTCGGCCATGCTGGGCGAAATCGGCTACGATAACGACCTGCTCGACGATACGGCCCGCCTTGGCATTCCCGATCTGGCCGAGCCTGCCGTGGTCTATCGCGCCCGGCAGGATGGCAAACCCGTGGCGGTTGTGATGGATGTAGTGACCTCGGCGGGCTACAGCGGCGACATCCGCTTGCTCATTGCCGCCGACGTCGACGGCACAGTGTTGGGCGTGCGCGTGGTCGAGCACCGCGAAACCCCCGGCCTGGGCGACAAGATCGAGCGGCGGAGAAGCGACTGGATCGAGCAGTTCGACGGCCGATCCCTGGTCGAACCGCCCGCCGAAGACTGGGCACCGGACCGGCGCGACGGTGCATTTGATACCCTGACCAGCGCCACGATTACGTCGGCAGCGGTGGTAGACGCAGTCAAGCGCGCCCTCCAGGCCTTCGAATCCGGCAAGGGAAATCTATTTGCAACCACGGAAAACACCGAAGGCACGGAATAGAATTGATATTTCCGTGATTTCCGTGCATTCCGTGGTTTCATAATTTTCAAGATGACAAAGACTGAAACGAATCGCATCTGGCGGGATGGACTCTGGGACAACAACCCGGGGCTGGTCCAGTTGCTCGGCCTGTGCCCGCTGCTGGCGGTGTCGAACACGGCGGTCAATGGTCTCGGCCTGGGCCTGGCCACACTGCTGGTATTGGTCGTTTCGAACGGACTGGTTTCATTGTTGCGCTCGGCGTGGCGTCCCGAGATCCGCATTCCCGCCTTTGTCCTGATCATCGCCTCGACGGTCACCGCCATCGACCTGGCCATGCAGGCCTGGCTGCATGAGCTCAGCCGCACGCTGGGCATCTTCGTGCCGCTGATCGTGACCAATTGCACCATCCTCGCTCGAGCCGAAGCCTTTGCCTCGAAGCAACCCGCTGGCGCTGCCCTGCATGAC
This sequence comes from Wenzhouxiangella sp. XN201, assembly GCF_011008905.1. Lineage (NCBI taxonomy): Bacteria > Pseudomonadati > Pseudomonadota > Gammaproteobacteria > Chromatiales > Wenzhouxiangellaceae > Wenzhouxiangella > Wenzhouxiangella sp. XN201. Next base: position 1,812,098 of record NZ_JAAIVI010000017.1, read on the forward strand.
GCGCTGGCCCAGGGCACCGGTTTCGCCGCCGTGCTGATCGTACTCGGGGCCGGCCGCGAGATTGTCGGCCAGGGCACGCTGCTGGCCGGCGCCGACATGCTCTTCGGTGAAGCTGCGGCCAGCTGGACGATTCCGATGCTGCCCTTCGATAGCGGTCTCCTTCTGGCGGTGCTTCCGCCCGGAGCCTTTATCGGCCTGGGCCTGTTGGTAGCGCTGCGGCAATATCTGGTCAGTCGACCGCAGCGTGCTGGCGTGGCATCCTCGCCTGCCCCAATGCCTTCGACACCGACAGCTTCATGAACAAGACCGATCGTGAGGAATTCTTTCGGCGACTTTCCGAGCTCGATCCCGAGCCGACAACCGAGTTGGCGTATGCCACACCCTTCGAGCTGCTCGTGGCCGTCATCCTCTCGGCCCAGGCCACGGATGTGGGCGTCAACAAGGCCACGCGTCGGCTGTTCCCGGTGGCCAACTCGCCCGAGGCCGTTCTCGAGCTGGGCGAGGACGGCCTGAAGGACTACATCCGGACGATCGGACTGTTCAATTCGAAAGCAAAAAACATCATCCGCACCTGCCGTGACCTGGTCGAAAAGCACGACGGCGTGGTGCCCGACAATCGCGCCGAGCTCGAAGCGCTGGCCGGCGTGGGGAGAAAGACTGCCAATGTCGTGCTCAACACCGCCTTCGGGCAGCCGACCATGGCCGTCGATACGCATATTTTCAGGGTGTCCAACCGCACCGGGCTGGCGCCCGGCAAAACACCTCTGGCGGTCGAAAAGGCCCTGCTCAAGCGGGTGCCCGAGCGCTACCTCAAGAATGCCCACCACTGGCTGATTCTGCACGGTCGCTACACCTGCAAGGCGCGCAAGCCGCTGTGCGGGCAATGCCCGGTCTATGACCTGTGCCGCTGGCGGCAGAAGTGGCAATATCACGAGCTCACGCGAGTGGACGATGCGGCCGGCTGAAACACGCGACCTACGTGAATTTCCCTAGCGATTTCTTAACGCCCAGGTGCTAGAGTATTGACCGGCATCAAGTTTTGATGTCCATTATTTTCCGCATCTTCGGAGGTTTGAGTCATGCCTGACAAGAAACATCTTCTTACTGCAATCAGCACCGTTGCCGCTGCCTCGTTCTCGCTCAGCGCGATGGCCACATCCAATACCACGGGTAATCCCTTCCAGGCCGAGGATCTTCCGGCCGGCTTCCAGGTCTCCGCCGACGACCACAAAGAAGGCAAGTGTGGTGAAGGCAAGTGCGGCGAAGACAAGGAAAAGGACAAGGATGAAGAGGGCAATTGCGGTGAAGGCAATTGCGGTGAAGGCAACTGTGGTGAAGACCACGACGAGGACAAGGACGAAGAAGGCAACTGCGGCGAAGGTTCCTGCGGAGCAATCTGATTACTGCCCGTAATGCGTACCGCATCCACCTTTGATCTTTGTGGTGCCGGACTGGGCCTTCGCCGAGGCCTGCTCGAGAAACTCCGTGAAGCCGATCTCTCCGAGGTCGGCTTCATGGAAGTGGCACCCGAAAACTGGATTGGCGTCGGCGGCCGACTCGGTCGCCGCTTCGCCGAGTTCACCGAGCGCTTTCCATTCGTCTGCCACGGCCTGTCTCTGTCGCTGGGCGCGCCCGAACCGCTCGATCGCGGCTTTCTCGAGCGCGTGCGCCGTTTTCTCGACACACACCGAATCCGCGGTTATTCCGAACATCTCAGCTACTGCTCCGAGCACGGCCACCTCTACGACCTGATGCCCCTGCCCTTCACCGAGGAGGCCGTCGACTGGGTGGCCGGTCGTATCGGCCAGGCACAGGACATCCTCGATCGGCGAATCGCGGTCGAGAACATTTCCTACTACGCCGCACCCGGGGCGGAAATGTCCGAACTGGATTTCATCACGGCCGTGCTGGAAAAGGCCGATTGTCAGCTGCTGCTCGACGTCAACAATATCTACGTCAACAGCGTCAATCACCGCTACGACGCGCACGAATTCCTGGCCGGCCTGCCGGCCGAGCGGGTCGCCTACATTCACGTGGCCGGCCATTACAATGAAGCCGAAGACCTGATCATCGACACCCACGCTGCCCCGGTCATCGAGCCGGTCTGGCACCTGCTCGAAGCTGCCTACGAGCGCCTGGGGCCGGTACCCACCCTGCTCGAGCGGGACTTCAATTTTCCGCCAGTCGAGGAACTCCTGACCGAAATCGGCCAGATCCGCCGGTTGCAAGCACCCTTTTTGAGCCATGTCCCGCGCGACCGACAGCAAGCCTCCTGAACGGCTGCTCGAGCTGCAGCGCCGGTTTGCCGGGCATATCCGCGACCCGGACGACGTCGCCGCTCCCGGCGAGCTGGAAGAGCGCCGACTGGCGATCTACCGCCGCTTGTTCTTCGGCACCCTCGACAACCTGTTCTCGAAGAATTTTCCGGTTCTTCGCGACATCATCGACGACGATCGCTGGCGGCGGCTGATCCGCGAGTTCATGGTGGAACACCGCGCGACAACGCCGATGTTTACCGAAATCGGGCGCGAGTTCGTGCGCTTTCTCGACGAAAAGCGACCGCCCGGACTGCCGGCCTTCGCCCTGGAGTTGGCGCACTGGGAGTATCTCGAAACCTGCGTGCGCCTGGCCGAGGCCGACCCGGGCACCGTACCGGCCGACCGCAATGGCGACCTGCTCGCCGGCACGCCAGTGCTCAATCCCACGCTGCGACTGGCCCAGTATCATTGGCCGGTGCACGAAATCGGCCCGCATCACCAGCCCGACTCGCCGCTGGACCAGGCGATCGTACTGGCGGCGTGGCGTCGGCGCGATGACAAGCCCGGTTTCATGCGCCTCAACCAGGTCACGGCGCGCCTGATCACCCTGGTCGACGAGTCCCCTGATGCCTCAGGTCGGGCGATACTGGAGCGCATCGCCCAGGAACTGAAAGCACCGGATCCGGCCGCCGTGGTGCAGTCGGGCGCAGACATGCTCGCGCGCCTGGACGACCGTGAAATCGTGCTGGGCACACGTAAGGATCAGTAGACCGGCTCGAGTATCCAGCCCCGCTCTCGCAGCATCGCAACCAGGCCTTCCTCGCCGGGCAAGTGCAACGCGCCAACAGCGATGATCAGCCCGCCGGACTCGAGCCAAGGCTCGGCGCGTTCGAGCATGCGCCGATTGCGCGCGGCCAGACCGGCTTCATTGAAATGCGCGATCACGGGCTCGGGAAGACCGTCCATCTGACTCTCCGCCAGCCTGGCCAGACGCTCGAGGTCGCCGTCCAGGTAGGCCGCAATCAGGCGCTCGAAGATCTCGAGTTGCCGCTCGTGATCCGACACCGCCTGGCGAATCAACGCAATCTGTTCTTCCGGTGCGAAACCGGTCAGAAAGCCGATCTGCTCATCGAAGGTTTCCAGCGCCACAACGTCCGCTCCGGCGCCCTGGGCCCGTACAGAAAGCATCAGGTCCATGAACATGCCGGTCTCGGGCGGCGGCGTTGCCAGGGTAACGGCGACAGCCCAGGGCCGCATGCGATCGACGGCAGTTTCGGTCAGTCCATAATGAGTTACCAGCAACTCTACGACCCTGGCGTACAGGTCTTCGTCGAGCACCTCGCTCAGGCGGCCATCGCGAAACATCATGGCCTGCTGCAGGCGCTCGAGGACGGCGGCATTGGGCACCAGTTCCAGGGCCAGCCGATCGGCCTGCTGCAGCGCGTCCACCAGCGGTTCGGGCCAGTCGAGCAGGCGGGGATCCTCGCTGTGCACCGTGCCCAGAAGCCAGTTCTGACGGCCCGCCTCGTCGGTCAGCGACCAGAAGACCTGCGCCTGCGCCGTCAGCGGCAGCAACACAATCAACGCAAACAGAATGCGGCGGACAGCCCTCATGCACGAACTCCGGTGGTCAAAGACTTGTTCCTGCATTATCCTGAATCTTTTACCCGGTTGCACTGAATGCCATCTATCGTCCACCGCTTTCGCGGTTTCCAGCCCGTCGTGGTCGACGTCGAAACCGGCGGATTCAACGCGCGCACCGATGCCCTGCTCGAACTGGCCGTGTGCATCATCGAGATGGACGAGGACGGCTGGCTGCATCCGGGCGAGGTCATGATGCAGCACATCGAAGCCTTCCCGGGCGCCAACATCGAGGAAGCTGCCCTGGAGTTCAACGGAATCCGGCCCGATCATCCCCTGCGTCAAGCCATGCCCGAGCGCGAGGCTTTGCGGGAGTTGTTCCTGCCGGTTCGGCACAGCCTGCGCGAGACCGGCTGCCGGCGCGCCGTGCTGGTCGGCCACAATGCCCATTTCGACCTGGGCTTTCTCAACGCCGCAATTGAGCGGACCGGCTACAAGCGCAATCCCTTTCACCCCTTCAGCTGCTTCGATACTGCCACGCTCGGCGGGCTGGCTTATGGCCAGACGGTACTGGCCCGGGCCGTGGCCGCGGCGGGTCTGGACTGGGACAAGTCTCAGGCGCATTCGGCGGCCTACGATACCGAGCGCACGGCCGCACTGTTCTGCAATATCGTCAACCGCTGGCGCCATCTCCAGGAGCTGGAAGAAGACAGCGCTTGAACACCGGCATTACCCGGCCTCATGTAGGATACTGGATAATGTCATCACACCAAGAAGAGGAGAGCACAGCATGGCTTTTTCACTTCCCGAACTGCCCTACGCCAAGGATGCCCTCGAACCGCACATCTCCGAGGAAACCCTGGAGTACCACTACGGCAAACACCACCAGACCTACGTCGACAAGCTCAACGGTATGGTTGAGGGCACCGGCGATGCCGACAAGTCGCTCGAAGAGATCATCCGCAGCTCGTCCGGCGGCCTGTTCAATAACGCCGCGCAGGTTTGGAACCATACGTTTTACTGGCACTGTCTCAGCCCCAATGGCGGCGGCCGTCCGTCCGGCAAACTGGCCGAACTGATCGATCGCGATTTCGGTTCCTTCGATGATTTCGAAAAGGAATTCAGTGACAAGGCAGTCGGCAACTTCGGCTCCGGCTGGACCTGGCTGGTCAAGCAGCCTGGCGGCAAGCTGGCAGTGGTCAATACCGACGATGCCAAAACGCCATTGACCGGCGACGACAAGCCGCTGATGACCTGCGACGTCTGGGAACACGCCTACTACATCGACTACCGCAACGCTCGCCCCAAATACCTGGAAGCCTTCTGGGAGCTGGTCAACTGGGACTTCGTAGCCTCACAGCTCGACGACTGAATCGGGCACTCGAAACCCACTGATGCGGCCGGCGGCGAGCGCCGCCGGCCCGCCGCCCAGCGGTAGAATAACGACAACCATTCGCCGGACTTGAGCCGATGTCCCACCTGTTCAATACCTATGCGCGACTGCCGGTGCGCATGGTACGCGGCGAAGGCGCCTGGCTGATCGACGATCAGGGAAAACGATTTCTCGACGCCATCAGCGGCATCGGCGTTTGCAGCCTGGGCCACGCGCACCCGAAGATTGCCGCAGCGATCGCTGACCAGGCGCACAAGCTCATTCATACCGCCAATACCGTCGAACTGCCGCTGCAGGAACGACTGGCCGATGAACTGGCCGACATCAGCGGGCTCGAACGCGCCTTTATCGCCAATTCCGGCGCCGAAGCGATCGAGTGTGCCCTCAAACTGGCGCGACTTCATGCCAGACGCTGCGGCATCGAGGCTCCCGCTGTACTGGTCGCCGAACACGGCTTTCACGGCCGCACCCTGGCCGCCATCAGTGCCTCTGGCAATCCGGCCATCCAGGCCGGCTACGAACCGCTCGTCGACGGCTTCGTCCGCATACCCTTCGGTGACGCCGAGGCAGCGGCCGAAGCTTTCGAGGCCCATCCCGAAATTGCCGCTGCGCTGATCGAGCCGGTCCAGGGCGAAGGCGGCGTGCGGGTGGCCGACGACCACTACCTGAGGAGGCTGCGCGAACTGTGCGACGAGCACCAGGCACTGCTGATGCTCGACGAGATCCAGAGCGGCATGAACCGGACCGGCCGGTGGTTTGCGCACCAGCACCAGGCCGGACTCCGGCCCGATGTCATGACCGTTGCAAAGGCGCTTGGAAACGGTGTGCCGGTGGCCGCCTGCCTGGCCCGCGAGGAAGTCGCAGACCTGATGCGGCCCGGCAGCCACGGCAGTACTTTCGGTGGCAATCCACTGGCCTGCCGGGCGGCGCTGGAGGTCATCGACGTCATGCGCTCCGATCGCATCGGCGAGCGTGCGGCTCGCGCCGGCGAGCAACTGATCGACGCCTTGCGCTCCAACCTGGATGGCCAGCCAGTGGTGCGCCAGATTCGCGGCCGTGGCCTGATGATCGGCATCGAACTCGATTGCGACTGCGCGGAACTCAAACAGGACGCCCTGGAAGAGGAACTCATCATCAACGTGACCCATGGCCGTGTCGTCCGGCTGCTGCCGCCGCTGATCATCGACGACGCAGAACTCGACCGCATTGTCGAGGTTGTCACCGGTATCATCCGCAAGCGTTACGGTGCCGCATGATCCTGGAAGTCGACAATATCTGGCTGGGCTACGAAGAAGAGCTCGTCATCCGCGGCCTGAGCTTCGACCTCGACGAAGGCGATATCGGCTGCCTGCTGGGCGCTTCGGGCTGCGGCAAGACCACGGCGCTACGTGCCATCGCCGGCTTCGAGCCCCTGCGCGCCGGCGAGATCCGCATTGGCCATCGCATCGCCAGCACCCCCGATTTTCGACTGGCGCCGGAAAAGCGCAGCGTCGGCATGGTGTTCCAGGACCATGCTCTCTTTCCGCACCTCACCCTGTCCGAAAACGTCGGTTTCGGCCTGCGCCGAGTGTCGCGTGACGAGCGGCGCCAGCGGGTAGACGACCTGTTGGCACTGACCGGACTGGACGGTCTGGCCCATCGCTACCCGCACGAGCTATCCGGCGGGCAGCAGCAGCGGGTGGCGCTGGCACGCGCGCTCGCGCCGGAGCCGGCCGTGTTGCTGATGGATGAGCCTTTCTCCAACCTGGATGCACGCCTCAGACGTCACATGGGCGAGGAGATCCGCTCCATCCTCAAGGCGCGGGGCACCGCGACTCTGATAGTGACACACGACCAGCAGGAGGCCTTCGCGCTGGCCGACAAGGTTGGCCTGCTCAAGGATGGCCGCATGCTGCAGTGGGATTCTCCCTACCAGCTGTACCACCGCCCGGGCAGTCACTACGTGGCCGCATTCACCGGCCGCGGCAGCTACTTGCGCGCCCGCATCGACGGAAACAAGTTGATCCACGGCCTGGGGCGTTCACCGCTGCCGATCGACCGTCCCGAGGGCGATGAACTCGCGCTGTTGATCCGCCCCGACGACATCCGCCCGGACGCCGACGGACCCCGCGCGCGGATAGTCGCCCGGCAGTTCCAGGGCGCACAGATTCTCTATCGGCTCCGGCTCGATACCGGAGAAGAGATCGCCGCCCTGTTTCCCAGCCACGACGACTTCGCCATTGACGAGTCGATCGGCGTGACCCTCGATGCCCGGCACCTGGTGTTGTTCCCGACGGCGCAGGCCGAGTCCTTCATCACTCCGTCGAACCCCAATGGCCACTGAATAAGGACACAATCCCGATCCTGACGACGGCGAACGGCTGTCACCAATGGCTATTTCCCGAGTCGGCGCCGCACGATTGCCGAATGGCGATCGAAGCAGGCCGCAAACTGAAACTTAATCAGATCTGGACCAGTTCGCCGAGCAGCCGGTCAAGCGGTGCCGGCAATGACTGCTGCATATCCAGCGCCACGGGCACCAGCGCCGGCCAGGTTTCGGCCAACAGTGTGGCGTGTCCCACCTTGCGTCCAGGCCGAGCCTGTTTGCCGTAGTCGTGCCAGTGCAGGTCCGGCACCGCCAGCATCTTCTCCACTGATGGCATCGCACCGATCCAGTTGAACATCAGTGCCGGCGCGCGCAGCGCAGTGCTACCCAGGGGCAGGTCGCAGACTGCACGAAGATGGTTCTCGAACTGCGAGCAGATGGCGCCTTCGATGGTCCAGTGCGCGGAATTGTGCACACGTGGTGCGTACTCGTTGCCCAGGATACGATCGCCTGCGACGAACAGCTCCAGGGTCAGACAGCCCACGTAATCCAGGTGTTCGGCGAGCAGCCGACCGCAGGCTTCAGCGCGCTCGCGCAGGCCGGCATCGACATGCGCCGGTGCCGCCGCCAGCCGCAACATACCGTCGGAATGCACGGTGCGCGAGAGCGGGTAGCACCGCATCTCGCCAGCGGCGTTGCGCACCACGGTAATGGCGCACTCGAAGTCAAAATCGACCCAACCCTCCAGGATCAACTCGTGATCGCCCAACTCGGACCAGGCAGGTTCGAGGTCTTCCTGCGAACGAAGCAGGTACTGCCCCTTGCCGTCATAGCCCATCCTGCGGGTCTTGAGCAGCGCGGGATAGCCGATGCGATCCAGCGCCTCGAGCAGGTCCGTTCGGCCCGAAACCGCGGCAAATGGCGCGACCTCGATCTCGAGCGATTCGAACAGCCGCTTTTCGGTCAGACGATCCTGGGCTGCGGCAAAGGCGTTGGCAGCCGGGCGGACCGGATGGCCCGACTCGGCCAGACGTTCGAGCACGGCAGCGGGAACGTTCTCGAAATCGCAAGTGATCCGGTCGCAGCCGGCGAGCTTTTGCAGGGCAGCTTCATCGGCCCAGTCAGCAGCAATCAACTGACCCAACTGGCCGGCACAGGCGTCAGCCTTGGGATCGAGAAAAACAAACTCAGCCCCCAGCGGCAGTCCCGACTGGGCCATCATCCGCGCCAACTGGCCGCCCCCCAGGATGCCGACCTTCATGACAGTCGCGGGTCCGGGGCGGCGAGCACGGTTTCGGTCTGCTTCGCTCGCCACTGGCGATAGCGATCACGAACGTCCGGGTGCGACGATCCGAGCATGGAGGCCGCCAAAAGACCGGCATTGATCGCCCCGGCCCTGCCGATGGCCAGCGTAGCGACCGGCACACCACCGGGCATCTGCACAATCGACAGCAGGGAATCGAGTCCGTTGAGCGTGCGTGACTGCACGGGCACGCCCAGCACCGGCAGAACGGTCTTGGAAGCGACCATGCCCGGCAAGTGTGCCGCGCCACCGGCGCCGGCAATGATCACCTCGATGCCGCGTTCCTCGGCCGACTCGGCATAGTCGAACATGGCGTCGGGCGTGCGATGGGCCGAGACCACGCGAACCTCGTTCGGCACCTCGAGTTCGTCGAGGACACGCGCGGCATGCGACATCGTCTCCCAGTCGCTTTTCGAACCCATGATGATTCCGACCAGCGGCGCCTGCGCCATAGCGGTCTCTCCGCGAAGGAAAACGAAGAATGTTAGCAGTCCCGGCGGCGACAGTAAACGCGCACCAGAGCCTGGGGAAAACCGCTACAATTCCCGGCATGGCCATTCCCGATCCCCTGCTCGACATTCTGGTCTGCCCGGTCAGCCATGAACCGCTCAGGCCACTGGAAAAACGGCGGCTGAAGGCGCTCAATCAGCGCATCGACTCCGGTGACGTGCAATACGTCGACCACAGCGATGTGACAGAGACCGCGCGCGACGCCCTGATCACCCGCGATGACAAGGTGATCTACCTGGTCTTCGACGGAATTCCGGTGCTGCTGCCCGATCGCGGCATCGGCACGACGCAATTCACCGATCCACTGTAATCTTCGCTGCTCCGACCCGTCCCGTCGAGGGCCCTGAAGCGTTATAGAATGGCGTTTTCCGAGCAAGAGCGAACTGCATGGGTCCGGCCACCCGCTATTTCGACCTCGAACAACCGTTCAAACTCTACCGTGGCGGATCGCTGCCGCATGCGCGACTGGCCTGGGAGAGCTGGGGCGAACTCGACGAGAATCGCTCCAACGCCGTTCTGATCTTCACAGGGCTGTCTCCGGGCGCTCATGCCGCCTCCAGCCCGACCGATCGCGAGCCCGGCTGGTGGGAGGACATGATCGGCCCCGGCCGCTACATCGACACCGACCGCCATTTCGTGCTGTGCGTCAATTCGCTCGGCTCGTGCATGGGCTCGACCGGCCCGGCCAGCATCAATCCAGACACCGGCAAGCCCTGGCGCCTGACCTTCCCGGATCTGGCCATCGAGGACATCGCGCGCGCCACGCGCCTGGTCGTCGACCATCTCGGCATCGAACGTCTCCATGCGCTCATCGGTCCGTCGATGGGCGGCCTGACCGCACTGGCCTGGCTCAAGCAGTTTCCGGAAAGCACCCGCAAGCTCGCGCTGATCTCGACCGCCTGTTCGGCCACGCCGATGGCCATTGCCATCCGATCGCTGCAGCGCGAGGCCATCGTCACCGATCGAAATTTCCGCGACGGCAATTACACCGAGGATGCCTGGCCGGAGGTGGGCATGCGCCTGGCCCGCAAGCTGGGCATGATCTCCTACCGCTCGGCGACCGAGTGGCAGCAACGCTTCGCTCGCCAGAGCCAGGACTATTTCCCGCCGACCCTGTTCGGCATGCGTTTCGCCGTTGAGTCCTACCTGGAGACCCACGCTCGCAAGTTCGTCGGCCAATTCGATCCCTGCAGCTATCTCTACCTGTCCCGCGCCATGGACATGTTCGACGCCTGCGACAGCGACGAATCGCTCAAGCGCATGTTCGATCGATGTTTCTCGGGTCAGTCTTTGGTTCTCGGGGTAAAAACGGATATCCTGTTCCCGCTGGTCCAGCAGAAGGAACTGGCGGTCGCGCTGGAGGCCAGCGGCAATGAAGTCGAGTACCATGAGTTGCCGTCGGTTCAAGGGCACGACGCATTCCTGGCCGACATCCCGACATTTGGCAAACCCATCAGGAAGTGGTTGAATGAGTCTTGATTTCCCCGGCAAGTCATTGATGCTCAAGGCGATTGACGAGGCCGTCTCTGCCGATTCGGCCGGAGAGATCACCCAGAACCTGCGGCGATGCCTGAGTGAAATGGTCGCCGACGAGCGCATCCGGCTGCCCGAGTGCGTGTACGACTACAGCGTCGACCACTACTGCCGGCGCCTGCTGCATCAGGACGAAGCGCGCGGCTACAGCGTGCTCGCCATGACCTGGGGCCCGGGCCAGTCCACGCCTTTGCACGACCATGCCGGCATGTGGTGCGTCGAGGCGGTCTGGCACGGCGAAATCGAAGTCGTGCAATTCGAGCTGACCGAACGCGAGGCCAACGAGTTCCGGCTCGAGCCGCGCACCACCATGCGCACCGGTGTCGGCAGCGCTGGCAGCCTGATTCCACCGCACGAATACCACACAATCGCCAACCCCAGTCCCGATCAGCCGGCCATCACGGTGCACATCTACTCGGGCGTAATGGACGAGTGCTGCGTGTTCCAGCCCATCGGCGACGACTGGTTCCAGCGCAAATCCACCCCGCTGGGCCTGGATGCGGACTAGGGCAGCCCTGTCCAATTGTACGCGGGCGCTAGACAAAGCAAGCACAGATCAAGACAATAGGCCTCCCGCTGCCGGGGTGGCGGAACTGGTAGACGCGCCGGACTCAAAATCCGGTTCTGGAAACAGAGTGCGGGTTCGATTCCCGCCCCCGGCACCACTTGACTGGCCAATCGTCCTGGCGGAAAAACCGTCGTCAAGGCTGCAGGTCTTCGCCTTCGTAGCCCGGATTGTTGACCGCTTTCGTCACCGGCTCGGCCATGAGCGTACCGTCGGCCGGCGGGCGCAGCAATCGCTCGGCCTCCCCGGGCGATCCCGTCAACCAGGTTTCGAAGTCTTCAGGCTCGAGGATCACTGGCGCGCGATGATGACCGATGTCGCGTAACAGGCGATTCGGCTCGGTGGTGACCAGGGTGAAGCTTTCGATTGCATCGCCTTCAGGAGCTTCTGAGCGGTCCCACAAGCCGGCCATGACCAGCAGGTCGCCATCGGCCGGTGTGACGCGATAGGGCTGCTTGGGCCGCGTGCGCTGATCCCATTCGTAGAACCAGGAAAACGGGACCAGACAGCGCTGACTGCGCTTCCAGGCCGTGCGGAAGGCCGGCTTCTTCGCAACGGTGGTCGAAAACGCCTGGCCCGGCTCGGATCGGCAGTTCGCGGTCGCGTACTTCGGCAGTTGACCGTGCGCCCAGTGCGGCACCAGCGGCCAGACAAGGGGATCCAGCCGCCGAATGCCGTCATGGCTCCGGCAGGAGGGTATTCGGGTCCAGCTCACCTCGCCGCCCTTGCGACCCGACGGCGCTACGTTGAGGCGGTGCTGGCCGCCTTCGGGCGGCTCGTCGAGAATGTTCAGGTAGCTGTAGACCCGCTTCCAGGAATAATTCAGGCCGCCACGTCCGCACATGCGCACATATTACCGCCCCAAGCCTGCCAGTGCGGCCGACTCAGTGACCCGGCCTACCGGGGTTTACCCGAAAGTCGCGTGATGCCGAGCGCCTTGAGAACATAGCGCTCGTAGACCGGTTCGGCATGGCCCTTGCGAACCTTGCGCAGGAAATACTTCTCGAACGCGATCTTGGCCCAGTGCACCCATTTGCCTTTCTTGGCCCAGGTGACATTGCGCGGCGGAATCTGCGGCAGCGCCACGAACGCCACGCCCGTGTCTCCCAGGTCGGCCAGGCAGATGGCATTCCAGCTCGCCTCGGCCTCAACAGGCTTGCCTTCGAGGTCGGCAGCAATATTGTGCACAATCGCAGAGATCATCGACTCGATCATGTAACCGGTCTTCGGCGCTCCGACGGGCAGCGGCGTCTCCTCCACGGGGGGAATCGCAACGCACACCCCCGCCGAGTAGATGTTCGGGTAGTTCGGATTGCGCTGGTGCCGATCGATATTGACGAATCCCTTCGGATTGCACAGGCCTTCGGTATTGGCCACAGCAGGTACGCCGCGGAAGGACGGCAACATCATCGAGAAGCTGAACGGGAGTTCATGGCTGCGCCGATCCTCTCCGTCGTCATTCACTTCCGTTACGTGCATGGTCCCGGGCTCGACGCGATCCACGCGAGCGTTGGTCAGCCACCGGATGTGGCGTTCACGCAGTTCGTGCTCCATCAGGCTCTTGGAGTCGCCCACTCCGCCCAGCCCCAAGTGGCCGATGTATGGCTCACTCGTCACGAAGGTGATCGGTACCTTGTCGCGCATTTTTCGCTTACGCAGATCGGCATCAACGATCATGGCAAATTCGTAGGCGGGACCGAAACAGCTCGCCCCCTGAACGGCACCGATCAAGATCGGGCCCGGGTTCTCCAGGAATCGCTCATAGTCCGCCCAAGCCTCCTCCGCGTGTTCCAGGGTGCAGATCGAGTGGGTGTAACCGGACCCCGGTCCCAGTCCCTCGATGGCATCGAAGGCAAGCTCGGGTCCGGTCGTAATGACCAGGTAGTCGTAATCAACCTCACCGCCGCCGGCCAGGGCCAGCTGTTGATCCTCCGGATCGATTTCGCTGACGGTATCGTGCACGAAGCGGATGCCGCGCTTTTCCATCGGCCCTGCCAAGGGCACGGTGATCGCCTCTGCATCCCGCCATCCTACGGCCACCCAGGGATTGGAAGGTACGAACTGAAAGTACGGCTGGGCGCCAATGAGGGTAATTTCGTGTTCCGCCGCCAACGTATCCCGCAATTCATAGGCTGCCGGTACGCCACCGATACCGGCACCTATGATGACGATTCTGGCCATGCGCTCTTCCTGGTCTGTCCTCGGTACGCCATCCCCCATGGCAAGGCCATGCGGGCCCTTAGAACATTAATTAAATTTAATATAAGGCGTTTCTAATTTTTGTGCAAGCGAGGATGCGAAACCATCCTCATGGCCGGCAAAGGACTGTTGCGGAAGAAACTGCCGGGCCTCGCAGGGCCCGGCGCAGTGGGCGGATAATTTAAAGGTCGCGCGCGACCCGGAAGCCGACGCGCATGTCGGTACTGGTGGCGCGACTGGAGATTCGGAATGCCGAGCGCGACATACTCGGTGTGCTCGACCAGGAGGCACCCTTGATCACGTGACGCTCACAGCCGGGATTGATCCAGGCTGAACCATCACCAGGCGCACGCACGAAGCTGTCATGCCAGCAGTCGGCCACCCACTCCATGACATTGCCACCCATGTCGTACAGGCCGAAGGGATTCGCCTGCAAGGATCCGGCCGGCGCCGGCCCCCAGTGTCCGTCGGAATAGCGATTAAAGGCCACGTTCCAACGCGCGCCGGCGGGCGAGACATCTCGATCTCCCGTGACGTTTTCGATATCGTCTTCAGGCGGTGAACCACTACCCCACCAGTACGGCGTCTGCGATTCGGCACGCAGCGCGTACTCGAATTCGGCTTCCGACGGCAGGCGGTAGGAGCGCCCGGTGCGATCGGCCAACCATTCCACGTAGGCCATCGCATCGCGATGGGACACATGGACGACCGGCAGGTCGTCATCGGCCTCTTCACCGGCATAGTCATGACGCCAGTTGATGCCGTCTTCCTCATCCATGCGGCCTGAGTTGAGATCGTACACGCGTGAACTGCCGACATTCTCGGCGTCGGTTCGGTAACCCGTGTTATCGACGAAATCGGCAAACTGCCCGACGGTGACTTCCGTGCGCGCCAGTGCAAACCCGCGGTCGAAGGTCACCCGGTGCTGCGGCCCCTCGTTGTTCATGCGGTCGGCCTCGTCTTCGGGCGAGCCCATCATGAAGCTGCCAGCTGGCATGACAACCATCTGCGGGCCGGTAATTCCCAGCCCATCGAGTCCGTCATCGAACTGCTGGCCAGGCTCGAAGCTACCGTAAAGACGGGCATCGCTCAGCGAAGCTTCCAGCGCGTCGATACGCGCGCGGGAATGACCCAGGGCCACCAGTTCGGTGATGCCTTCTTCGGCCTGATCGTAGCGGCCCTCGTCGACATGGCTCAGCACCTCGCGATCCAGTGCTTCAATGTGCTGCTCGCGAAAATCGGCGATCGCCTGGCGAGCATCGGATGTCGCTTCCGCCCCGTCGTAAATGGACTCGGCCTCGACCAGACGAGCCTCGGCTCCCTCGAAATCGAGTTCCTCGCGAGCCATCCGAATGGCATCTTCGATCATGGCCTCGTGCGTACGCGCCAGGCCGGATTGTGCCTCCTCGTTCTCAGGCTCGAGTTCCAGCACTCGACCAAACAACTCCGCGGCGTTGTCCTCGGGTGGCGCCGTCAGTTGGCCGGCCTCGAGTGCGGCCTCGGCCTGCGCCAGGGTCTGGCCAATCGTTGCATTGCGATTGATGGCCGCCTCGGCTTGGGCAATGATTCCACGATTCGGCTCGACTTCGCGCACGACTGAAACCAGCTGCCTGGCCAGCCCGAAATTCTCGGCTGCGAGCGCGCTGCGGATGTCGCTTTCAACCTCGTCGATCAGATCGCTCAGGGCCGCCTGGGTGTCGGGATCATTGGGTGCGAAGGCACTCGCTCTCAGCAGCGTTTGCAGGCGTTCGTCCTGTTGCGGATCGGGCAGGCTCACTTCCGGCACGGGTTCGACCGGCTGTTGCGGAATATCGATATTCTCGAAATCGATGTCGAACTCTTCCGAGCCCTCTCCCATGACATCGCTGAGGCGGCGTACGCGCCGCTCGTCTTCCGTTTCCTCGGCTTGTTCCTCAGCCTCGGCCCCTTCTTCGCTCGACTCTTGTGCCATACCCTTCGCGGGTACGAGCAGGAAAAAGCCGACGCTCATCGCGAGCAGCAGATATCTCATCGAATTTACAGCTCCTGTTGCTGGTTTTGTGCTGGAAATGGCGTGCTCAAACAGGCTCCCCTGACCTGGATCCGGAACCAGGCGCACCATTCGAATGTGTGAAAATAGCGTATCGAGCCGCTCACGACAACCGCCTTTCCCGATGGAGCCCGTTACCGATGAACACCCCGATGCCGTGCCGAAAGCCCGCAGAAGCGCGTACAAGCGCGGCCGCAGCAGCGATCGACGACGCTGAGCTGGTGACCGAAGAGGTTGCCCTCGAACGGGCAGCTGATTGCTGGGATGCGCATCAGGCGCTGGGCATCGATACCGAATTCGTGCGCGAGCGGACCTTCCATGCCCGCCCCGGCCTCATCCAGATCAGCAGCGGCGACCAGGCCTGGCTGCTCGATCCGGTCGCCCTGCCCCGCATGCCGAGGCTGGGACGGATGCTGGCCGACGCCAATGTGACCAAGGTCCTGCACAGCGTGGGCGAGGACCTGGACGTGCTCTACGCAGTCGGGGGCGTTTGGCCACAACCCCTGTTCGATACCCAGGTGGCGGCAGCCATGATCGGCATGCCGTTGCAATGCCGGTATGAAAACCTGGTCGAAGCTGCGTTCGGCGTTGAACTGGCTGGCGGCAAGGCACGCAGTGACTGGTGTCGCCGCCCGCTGACGGCCGGCCTCCTGCGTTACGCGGCCGAGGACGTGGTCTGGCTGCCCGACCTCAAGTTCTGCCTCGAACAAGCCCTGGAACGCGTCGGCCGGCTGGACTGGCATCGCGAGGACTGCAACCGCATCGTCGAAGCCGCGCGAGCGGGCGATACCACGCCGCCGCTGAGCCGGGTCAAGGGCGCGGGACGGCTCGAAACCAGGGAACTCGCCGTTCTGAACGCCCTGGCGGATTGGCGGGAGACAGCGGCTCGACAGCGTGATCTGCCGCGGCGCTTCGTGCTTTCCGACGAGACCCTGATCGAAATGGCTCGCAGCACCGCCGGAGAGGGGCCCGATCAGGCCATCGAGGCACTCGGAGAGCGCCAGCGCCGGCGCCACGAGGTCGAACTGCGCGATCTGCTGGCTTCGGTCGACGCCAGCGCTTTCGAACGTCCACCCTGGCTTGACCCCTTAACGCCCGCGCAACGAACACAGCTCAAGCAGGCCCAGCAGGTCGTTCGCGGCCTGGCCGCGGAGCTCGGCATCGATGCGGCGGTGATCGCCAGCAAGAAAGAACTCACGCGTCTGATACGCGGTGAACGGCCGGATTGGCTCGACGGCTGGCGCGGCACGTTGCTGGCCGGACAACTCGAGGAGGCTTCTGTTAGTATTTCGCCACCTTCCGGATGACCCCGCCCCGGTAGCTCAGCAGGATAGAGCAGCCGCCTCCTAAGCGGCAGGTCGCAGGTTCGACTCCTGCCCGGGGCGCCAATTTGGTTGTCAGTTGTTAGTTGTAACGAAATCCACAAATCCCGTTAGCCACCCATCGACCTGCTCGACGAGCTTGTCGTCGGCCTTTTCGCCGTCGAAGCGATCACCGGCTTTCGAGATGCGCAGATGGTCGGGAAAGAGAAGGCAACCCATCTGGCGCAGGTTGACCAGACTACCGGCCTGGGAATAGGCGGTGCCCCAAGCACCCGGTGTGGCGCCGGCCAGGGCCGTCGGGCGGCTGAAGGTAGGCTTCATTTCCTCGCCGGGGCGCGTCAACCAGTCCAGGGCATTCTTGAACACCCCCGGCATGGCCGCGTTGTACTCGGGCGTGACGAGAATCAGGCCGTCGGCCGCCTTGATCTGGCCGCGAAGTGATTCCACCGGCTCCGGAATCCCCGACTCGGCCTCGTCGTCGGCGTTATAGAGAGGAATGCCGTGCAACGTGGTCACATCGACTGTAACGTCGCCCGGGGCCGTATCAGCGATGAGATTCGCCAGTCGTGTATTGAAGGAAGCCTTGCGCAGGCTTCCCGAAATTGCGATGAGCTTCATGTCATGTCTCCTGTGAAATCCTGCGTCCACCCTGCCGACGATCGAAATAGCGCTCGATCAACGAGTAAGTAGCCGGCACAACGACCAGGGTCAACAGGGTCGAACTGAGCATGCCGCCAATGACGGCAATGGCCAGTGGCCCGTTGGTGTCTGCGCCGGCACCAAAACCCAGCGCCGGCGGCGTCAGGGCCAGGATCACCGTCAGCGAGGTCATCAGTACCGGCCTCAGGCGAATCGGGCAGGCATTGCGCAGCGCTTCATCGACGCCCTGCCCCTGCTCGCGGAACTGGTTGGTGAGGTCCACCAACAGGATGGAATTCTTCGCCACCAGTCCTACGAGTAACACCATACCGATCATCGAGTAGATATTGAGTGAATTGCCGGTCAGCCACAGCAGCAAAATCCCCCCGATGACTGCCAACGGCTGTGCGGTCATGACGATCAACGGCTGGATGAAGGAATTGAACTGGCTGGCCAGCACGATGAACACCAGGATGATCGCCAGTACGAAGGCGAACAGCACGTACTGCAGGGTCTGCTGGAATTCCCGCGCCTGGGCCTTGTAGGCCACGCCGTAGCCGAGCGGCAGGACCTCGTCGGCGATACGGTTGATCTCGTCCACAGCTTGTCCCAGCGGAATTTCCGGATTGCCGTAGAAATTGGCCGAGTAATTGAGGTCGAAGCGCGTGATCACGGCCGGTCCCACGGTTTCTTCGGCCTGCGCCAGCGAGTCAAAGCGCACCAGCGATCCCTCTCGCGTTCTCAGGTAGATCTTGTTCAGGTCGGCCGGTTTCGCGACTTGTCCCTCACGCGCCTTGACCCGGATATCGTAGCGCTCCCCGTCGCCCGGCTCATCGTTGTAGCGGGCGATGTCGATGCCGCCGACGAGCATATTGACGGCAAAGGCGATTTCGGACGAAGACAAACCAGCTTCGGCCGCACGTACCCGATCGACCTCGACGTCGAGCTGGGGCAGATCGAGCTGAAGATCGAGATCGAGTGGCCCCATGCCGTCGATCGCCTCGAGTCGCGATTTCATCTCCTCGGCCAGCCTGGAGGCTTCCTCCAGGTCGGGGCCACTGACCACGAATTGCAGCGGATCGCCGCGCTGACCGCCGACGAAAGAAGGCGGTGCGGCAAAGGCCATGACGCCGGGAATGCGCGCCAGGTCGGCGCGGATTCGATCGAGAAAGCGCTGTTGGCTGATATCGCGCTCTCCCCGCTCGACCATGCGCACGAAGGCGATGCCGCGATTGACCTCGCCGGCGGCGCCCAGGCCAATGGCAGTGAAATAGGTACGAATCTCCGAGTGCGCGCCGAGTACCTGTTCGATCTGACGCAGGTAGTCATCGGTGGCTTCGATGCCGGTCCCCAGAGGCGCGCGGAAGGAGACGACAAACCGGCTCTCGTCCTCCTCGGGCACTAATTCCTTGTCGATGTCGATCAGGAAGAAGAACGAACTGAGCACAATACCGAGGGCGATCGCCAGTACCAGCCAGCGGGCATTCAGAGTCCAATCGAGGAGTCGATGATAGCCGTCGTTCATGCCCTCGAAGAAGCGATCGAGTGCATGATAGATGCGACCGTGTTCCTCGCCCTTGCGTCGCACGCGCAGGTAGCGCGAACTGAGCATCGGCGTGAGCGTCAGCGCCACGACGGCCGAAGCGAGCACCCCCACGGTGACGGTGACGGCAAAGGATTCGAAGAATCGGCCAATGATGCCGCCGAGAAAGATCACTGAAGCGAAGATCGACACCAGCGTCAGGGTGGTGGCGATGATGGCGAAAAAGACCTGGTTGCTGCCACCGATTGCCGCCTCGATCGGATCGGGCGTTTCTTCCTCGCGGAAACGGTATATGTTCTCGAGCACGACGATAGCATCGTCAACCACGACGCCGATGAGCAGTAACAGCCCAAGCAGCGTCATCGTATTGAATGTGTAGCCGAGCATGTAGATCGCGGCCACCGCGGCCAGCAGGGAAACCGGAATGGCCAGCGCGATGATCACCGTCCCGCGCCAGGTACGCAGGAAGAACAACACCACCAGCGCGGCCAGCAGCGTCCCCTCGAGCAAATGCTCCTCGAGCGCCTGGACAATCTCCTCGATCAGTTCGGAATCGTCGGACGCAATCTGGATGCTCATGCCCGGCGGCAACTGCGGCATGATTTCTTCTTCGAGGCGCCGTTTGACCTCCTCGACGATGGCCACGGTATTGGTACCGGAAATCTTGACGATACCCAGACCAACCGTCGGCTCGCCCATGAAGCGCGCCACCGAGCGGTAATCGGCCAGGCCGTCGACCACTTCGGCGAAATCGGACAGACGTACCGGTGCACCGTCGACGTGGCGGATGACCATTTCCTCGAGTTCCTCGGGCGAGTGGAACTCGAGATCAAGCTTGACCAGGGCCTCGGTTTCTCCCGAAACCAGAAAGCCGCCCGGATACTGGACATGCTCGCTGGCAAAAGCATTGCGCACATCCCCGGCCGCCACCCCCAGCGCGGCCATGCGATCGAGATCAATCTCGACCCGGATGGTACGCGCCCGCCGACCGCCGATCTGCACTTCGCCGACCCCGTCGATGGTCTCAAGCCGCTTGCGAACGACGTTGTTGGCGTACTGATTGAGTTGCTGCAGGGTACGGTCGCCCTGCAGCGACAGCCACATGATGGCACTGGCCCCGGCCTCGACCTTGGCGACCACCGGCGGGTCGGCATCCTCGGGCAGCTCACGCAGTACCTGGTTGACCTTGGCCTGGACCTCGTTGAAGGCCACGTCGATGTCCTTGGCCAGGTTGAAAGTCACCAGCACCTGCGACACACCCGGCGAAGAGGTCGACTGGATAAAGTCGATCCCGGGGACGCTATTGACCGATCCCTCGACAATATTGGTGATGCTGGCATCGACAATTTCCGGGCTGGCCCCCGGTAGCACAGTCGTCACCGAAACCAGGGGAAACTCGATTTCCGGAAAGCGATCAACGCCGATGCTGCGAAAACCGATCAGGCCGAACAGCACCATCACCGCCGAGATCATGTAGGCCAGCACGTGCCGGCGAATCGAGAGCTCCGGCAGGGTCATGAGGCGTCCTTATCCGTCTCGACCGCGATACGTGCACCGTCGGTCAGAAATCCGGCACCGTCGACCACAACGGTTTCGCCAGCCTCGACCCCCTCGGCAATCTCGATCCAGCCAGTGCCCCTCAGCCCCGTGTCAACCGTTCGCTCCTGAACGCGTTCACCGTCGACAACGTAGACCACAATCCCGGCCGGGCGGCGCACCACGGCTGCTGGCGGAACCACCAGCCCTTCGTGCTGCTCGAGAATGACCTGGGCGGTAACCGAGCCACCGGGCCGCCAGTGGCCGGGGTTATCCAGATCGACGATCAGTTCGATGGCGCGCGATGCCTCGCCCACCACCGGCCGCAAGTCGGTGACTTCGGCCAGGACCTGGTCCTGCGGCCGGGCCGGAATCGCCAGGCGAACCGGCTGCCCGATCGCGACCTGGTCCTGGAGATGCTCCGGCAGCGGCAGGAACGCGCGCAAAGCCTGGGTCGAAACCAGTTCGAACAGCCGGGTGCCGGCACTGACGTAATCGCCGTCACTGATCAGTCGGGCCTGGACACGGCCGCTGACCGGACTCAGCACCTGTGTCTGGCGCAGGTTGTACTCGGCATCTTCCAGGCGCGACTGCGCGGCCTCGAGCTGGGCCTGGAGCGATTCGACGGCAGTACGCGCCTCGTCGAGCTGGTCCTGCGCTACCGACTGCTGCCGGGCGAGATCACTCAGACGCTCGACCCGGCGACGTTCGTTCTCGAGCAACGCATCCAAACGACGCACTTCGGCGCGGGCGGAATTAACCGAAATCTGCTGCACTTCCGGTTCGATCTCGGCAAGCACCTCGCCGGCTTCGACCTCGTCCCCTGCGTCGACGAGAATCGAAGCAATGCGTCCTCCCGTTTCGGCCGACACGGCGGGCGCCGTATTCGCCCGCAGACGACCGATCGAAGTCTCGACCCGCTCGACCGACTCGCTGCGGACCTCGGTGACGGTCACGGGTGTGGCCCGTTCCTCCGAGCCGCTCTCCTCTTCGCTGTCACAGGCGGCGGCAAGGGTCAGCGCCAGGAGCATCAATGCAATCAGTCTGGGATTCATGATCGGTCTCCATCCGACTCGCGCGGCGCGAGCCCGTCGTAAAGAATGTCGATAACGGCCCGCGCGAATCCTTCGTCGTTGCCGTCGATATTTGCTGCGGGCAGCCTGGCCAGATCATCAGCATGCTGGAAATAGAAGGCGTTGACCGCGAACATCATCAGGGCAGCCACGTTGGGATCGAGCGACTCGCGCAGCCGTCCGCTGGCCTGGGACTGCTCGATGAATCGGACCAGGCGGGTGTAGTTGGTCGAAAGCAATTCCATGATCAGGGGCTTGCGCCGCTCAAGCGCGGGATCCTGTAACTCGCGCATGATCAGGCGGGCAACCTGCCGATGCGATCGCAGGTGCCTGAGATGCTCGAGCTGAAATCCTTCGAGTGCCTGCGGGCCGTCCAGATCGGGCGCCAGGACATGCTCGAGCCGCTTGGTGAAGTCCGCAACCGCTTCGCCGATGACGGCCAGATAGAGATCTTCCTTCGACTCGAAATGGTGAAAGACCGTCGACTTGCTCACCGCCGCCCGGCGGGCGATGGCCGCTATGGAGGCGCCCGCATAGCCGCTGGCCGAAAACTCGGCGGCGGCCGCATCGAGCAGGCGGGATCGCCCGCTGGAGGCACTCACTGGTGCGTTGCTGGAACTCATTGATGTGCTGCCTTCCTGTAACTGACCGAACGGTCGGTCGAGAGAGTGTACCACGACGGACGTCGATGACGAGACAGCTTCGTGCCGGGCCGGTACAATCACCGGCGTTTCTTACACAAACAACCGAGGAAGTCATCAATATGGGCATGCTGGAAGGCAAGAAGGCCTTGATCGTCGGTGTCGCCAGCCCGCGATCGATCGCATGGGGCATCGCCGAGGCTATGCACCGCGAAGGCGCGGAACTGGCGTATACCTATCAGAATGAAAGGCTTGAGTCCCGCGTCCAAAAGATCGCCGACCAGACTGGATCGAAGCTGGTTCTGCCGCTTGATGTCGCTAGCGACGAACAGATCGAGGCGGTTTTCGATGCCATTCGCGAGCAATGGGGCGAACTCGACATCATCGTTCACGCCGTGGGTTTCGCGCCGCGCGAGCAGCTTGAAGGCGAGTTCGCCGACGTGATCGATCGCGAAGGCTTCCGCATCGCACATGATATTTCAGCCTACAGCTTTCCAGCGCTCGCCCGCGCCGGGCGCGATCTCATGAAAGGCCGCAATGGCGCGCTGCTGACGCTCAGCTACCTCGGCGCGGCGCGTGCCATGCCAAGCTACAACGTGATGGGTCTGGCCAAGGCCTCGCTCGAGGCCTCGGTCCGCTACCTGGCGCATGGACTGGGCAAGGACGGCATCCGTGTCAACGGCATTTCCGCAGGCCCGATCAAGACGCTGGCAGCCTCGGGAGTATCCAAGCTCCGGGCGATGCTCGACCACGTCGAGGAGACCTCGCCGCTGCGGCGCAATGTCACCACTGAAGATGTCGGCAACGCCGCTGCCTTCCTGTGCTCGGATCTCGCCGCCGGCATCACCGGAGAAATCACCTACGTCGACTGTGGGTACAACATCGTCGGCATGGCCGGCCTCGAATAGAAGACCCTGAGAGCTACTGCGCGCACAATCAAAAAAGCCGGGCGATGCCCGGCTTTTTCTTAACACTAAACACTTCAGAATTGCTGGCTAGAGCCTGTCTTCAATCACGTTGATATCGGTTTGTTCGCGCAGCCGCGTCAGCAGGCCTTCCACTTCTTCGTTCATGCGCATGAATTGAAGCTGGCGACGGACCAGGTCACGTTCGCTTTCTCCAGTTGCCGACGGATCGCCCGGCTGAACCGCCTCGAGCCTTACGACGGCATAGCCGCCCAGGCGGGGAAGCACATGCAGGCTCGGCTCATCACCCGGGTCCGGCAGGCGGAACAGCTCCTGCACGAAGTTTGGACCCTGCTGGAAATCGTTACGGCCAACCGAGTCGAGCTGCACCAGTTCGACGCCCTCGGAGTCGGCCAATGACTCGAACGTGGTCTCACCCGAGGCGATCCGTTCCCTGAGCCCTTCGGCTTGCTCTCGCGCCAATTCCTGAGCGCGCTCGTTCTGCAGCCGTTCACGGATCTGTTCGGCCACTTCTTCGAGCGGGCGTGGCTCGGAGGGGCGATGCTCTGCAACCTTGATGGCGACCATGTGATTGCGTTCGATCTCGATCGGATCGGACACCGCTCCGTCGATCAGCACCAGATCCGAAAATGCCGCTTCGACCACCTCAGGGTTGGCCGCGATGCCCTCGTCGGTGCCGGCCCGGGTAAACCACTCGGTTTCCCGAATGGGCACATCCAGTTCCTCGGCCAGAGGTTCGAGCGTGCTGTCGTCGGCATAGACCAGATCAACCATGCGCTCGGACAGTTCGAAATAAAGATCTTCACGCTGGCGCTGCAGGTACTCGTCGAGTATCTCGCTGCGGGCTTCCTCGAAACTCATGCCCTCCGGCGGGCGGATTTCCTCGAGCCGAATGAGGTGCCATCCGAAGTTCGTCTGCACCGGCTCGGACACGTCACCCGGCGCGTCCAGCGCATACAGGGCATCCTCGAAGGCCTCGACCATGTCGTCGGGCTCGATCCAGCCCAGGTCACCGCCCTGATCGGCCGAAGCGAAATCATCGGAATGTTCCCGCGCCAGTTCGCTGAATGATTCACCCTGCTCGATGCGTTCGCGCAATTGCTCGGCCCGCGCCTGCGCCGAGTTTTCATCGTCACTCTCATTACCCGATTCGATCAGGATGTGCGAGGCGCGGCGGGACTCCGGCGTCAGGTAGCGCTGGCTCGCGGCCTCGTAACGCTGGCGCAGCTCCTCCTCACTCAAACTGACCTCTTCGATCATCTCTTCCGGTCGCAGCTCGACATAGGCGAGCTTGACCTGTTCTTCAGTGGTAAATGCCTCGAGATTGTCCTGGTAATAGGCTTCGATGTCGTCTTCGCTGATTTCCACCTGGTCGAGGAAGGGCTCGGCATCGACATCGATCAGCGTCACCTGTCGGTTTTGCTGTTGCAGACGAATCATGCGATCGACTTCCGATTCGGTGACGATGACCGACTCGCTCAACGCTGCAGGCAGCAGGCTGGTCTGTATATCGTCACGCAGACTGGCCTCGAAACTACCAGGCGTCTCACCAGCGCCTTGCAGCGTCTGGCGATAGACATCCGGGTTGAACTGTCCGTCAATCTGGAAGGCGGGAATATCGCGAATAGACTGCGCGATCTCCCGGTCCGAAACCCGGAGCCCCATTTCCTCGGCATACTGGCGAAGCAGCAGCCGATCGATCATGCCCTCCAGGTGCTCGCGGCGCTGGGCCGGCTGATTGGTGGCAATCTCGTTGTAATCATCGCCCTGCTGCGCTCGCAATTGCTGTCGATAGCGAGCGAACGAAGTCTGAAATTCACTGGTGCTGATCTCGGCGTCACCGACGGTCGCCACGGCATCCTGCGGCACGGCGCCCATGTAACTTTCCATACCGAAGAACAGAAAGGGAACGGCCAGCAGGCCGAGCACAAAGATGGCGACGATCCCCGTTACACGATCACGAATGGCCTGAAGCATGTTCCTTTAAGATCCCGGTTGTTTCGGAAATGAACAGGGCGCCCCGAGGGCGCCCTGTTGATCAGTGGCGGAGTGGACGGGACTCGAACCCGCGACCCCCGGCGTGACAGGCCGGTATTCTAACCAACTGAACTACCACTCCTTGTCCTGGTGGGTGCTGGAGGGCTCGAACCTCCGACCCTCGCCTTGTAAGGGCGATGCTCTCCCAGCTGAGCTAAGCACCCCGGGCACAAGCCCGTTATTTTATCGCGTCCTTGAAGCCTTTACCAGCCTTGAATGACGGAGTTTTCGACGCCTTGATCTGGATGGTTTCACCGGTGGCCGGGTTGCGGCCGGTACGGGCGGCGCGCTTCTTCACCGAGAAGGTGCCGAAACCGACCAGGGACACCGTGTCTCCCTTCTTGAGTGCCTTGGTGACCGAGCCGATGGTGGCATCCAGGGCGCGCTGAGCGTCCGCCTTGGAGAGGCCGGAATCTGTGGCAATGCTTTCAACAAGTTCGGTTTTATTCATGATTTATGTCGCTCCAGACAATTTTATGTTCATGGTGGGTGGCAGCGGCCAGTCCCCGCGCTGCTGCGTGAGTCGACCCCCAAGGGCAGCAACCAGCCGTCTGTTGGTCATCGATGGTATATCAGCCGACCCGGCGCATCAATAGGAGAGCCGGCAAAAAGTCCGCAATCGGCCCGATTGGCAACGCTTCCGGGGTGAATCAGTGCGGGCGCACTCCGCTTTCAGCCGAATCGCGGCCAGGCGAGCCCGGCTCGCCCCCCTCGGCCTCACTCGCGGCCGGCCGGCCGGCCAGGGCCAGATCAAGCACTTCGTCGATCCACTGGACTGGTCGGATATCGAGGTCCTTCTTGATGCGATCGGGAATCTCGGCGAGATCCTTGACGTTCTCCTCGGGAATCATCACCACCTTGATGCCACCACGTAGCGCAGCCAGCAATTTTTCCTTGAGTCCGCCAATGGGTAGCACCTTGCCGCGGAGTGTGATCTCCCCGGTCATGGCCACGTCGGCACGCACAGGCACATTGGTCATCACCGAGACGAGCGCCGTGACCATGGCGATGCCCGCACTCGGGCCATCCTTCGGCGTAGCGCCCTCGGGCACGTGAATGTGGATGTCGCGGTTCTGGTAGAAGTTCTCATCGATGCCCAGGGCTGCAGCGCGCGATCGCACCACCGACAGTGCGGCCTGCACCGACTCCTTCATGACGTCGCCGAGCTGGCCGGTATGGGTGAGCTTGCCCTTGCCGGGCACGGCATTCGCCTCGATCTGCAGCAGCTCGCCACCGACTTCGGTCCAGGCCAGACCTGTGACCTGGCCGATTTCGTTTTGCTCCTCGGCCCGGCCATACCGGTGGCGGCGCACGCCCAGGTACTTGTCCAGGTTCTTGACGGTTACCAGCCGCTTGGTCATTTTCTCGTCGAGGCTGAGCTCCTTGACGACCTTGCGACAGATCTTGGCGATTTCGCGCTCGAGATTACGGACGCCGGCCTCACGCGTGTAGTGACGGATGATGTCGACGATCGCCGCTTCGCTCAGAAGCATCTCGCCATTCTCAAGTCCGTGTTGCTCGAGCTGTTTGGGCAGCAGGTAGCGCATGGCGATGTTGAGCTTTTCGTCCTCGGTGTAGCCGGGGATTCGGATGATCTCCATCCGGTCGAGCAACGGCGCCGGGATGTTCAGCGAGTTGGCCGTGGCTACGAACATCACTTCCGACAGGTCGAAGTCGACTTCCAGATAGTGATCCGAAAACGTGTTGTTCTGTTCGGGATCGAGCACCTCGAGCAGCGCCGAGGACGGATCGCCCCGGAAGTCCATCGACATCTTGTCGAGCTCATCGAGCATGAACAGCGGGTTGCGGCTGCCGGCCTTGCTCAGGCTCTGCAGTACACGGCCCGGCAACGACCCGATGTAGGTCCGGCGATGACCGCGGATCTCGGCTTCGTCGCGCACGCCGCCGAGGCTCATGCGAATGAACTTGCGCCCCGTCGCGCGGGCAATCGAGCGTCCCAGTGAGGTCTTGCCCACACCCGGGGGACCGACCAGGCAAAGGATCGGGCCTTTCAGTTTCTTGACGCGCTTTTGCACGGCCAGGTACTCGAGAATGCGTTCCTTGACCCGCTCGAGCCCGTAGTGGTCGGCCTCCAGGATGTCAGAGGCACCCTTGATGTCATGGCTGATCTTGCTGCGCTTTTTCCAGGGCAGCATCAGCATCCAGTCGAGGTAGTTGCGAACCACCGTCGCCTCGGCCGACATCGGCGACATCATCTTGAGCTTGTTGAATTCGCTTTTGGCCTTTTCCAGCGCTTCCTTGGGCATGCCGGCCTTCTCGATCTTCGCCTCAAGATCGCCCAGATCATTGCCTGATTCGTCGAGGTCACCCAATTCCTTCTGGATGGCCTTCATCTGCTCGTTGAGGTAGTACTCGCGCTGGCTCTTCTCCATCTGGTTCTTGACGCGGCCGCGGATACGCTTCTCCAGCTTGAGGACGTCGATTTCGCCTTCGATCAGCCCCATCAGGAACTCCATGCGCTCGGCAATCGGCGCGATCTCGAGCACCCGCTGCTTGTCCTCGATGCGCACGGCCAGGTGTGCAGCGATGGTATCGGCCAGACGGCTCGGATCCTCGATGCCCGACAGCGTCGTCAGCAGCTCCGGCGGCACCTTGCGGCTGAGCTTGACGTACTGTTCGAACAGGTTGACCAGGCTGCGCGTGGTCACGTCCAGGGTGCGCGAATCGTCATCGGACTCGCCTTCCAGGCGCGAAAACCGTGCGGACAGATACTCACCGCTGTCATCGAGCGAGTCGACGCCAACACGCTCGACACCTTCGACCAGCACCTTGGTGGTCCCGTCGGGCAGTCGCAGCATTTGCAGCACGGTGGCGATCGTGCCGCAGTCGAACAGGTCCTCCGGCCCCGGCTCCTCGGTCTCGGGGTTCTTCTGGGTGATCAGCAGGATCTGCTTGTCGACATTCATGCACTCCTCAAGCGCACGCACCGAACGTTCGCGCCCCACGAAAAGCGGAATGACCATGTGCGGATACACCACCACATCACGCAGGCTCAATACCGGCGTGGGCTGGCGGGCTTCATTGGGATTGCTGACGTCTTGAGCGGCCATGAAAACTCTCTGAGTAGGTGCGGGCCGCTTATCGGCCCGTCACGTGTGAATCGGACTGATATGGAATATTGGCGCCGGGCCGGCCCGATTCAAGCACCGGTCCGGTCCAGGGAACCTCCGAGGCTCCCGAAACCCGGACGGGTCAGGATTCCGCGCCGGCGCGCTGTGGCTGGCTTTCGTAGATCAGGTAGGGCGCGGACTCGCCGTCGATTACCGCCTCGTCGATGACAACCTTGGTGACGTTATCGGTCGAGGGCAGGTCGTACATGATATCGAGCAGCACATTTTCGATGATGGTGCGAAGCCCGCGGGCGCCGGTCTTGCGCGCCATGGCCTTGCGGGCTATGGCATGCAGGGCGTCGTCGCGCACTTCGAGTTCACAATTGTCCATTTCGAACAGCTTGTGGAACTGCTTGACCACGGCATTCTTCGGCTCGGTGAGGATCCGCACCAGGGAGTCCTCGTCAAGCTCGGAAAGGGTCGCCACTACGGGCAGACGGCCGACGAACTCGGGAATCAGGCCGTAACGGATGAGATCCTCGGGTTCGACTTCGGTCAGCAGCCTGGAGACGTCGCCGGAGTCGGGATCACGCACTTCGGCGCGGAAGCCGATGCCAGCCGACTGCGAGCGCTCCTGGATGACCTTGTCCAGGCCGGCAAAGGCGCCGCCGACGACAAACAGGATGTTGCGCGTATCGACCTGCAGGAACTCCTGCTGTGGGTGCTTGCGCCCGCCCTGCGGCGGTACCGAGGCCATGGTGCCCTCGATCAGCTTGAGCAGGGCCTGCTGTACGCCCTCACCGGAAACGTCGCGTGTGATCGAAGGGTTTTCGGCCTTCTTCGAGATCTTGTCGATTTCATCGATGTAGACGATGCCCTGCTGCGCCTTCTCGACGTCATAGTCGCATTTCTGCAACAGCTTCTGGATGATGTTCTCGACATCCTCGCCGACATAGCCGGCCTCGGTTAGCGTCGTGGCATCGGCAATAGTGAACGGCACATTGAGCATGCGTGCCAGGGTCTCGGCGAGCAGGGTCTTGCCCGAGCCCGTCGGGCCGATCAGCAGGATATTGGACTTGGCCAGCTCCACATCGTCTCGGTGCTTGTAAGACTCGAGCCGCTTGTAGTGGTTGTACACGGCCACAGACAGTACCTTCTTGGCCGCCTGCTGACCGATGACGTAGTTGTCGAGAAACTCGTGAATTTCGTGCGGCGTGGGCAGATTCTCGCGCTCGCCCTCCGTCGCGCCCTCGAGCTCCTCGCGAATGATGTCATTGCACAGCTCGACACACTCGTCACAGATATAGACGCTCGGGCCGGCAATCAGCTTGCGCACCTCATGCTGGCTCTTCCCGCAAAACGAGCAGTAAAGGATCTTGCCGTCGCTGGTGGATTCGCTCATGGTCCCTGAATCTTCCCGGTTCTGCTCACAGAACCCGAGTTTAACCGAAATCGCGTCCGGTCATTGTGTATGGCGGCTGCTCATCACCTCGTCGACCAGGCCGTAATCGCGCGCTTCCTCGGCCGCCATGAACTTGTCGCGGTCGGTATCGTTCTCGATGGTCGCCATATCCTGCCCGGTGTGGTGCTGCAGAATGCGGTTTAGCGTGTCTTTCATTTTGAGGATTTCGCGGGCATGGATGTCGATATCCGAGGCCTGGCCCTGAAATCCGCCCAGCGGCTGGTGAATCATCACGCGCGAGTTCGGCAGCGCGTAGCGCTTGCCGTGCGCGCCGGCGGCCAGCAGCAGCGCACCCATACTCGCCGCCTGGCCGACACACATTGTCGCCACGTCCGGCTTTACGAACTGCATGGTGTCGTAGATGGCCATGCCCGCCGTCACCGAGCCACCCGGCGAGTTGATGTAGATGTTGATGTCCTTCTCGGGATTTTCCGACTCAAGGTAGAGCAGCTGAGCCACGATCAGGTTGGCCGCGTAGTCCTCGATCGGGCCAACAATGAAGATGACCCGCTCCTTGAGCAGGCGCGAGTAGATGTCGTAGGCCCGCTCGCCGCGTGCGGACTGCTCGACGACCATCGGCACTAGATTGAGCGCTTTTTCATTCATTGCTGCTGACCCATCAGTTCCTTGAATGACATGGTCTTGTTGCTGACCGATGCGTTTTCAAGCACCCAGTCGACCACCTGGTCCTCGAGCACCATGTTCTCGATCTGGTCCATCAGCTGCGGCTCGGAGCGGTACAGCTCGATGACCTGCTCGGGCTGGTCGTAGGTCTCGGCCACTTCCTCGATCTTGGCCTGGACGCGGCCCCTGTCGATCGAAATATCGTGTTGGCGGGCAATCTCGGCCAGCAGCAGGCCCAGGCGAACGCGCTTTTCAGCCCCGTCCCGGAACTGCTCGGCCGGGGGTGGCTGCTGGCCGGTACGCTGCTGCAACTGCGCCTGCATCTGCTGAGCTTCTTGTCGCACGGCACTTTCGGGCAGCGGGATGGCACCGTAACGCTCGCCCAGTTGATCGGTGACCGCCTGCTTGAGCCGGTTACTGACCGCCTGGCGCATTTCGCGTTCCAGATTCTTGCGCACGTCGGCCCGCAACTGCTCGACGCCGCCGTCAACGCCGAAGCTATCGGCGAACGCATCGTCGACCTCGGGCAATTCCGGTTCCTCGACTGCCTTGATACGCAGCTTCACCTGCGCCGTCTTGCCCGCCAGGCTCTCGAATCGATAGGCGTCGGGAAAGGTCAACTCGGCTTCCTTCTCGTCGCCCGCGGTGGCGCCTTCGAGCAGCGGTTCCAACTCCGGAAAGGCGGCCAATTCGCCGATGATCGGCGCGATCTCGTGTTCGCCCTTTTCCGGAATGCGCTCACCGTCGAGTTCGGCTACGTAACCGAATTGCACACGATCGCCCGATTGTGCGGCACGCTCGACCGCATTCCAGGTTTTCTGCTGCTCCCGCAGGGTCTCGATCATCTCGTCGACGTCTTCCTCGGACACCTCGACTTCGGGCCGCTCGACAGCCATGTCGGCCACGTCGATCTCGGGCATTTCCGGGAAGATCTCGAGGTCGGCGGTGAATTCGAAATCGCCGCCGCCTTCGGCAGGATTCGGTTCGATGCGATTGACGCCGGCCACGCGCATTTCCTGCTCGCCGATGGCCTCCTGCAGGCTCGACTGCATCACTTCCTGCAGGATTTCCTCGCGCACCTGATCGCCATAGCGCTTCCGGATGATGTTCATCGGCACGCGGCCCGGCCGAAAGCCCTTGAGCCGCACCTGGCGACGCAGTTCATTGAGACGGCCGGAGACCTTGCTGTCAATGCTGTCGCCGGGCACCTGAACGGTCAGCTTTCGTTCCAGATCGCCGGTCTTTTCTACGGATACCTGCATATTGGTGTCTTTGAAATGTCTGTCTGTATTGAATGAAGCCGGTCGGCAAAACCGTCCGGCTCGGGAATGGTGGGCCGTCAGGGACTCGAACCCCGAACCTACTGATTAAGAGTCAGCTGCTCTACCAATTGAGCTAACGGCCCTCGGGTGGGGTGAGCGACGGGGTTTGAACCCGCGACCTCTGGAGCCACAATCCAGTGCTCTACCAACTGAGCTACGCCCACCATCGAACAAATTGTCTTAACCGACCCGCGGCCGGTAATCCTCCATTATAACCCGTTCAGTAATGGGTTGGCGCGCCCGGCAGGACTCGAACCTGCAGCCGCCGGCTTAGAAGGCCGATGCTCTATCCGGTTGAGCTACGGGCGCTCGGAGCCCTGGTATGGTCGGGGTGACAGGATTCGAACCTGTGACCTACTGCTCCCAAAGCAGTTGCGCTACCAGGCTGCGCTACACCCCGGCATTCCAAGCCGATCAATATTAAGGACTCGCCCCGGAGCGGTCAACTGCTTCCCGGTGCTTTAGGTGTCTCCGGGCATCCAGCCCGGGCAGAAAGGCGAGCGACACGCACCCGACGTTCGCCGTCGTTCGTTCCGGTCCAGGCCACCACCGGCCGGCAACCCTGCCCGATGCCCAGTCGCGGAAAACCGCTCGCGCGGCCGGCGTTCAGACCGTCGATGCGCTCCATCCACTGCTGCTGCCCCTGCCAGTCGTAGCCAGCCAGGCGCAGCACGCCGGAGCGGTCAGCCTGATCAACCCAGGACAACACGAACCCCGATCCGGACAAGGCCAGATCGACACGTCCCAGCGCTGTCCCCTCACCCAGCACATCGACCGGCTCGAAGATGCGGCCACTGTTCGCGGAAATCGCCACCCGGACGGCGGGTTGACCATCGGGCATGGTGAACCAGGCCACGGCGACTCGCTCACCGTCCGCCACCATGGCGGGACCATTGACCGGACAGCCACCGATGCGCCAGTTGTCGGCATGGAGTCGCTCGGGCTCACTCCAGCCATCCGCCGTTTGCCGAACCACGTAGTGGTCCCGGATCTCGTCCATGCTGCGGCCGCGATAGACCACAACCGGGCCGTCCGCCGACACCACCGAAGCAGTCTGGCAGCAATCACAGACGCGTGCGTCGAGCAGATGTTCGTCCGTCTTCTCGAGCCCGGAACCATCCAGCTCGGCCGTTCGCAGAGTCATGGCACCGCCTCCCCCGTGTCCATCGTGACCCTCACCGCCGTCTCCGCTTTCCGCCATCCCGGTATTTCGGCCGTCGAGCCAGACCACGCCGACCCGGTCCGCCGAGGCCGCGTAGTAGCTGACAAAACCGTGCTCGGTCTGAGTGCCGTCATCGTGCGGCGACACCGGCTCACTCCAACTCAGTCCCCGATCAGTCGAACGCGCCATGACCACATCATAGGCATAGGTCGAAGACCCCGATTTGACCAGCCAGTGCGCCACCCAGTCACCCCCGGGCAGGACGAAGAGACCCGGCGTGTCAGCCCAGTTGGCGAACCAGCCCTCGCCCTGGCTTATTGTTTCTGCCGCGCCGAAGCCGGATTCATCGAGCACGGAGAATTTCAGCGCATGACCGTTCTCGACCGGTTCCAGCCAGGTCAGGACGAGGCGGTTGTCGCCGAGGGGGGCGAATGACGGTGCCAGGCTGCCGGGCCCTGCGGGACTTTCAAGTTCTTCAATTTCCGCAGCGGCTAAGGCCGCGGATATCGACACCAGCGACAGCATCAGAGCAACTGAGCGGATCGTGCGGGGCGAGGGGATCATTAGGTTCGTATCGCGTGGTTCGGATTCACAATTAAGGTACTACAACTGCGTCCCCCGAACACCGGCTCCTGAACCCTGAACCCTGAATCCTGAATCCTGAATTCTGAACCCTGAACCCTGAACCCTGAATCCTGAAGCCTTAGCGCCCGCGCCCGGAAGGATGGCTGCGGCCGCTACGCGGCCTTGGCCTTCGGCCTGAAGCGCTGCGCGCTTCAGCGAGCTCGCGCCTGCGGCGCTCGGTTCGAACCGAATTGTCTATTGGTCGGAGGTTCGAATCGGAACTTCGGATACGAAAAAGCCCCGTCCGGGGACAGGGCCTCTTCTCTGTTTGGCGCGCCCGGAAGGATGGCTGCGCCCGCTGCGCGGGCTTGCCCTTCGG